>NZ_JBFAQB010000014.1:0-244227 GCF_040676995.1 Nonomuraea sp. NPDC049419 | reverse complement strand
CCAGCCCCCGGTCGGCTGGGGCGACCCGGGGGGGGGGGCCCCGGGGGGGGGGGCGGGCGGCCTCCGGAGGCCGCCCGCCCGTGCGGCGAACGGGCCGCCCCGCGAGCCGCGGTCAGGCGGCGGTGCGGGCCTGGGTGAACGCCTCGATCGCGCGGTCCACGTCCTCCGCCGAGTGCGCGGCGGACAGCTGGACGCGGATCCGCGCCTTACCGTGCGGCACGACGGGGTAGGAGAAGCCGATCACGTAGATGCCCAGGTCGAGCAGGCGCTCGGCCATGGCGGCGGCCTCGGCGGCGTCGCCGATCATGACGGGCACGATCGGGTGGTCGCCCGGCAGGATGTCGAACCCGGCCTTCGTCATCCCCTCGCGGAAGCGCGCGGTGTTGGCGCGCAGCCGCTCGCGGGCGTCGCTGGAGGTCTCCAGCAGGTCGAGGATGCGCAGCGAGGCCGACGCGATGACGGGCGCCAGCGAGTTGGAGAACAGGTACGGCCTGGACCGCTGCCGCAGCAGGTCGCAGATCTCCTTGCGGGCCGCGACGTAACCGCCGCTGGCCCCGCCGAGCGCCTTGCCCAGGGTGCCGGTGATGATGTCGATCCGGTCGGTCACGCCGTGCAGCTCGGGAGTGCCGCGCCCGGTGGGGCCGACGAAGCCGACGGCGTGGGAGTCGTCGACCATGACCATGGCGTCGTAGCGGTCGGCCAGGTCGCAGATCTCGCGCAGCGGCGCGACGTAGCCGTCCATGGAGAACACGCCGTCGGTCACGATGAGCCGCCGCCGCGCCTCCGACGACTCCTTGAGCCGGGACTCCAGCTCGGCCATGTCGCGGTTGGCGTAGCGGAAGCGCTGGGCCTTGGACAGGCGGATGCCGTCGATGATGCTGGCGTGGTTGAGGGCGTCGGAGATCACCGCGTCCTGGGCGTCGAGCAGGGTCTCGAACACGCCGCCGTTGGCGTCGAAGCAGGAGCTGTAGAGGACGGTGTCCTCCATGCCGAGGAAGTCCGACAGGCGCGACTCCAGCTCCTTGTGCACCTCCTGGGTGCCGCAGATGAACCGTACGGAGGCCATGCCGAAGCCCCAGCGGTCGAGCGCCTCCTTGGCCGCCTCGACCACCGCCGGGTCGTCGGCGAGGCCCAGGTAGTTGTTGGCGCAGAAGTTGAGCACCTCGCGCCCGGCCACGCCGACCTGGGAGCTCTGCGGGGTGGAGATGACGCGCTCGGGCTTGAGCAGCCCGGCCTCGGTGATCTCGTCGAGCGTCGCACGCAGCTGCTCGCGCACGTTGGTGAACATCAGGCGCTCCTGTTCGTGGTCGGGGCGGTGCCGCCGGCGTCCTCGCTCCAGTCGAGGATCACCTTCCCGGTACGGCCGCTCGCCGCCGTGTCGAAGGCGGCGTCGAAGTCCTGGTACGAGAACCGGTCGGTGATCACCGGGCTGAGGTCGAGCCCCTTCTCCAGCAGGACGGACATGTTGTACCAGGTCTCGTACATCTCCCGGCCGTACACCCCCTTGATGGTGAGCATCGAGGTCACCACCGTCGCCCAGTCGACGGCGAACTCCTCGGCGGGCAGCCCCAGCATGGCAATCCTGCCGCCGTGGGTCATGCTCGCGATCATGTCGCGCACCGCCACCGGGTTGCCGGACATCTCCAGGCCCACGTCGAAGCCCTCGCGCAGGTGGAGCTGGCGCATGCCCTCGGCGATGGAGGAGCGGGCGACGTTCACGGCGAGGGAGACGCCGAGCTTGCCGGCCAGGTCGAGCCGCTCGTCGCTGACGTCGGTGATCATCACGTTGCGCGCGCCGACGTGGGTGGCGACGGCGGCCGCCATGAGCCCGATCGGGCCCGCGCCGGTGATCAGCACGTCCTCGCCGACGAGCGGGAAGGAGAGCGCGGTGTGCACGGCGTTGCCGAAGGGGTCGAAGATGGCGGCGATGTCGGGGTGGACGGGGTTGCGGTGGACCCAGACGTTGGTGGCGGGCAGGGTGACGTACTCGGCGAAGGCGCCGTCCCTGTTGACGCCGAGCCCGACGGTGTTGCGGCACAGGTGCCGGCGCCCCGCCATGCAGTTGCGGCACTTGCCGCAGACGAGGTGGCCCTCGCCGCTGACGAGGTCGCCGACGGCGATGTCCTCGACGCCGGGCGCGACCTCGACGACGTGGCCGCTGAACTCGTGGCCCACGATGAGCGGCAGCTCCAGCGTGTGACGCGCCCAATCATCAAATTTCCGGATATGCAGGTCCGTGCCGCAGATCCCGGTACGCAGGACCCGGATCTTCACCTCACCGGGCCCCAGCTCCGGCTCCGGCACGTCCACCAGCCACAGGCCAGGCTCGGCCTGGTTCTTGACCAGCGCTTTCATGACGTCGCTTCCCCCTGTCACAACCTACTGACGAGCCCCCGGCCCCGTCACCCCGCCGCCCCGGAAGGGGCTCGGCGAGCGGGCCGGACATGACGCGTCGCAACGCACTGTGCCGCTTCGGCTCGGGACGTGTCCATCGAGGAGTTCTTAAGTGCCCCCACAGCTCCGCTTCACGCGACCTCCGCACCTGGCAGAATTAGCCAACCGACTTGAGATAACCGGAGGACGGATGCGGCAGCAGAGCGGCGACGCCTCCCTCCTGCGCAGGCTCAACTCGGCGGCGATCCTGCGCGTCCTGCGCGAGAGCGGCGCGGCCACCGTGTCCGAGCTGGCGGGTGCGGCCCGGGTGTCGAGGCCCACGGCCGAGGTCATCGTGGACGACCTGGTGGCGGGGGGCTGGGCGGAGGAGTGCGGCGAGGAGCCTGGCGACCGCAGGCGGGGGCGGCCCGCGCGGCGCTTCAGATTCAGGGCCGCGGCAGGTCACGTGGTGGGGGTGGGCGTCGGCTCGTCCTGGCTGCGGGCGATGGTGAGCGACCTCGACGGCACGGTGGTGGCCGCCCAGCGCCTGCGCCACCACGCCTCGATGCCCGCCGCCGACCGGCTCGACGCCGTCGCGGGGCTGGTCGAGACAGTGGCGGCCGAGGCGGGGCTGCCGGTGTCCGGCCTGGCGGCGGTGGGCGTCGGCACCACGGGCACGGTCGACGGCGCGGGCCGGGTCGTCAAGAGCGTCGCGCTGGCCGGGTGGACGGGCCTCGACCTGCGCGGCGAGCTGGCCCGCAGGCTGCCCGCCCCCGTGCTGGTCGAGAACGACATGCGGCTCGCGGTGCTGGCCGAGCACTGGCGCGGGCAGGCGCGCGGCCACGACGACGTGGTCTATCTGTTCACCGGCAGCAGGCTCGGCCTCGGCCTGCTCATCGGCGGCCGGCCGCACCGGGGCGCCCACACGGCATCGGGCGAGATCGGCCGCCAGTCGGGCGACCACTGGCTGGCCCACCGGCACGTCATCGACTACGCGCTGGCGGCCGAGCCGGGGGAGATGCGCTCGCAGCGCGAGGCCGCCGAGTTCGCCGTCGAGCGGGCGCGGGCCGGTGACGAGCGGGCGCTGGCGGCCGTCCGGGCGTTCGCCCGCCACCTCGGCGACGGCCTGCTCACCGTGGTCAATCCGCTCGACCCCGAGCTGGTGGTGATCGGCGGCAGCCTGTCGAAGGCCGGTGACCTGCTGCTTGAGCCGATCGCGGAGCGGTTCGCCGACGTGTGCCTCTGCCCGCCGCCGGTGGTGGCCTCGACGCTGGGCAACGAGTGCGTGGTACTGGGCGCGGTCAGGTGGGCACTCGACCACGCCGAGCGGCGCCTGTTTACGCTGTCCGCTTGACTATCGATTGCGCGATGACGCGCGTTCGAGCCATGTATTGACCTTTTTCGGGAAATCATGCGAGATTAAAGCAAGTAACTTGCGTAATGCGGGGAGGACGTCAGTGAAAGACCTGCGCATCGGAGTCATCGGGCTCGGCCTGCGGACCAGCATCGCCCTCGCCGCCGACCGGCCCAGTGAGGGGGCCGGCGAGGGGGCCGTCGTGACCGCCCTGTGCGACGCCGACCCCGCCGTGCTCAAGCGGCAGTCCGCGAAGTTCCCCGCGGCCGCCTTCCTCACCCAGGACCACCGCGAACTGCTCGACCGCCCCGACCTCGACGCGATCGTGGTCAACACCCCCGACGACACGCACGAGCGGCTGGCCGTCGACGTCCTGCGCGCCGGCAAGGCCCTCTACCTCGAAAAGCCCATGGCCATCACGGTCGAGGGCTGCGACGCCATCCTGCGCACCGCCCGCGAGACCGGCACCAAGCTGTACGTCGGCCACAACATGCGCCACATGGGCGTCGTCCGGCTGATGCGCGACATCATCGCCAAGGGCGTCATCGGCGAGCCCAAGACCGTCTGGGTGCGCCACTTCGTCGGCTACGGCACCGAGTTCTACTACAAGGACTGGCACGCCGACCGCACCCGTACGACGGGCCTGCTGCTGCAGAAGGCCACCCACGACCTCGACGTCATCCACTGGCTGGCCGGCGGCTACACCACCCGCGTCAACGCGCTCGGCGACCTGCTGCTCCACGGCGACCTGCCGCGCCGCGCCCCCGGCACGCTCCGGCCGGACGGCGAGTGGCTGCTGGCCGACGACTGGCCGCCCACCGCCCGCCAGGACCTCAACCCGGTCGTGGACGTCGAGGACGTCTCGGTCATGAACATGCGGCTCGACAACGGCGTCATCGCCGCCTACCAGCAGTGCCACTTCACGCCCGACTACGTGCGCAACTACACGGTCATCGGCACCGAGGGCCGCCTGGAGAACTTCGGCGACGGGCCGGGCGCCACGGTCAAGGTCTGGAACACCGGGCCGACGGGGTATCGGGACGACTGCGACATCGCGTACAAGGTGCCGGAGGCGCAGGGCACGCACGGCGGCGCGGACGTGCAGATCATGTCGGAGTTCATCAGGTTCGCGCGCGAGGGCGGGGTGACCGACACCTCGCCGGTGGCGGCCAGGATGAGCGTCGCGGCCGGTTACCTCGCCACGATGTCGCTGCGCGACGGCGGCCGGCCGTACGACGTGCCGCCGCTCGACCCGGACCTGGCGGCGTACTTCGACGGCGGCCAGCAGGCATGAGAACGCCGCCCGCCGCATCGGCGGGCGGCGTGCCGTGGCCGGTCAGCGGTGCTCGGCCTCGGTCGGCTTCTTGTCGAGGCCGGCGAACGGGGACGGCTCCTCGGCGGCCTGGGTGAGCTGGCGCGGCCCGTTGGCCTCCTGGGCGTCGGCGACCGCCTCGGCCGCCGCCTCCGCCGCCTTGGCGACCTCCTCGTCCGCGGCGGAGGACTCGGGCAGGTCCTCCCTGGCCGCGGTGCGGGGCAGCGCCTCGGTGAACGCCTTGGAGACGCCCTGCAGCGCCGAGGTGACCTCGCTGGGGATCACCCAGAACGTGTTGCCGTCGCCCTGAGCGAGCTGCGGCAGCACCTGGAGGTATTGGTACGCGAGCAGCTTGGGGTCGGGGTCGTTGCGGTGCACGGCCTGGAAGACCTGGTCGATGGCCCGCGACTGACCCTCGGCCTCCAGGATCGCGGCGGTGCGCTGGCCCTCGGCGCGCAGGATGCGGCTCTGCTTGTCACCTTCGGCGGTGAGGATCTGCGACTGCCGCTGGCCCTCGGCGTTGAGGATCGCGGCCCGCTTGTCGCGCTCGGCCCGCATCTGCTTCTCCATCGCGTCCTTGATGGTCTTCGGCGGGTCGATGGCCTTGATCTCGACGCGGTTGACGCGGATGCCCCACTTGCCGGTGGCCTCGTCGAGCACGCCGCGCAGCTGGCTGTTGATGGTGTCGCGGGAGGTGAGGGTCTTCTCCAGGTCCATGGAGCCGACGACGTTGCGCAGCGTGGTGACCGTGAGCTGCTCGACCGCCTGGATGTAGTTGGCGATCTCGTACGCAGCCGCCCGCGGGTCGGTGACCTGGAAGTACAGCACGGTGTCGATCTCGACGACCAGGTTGTCCTCGGTGATGACCGGCTGGGGGCGGAAGGAGACGACCTGCTCACGCAGGTCGATCATGGGGTAGACGCGGTCGATGTACGGGATGACGAAGTTGAGACCTGGCTTGAGCGTGCGGTGATAGCGGCCGAGCCGCTCGACGTTGCGCGCCCTGGCCTGCGGGATGATGCGCACGGCCTTGAGCATCGTGATCACCGCGAACAGGATGATGAAGATTCCGACCAGCAACAGCGGGTCCATGGATCACTCCCGGGGATATACGAGGGCGGTGGCCCCCTCGATCTCGATGACGTCGACGGTTGCCCCTGCGGGAATCACCAGGGTCTCGTCGTAGGCGCGCGCCGACCATTCCTCGCCCCCGATGCGCACGCGACCGTCTCTGCCCGTCACCTCGGAGACGACGTAGGCGGGCTTTCCGACGAGTGCTTCCACGCCGAAACGCGGCAACGGCGGATGTTTGATATAGCGCATCGCGATCGGCTTGAGCACCAGCAAGCCGGCGGTGGACGTCACGGCGAAGAGGAGTAACTGCAAGGGAACGGGCAATCCGACGGCCGCGCCGGCAGCGGTGAGCAGCGCGGCGACGCCGAGCAGACCGAGGGACGCCGTCAAAGTGAAGATTTCGGCAACACCGAGGACGATCGCAAGGATAACCCAGATGATCCATTCGTCCATGTCCGGCCCTCCTCAAGGTATAACGGGCCTGCACTCTTATCTGGTTCCCCCACTGTCTACGGTAATCCTGATATCAACCCCTCGGTACCAACACGTCACCGGCGCCCTTTCCCAGGAGCGCGCTGCCCTGGCGCCATTTCTGCCACGGGAGTTGCCAGAAACCCCATCCGTTGTGCCATTCGAGCGGCCGGTCGGTGCCGGTGATGAGCACCGGGTCGCCGCGCAGTGAGGTGGCGTAGAACCAGGCCGCCTGGTCGGGGCGGGCGTTGACGCAGCCGTGGCTGACGTTGGCCCGGCCCTGGGCCCACACGTTGTCCTTGGCGTGGACGTATTCGCCGCTGTCGGAGATGCGGACGGCGTGGTCGATCATCAGGTCGTAGTAGCCGGGGTCGCCCTCCTCACGGCCAGGGGAGATCATGCGGACCGGGTTGCCCTTGTCCATGGTCAGGTGCCAGCCGCTGGTCGTGGTGTATTCGACGGTCGTGGCCATGCCGGCGCTGATGGCCATGCGCTGGGCCACCCGGCCGTCGCGGGTGACGACCATCTGGTGGGTCCTGGTGTCGATGGTGCTGGTCTGCCTGCGGCCGACGGTGAAGGCGAAGGTGGTGTCGGTGGCGCCGTAGAGGCCGTCGCCCGCGCGTACGCCGGCCAGGTGGGCGGTGACCGTGACCTGCTGCCTGGGCGTCCAGAACCGGCGGGGACGGTAGGCCACCTGGGTGTCGCTGAGCCAGCGCCAGGCCCCCTCGACCGGGGCGGAGGTGCGCACTTCGAGCGCCTCTTCGACGGCGGCGCGGTCGCTGACCGGGGTGTCGAAGTCGATGATGATCGGCATGCCGACGCCGACGGTCTCGCCGGGCAGCGGCGTGATGCGGGCCACCTGGAACGTCGTGTCGACGGCGCGGGTGCGGACGCGGCCCATGGCGACGGTGGCGGGCGCGCCCTCACGGGTGGCGGTGGCGGTGACCGTGTATTCGGTGGCGGGCTTGAGCGTCCAGTCGGTGCGCCACGTCGTACGCGACCCGTCGAGCCGCCCCGGCACGGGCTCGCCGGCCTGGTAGACGAGCACCTGGCTGAGCGTGCCGCCCTGGGCGCTGACGACCAGGCCGCGGTCGGGCCGCGCCCGCTTGGTGTCGAACGGCGGCCAGACCCGCACGACGGGTGGCGCGTAGGGGGTGGCCGCGGTGACGGACGTGCAGCCGCAGACCAGGAGGAAGGCGACACAGAACATCGCGGCACGACGCATGTGACTCCTGCTTTCCGAGGGAGAGGGAGGTCCCAGCGTAGCGGTGAGTCACGATGCAAGCACGTCAAGTCACTTATCCGACGGTTCCGGAAACCTCCCCCAGGGTCACCCCGCCCGCGGCGGCCCTGATCGTGACCGTGTCGCCATCCTGGAGGAACGTCCGCGTCTCGCCGCCCCGCAGCTTGATCGGGTCGGCTCCGTTCCAGGTCAGCTCCATGAGCGAGCCCCGCTGGTCGCGCTCAGGGCCGGAGATCGTGCCGCTGGCGAACAGGTCGCCCGTCCGCAGCGTGGCCCCGTTCACCGTCATGTGCGCGAGCATCTGGTCGGGCGTCCAGTACATCCCCTGGTAGGGCGGCCGGGAGATCACCTCGCCGTTGAGCAGCACCTCCAGCGTGATGTCCAGCCCCCAGTCGGCTCGGCGGCGCAGGTAGGGGGCGGGCTCGGGGTCCTGGGCCCGGCCGGGGACGCGCGGCAGCGCCTCCAGCGGCGTCACCCAGGGCGAGATCGACGTGGCGAACGACTTGGCCAGGAAGGGGCCCAGCGGGACGTACTCCCACGACTGGATGTCACGCGCGCTCCAGTCGTTGACCAGCGTCACCCCGAACACGTGCTCATCGAACGACCCCGCCGGCTCGCCTGGCGTGGTCGGCACGCCGACCACGAACCCCAGCTCCGCCTCGATGTCGAGCTTCTCGCACGGCCCGAACCTGCCGGGACCGAGCTGCCCGCTCGGCCGCCTGACCGGCGTGCCCGACACCACGACCGTGCCCGCCCTGCCGTGGTAGCCGACCGGCAGGTGCCGCCAGTTGGGCTGCAGCGGCTCCTGGCCGGGGCGGAAGATCTGGCCGATGGCGCTCGCGTGCTCGATCGAGCAGTAGAAGTCGACGTAGTCGGCCACCTCGAACGGCAGGTGCAGGCGCACCTGGTCGAGCGGGATCAGGTGGGCCTCGGTGACGGACAGGTCGGTGGTCAGCTTGTTGCGGATCAGCTCCCTGGTGGCGTGCCAGGCCGCGCGGCCCCGCGCCATGAACGGGTTGAGCGAGGGCGCCGCGAACACCTCGTCGTGCAGCGCGGGAGCCAGGTCGAGCACCTTGTCGCCGTACCTGACGCCGACCCTGGGCCGCTCTCCCGGGCAGGAGAAGACCCCATAGGGCAGGTTGTCCACACCCCAGCTCACCGATCCTCCTCCTCGATCAGTCCGAGCGCGCACAGGTCGTCGAGCGGCGCGGTGGTGTTGCAGGAGCCGTAGCTGACCAGCAGCCGCCTGGCGCGGGCGGCCGTCTCGTCGGAGACCGTGCGGGCCATGCGCACGAGGTGGCCGACGTCGGTGGAGCGCAGCACGGGCGTCGGGTCGCGGCCCTCGACGGCCTCGCAGACGGCCAGCAGCAGGTTGAGGAAGCCGTGGCGGTCGACGCCGAGCGAGGGGTCGAAGTGGCGTACGGCGTGGTGCAGCCCGGCCGTCGCCTTGAACGGGATGCCGTTGTCCGCGCACGACTTGATGAACTGCGCGAGGTGCTCGACCGGCGGGAAGTCCTCGGCCGCCGCGCCGCCGCAGCGCACCTTGAGCCCGGTGTCGGGCGGCAGGTCACCGGCGGTCTTGTGCGCGGGCACCTCGGCGAACAGCCGCACGCCCTCCGGCAGCCCGAGCCGGTCGGCCAGCGCCTCGACCGTGCTGTCGGGCGGCAGCTTCGTCTCGACGAAGTCCACCGGCAGGTCGCCGAAGTCGGGCAGGTCGGCGGTGTCGGCGATGAGCCCGATGTGACGCGGCCGGTAGCCGGCGCCGCGCAGCCGGTCGAGCCGGCTGGCCGGGCAGAGAAAACGGTGGGTGAGCACGTCGCTGCCGTGCTCAAGGTCGCGCCGGTTGCGGGCCAGCGCCTCGGTCATGTGCAGGGACGACGGCGGGAACAGCCCGGCGTCGTCGACGAGTGCGGCATAGAGTTTCATCGTGCCCAGGTCCAGGCGTATCCGGGGTCCTCGCAGGACAGAGCGCCCTGTCCGAGGTCGAGCGGGCGGAACGTGTCGACCATGACGGCCATCTCGCTCGTCACGGTGACGCCACGCGAGACGGCGTCGATCACCGCCTCAACGGCGCCGGGCTGCGGCCCGTGGGTGAACCCGGCGGGATGCAGCGAGATCGACCCGACGTCGATGCCGGAGCCGGCCCGCGCGGAGTAGTCGCCGCCCACGTAGAACATGAACTCGTCGGAGTCCACGTTGTGATGGTTGTACGGGATCGGAACCGCCTCCGGGTGGTAGTCGAGCGGCCGGGGACAGAACGAGCACACCACGAAACCGGGCCCCTCGAAGGTCTGGTGCACGGGCGGTGGCGCGTGCGTCTTCTTCACGATCGGCTCGAAGTCCTCGATGTTGAACGCGTACGGGTAGAGGTAGCCGTCCCAGCCGACCACGTCGAACGGGTGGTGGCGGTAGACCAGCCTGGTCAGCCCGCCCCGCGTGCGGACCAGCACCGGCACCTCCTCACCCGAGACGATGTGCGGCTCGGTGGGCGCGCGCAGGTCGCGCTCGCAGTAGGGGGCGTGCTCCAGGAACTGGCCGTATTGCGACAGGTAGCGCTTGGGCGGCCTGATGTGCCCGGACGCCTCGATGGCCAGCACGTTGACCGGCCCGTCGGGCACCCAGCGGTGGATGGTGCCGGTCGGGACGATCACGTAGTCGCCCTCACCGGCCTCGATCACGCCGTACGTGGACTCGAAGCGGACCCGCCCCCGCTGCACGTAGACGCACTCGTCGCCCATGGAGTTGCGGTAGAGCTCGCTCGGCCGGTCGCTGGTGGCGTACGACAACCGGACGTCGGCGTTGCCCGCCAGCACCAGGCGCCCGGTGACGAGGTCGCCCGCACTGGCCAGCTCCTGAGTGCGGAAGTGGCGGGGCGAGAGCGGCAGGTTGGGCCGCAGCGTCGTCTCCACGGCCGGGGTGACGGCGTCGGCCTTGACGATGGCGGTCGGCAGGTGGCGGTGGTAGAGCAGCGAGGAGTCGGACGAGAAGCCCTCCTCGCCCATCAGCTCTTCGGCGTAGAGGCCGCCGTCCGGCCGCCTGAACTGCACGTGCCGTTTTCGCGGCACCTCTCCCACGACGCGGTAGTACGGCATCCACCCCTCCACTGCTGTCCGGTTATCGGACGGAAGTGTCCTCTATCTGGAACAACCGTCCGCCATCGGCCTGGAGAAGTCAACTCAACCCAGTAGTCAATGCGGCGGCCAGCTCGGCGGCGGCCGCAACCACGCGCGGTCCCGTGGACTCCTCCAGCGGCCCGAACGTCACCACCCCCACCGACGCCTCCAGCCACGGCAGCCCGGTGACCGGCGCGGCGACGCCACGTGCCCCCTCCTGCAACTGCCCCTCCGTGACGAAGTAGTCGTGCCTGTGGTCGGACCGGCCTTCGCGCAGCGCCAGGATGGCCCGCCCCGCCGCGCCTCTGCCCAGCGGATGGCGCGAGCCCTCGCGGTAGGCCACGTGCATGTCGGTCCACGACGGCTCCACGACCGCCACGGCCAGCCCGTCGTCGCCCTCGGCCACGGTCAGGTGCGCGGTCGCGCCCACCTGCTCGGCCAGCCGCCGCAGCGTGGGCGTCGCCGCCGCGCGCAGCAGCGGCTGGACGGCCTGGGCCAGCGCCAGCACCCCGAACCCGA
The DNA here is from genome assembly GCF_040676995.1 of Nonomuraea sp. NPDC049419. Taxonomy (NCBI): domain Bacteria; kingdom Bacillati; phylum Actinomycetota; class Actinomycetes; order Streptosporangiales; family Streptosporangiaceae; genus Nonomuraea; species Nonomuraea sp. NPDC049419. The sequence continues at coordinate 232,768 of NZ_JBFAQB010000014.1, read as the reverse complement.
GGTGCACCCGGCCCTCGGCGTCCCTGCGCACGAAGCCCTCGCCCTGCAGCGTCGTCAGCAGGCGGTAGACGACGGGCCTGCTCAGCGACAGCTCGCCGCTCAGCTCGGTCGGCGTGCGCCCGCCCTTCCCGTCGGCGAGCAGGCGCAGCAGGCGGAGCCCGCGTTCGAGGGTCTGAGCGGATTCTGCGGCCATGCGACCGATTATCCAGTGGTGACGCCGCCCTGCTGGAGGGGTACGTAAGGGCAGGGAAGAGCCGGGGGGTAAACATGCGGCAATGGTGGGTTCTCCTGCTTGCCGGGATGGCGCTGTGCGTGCTGTCGCCTGCCATGCCGCCGCTCACCGCGACCCTGGTCAACCAGGCATCGCTCACCACCCCCGCGAGCCCGAGCCTGGTCGAGGACACCTTCTACGTCACGCAGGGCATCGAGGTCAGCCAGACGCTGCTGCCCCGGGCCAAGGGCGTCACGTTCCGGCCCGCGTACCTCGCCTCCGGCGTCCGCGTGGACGGCAGCGGCCGGTTGTCCGGCAGGCCCGAGCGCCCCGGCACCTACGCCGTCCGCGTGGGCGTCTGCTCCGGCGGCTCCTGCCAGGAGGAGAGCCTGACGCTCGTGGTGCTGGCGAACGTGCCGTGGGAGCCGCGCGAGCTGACCTTCCCCGGCCGGGCCGGCACGCCGCTCGACGGCGAGATCGGCGTCAACGGCGGCCCGAGCGGCGTGGTGCCCACCTTCACCGTCACCGACCAGGACAAGGTGCCCGCGGGCGTGGCCATCGGGCCCGACGGCCACGTGGGCGGCGTCCCGGCCGCGGCGGGCATCTCCGAGGTGCCCGTACGCATCTGCGTGGCGGGCAACTGCGCGGGCGTGGTCGTCCGGCTGATCATCGTCTGACCCTCTTGCGGGACCCTCTTGCGGGGGCCGGGGTTTGCGGTCACCGTGGAGGCATGAAATCGGTCATTGTGGTCGGATCCGGTATTTGGGGGTCGTCCTTGGCGTTGCGGCTGGCCGAAACCGGCTGGCAGGTGACGCTGGTGGAGCAGCACAGGCCGGGGCACGTACGGCAGGCCAGCGCGGGCGAGACGCGGCTGCTGCGCTGCTCGCACGGCGACGACGACTGGTACGCCCGCCTCGCCTGGCAGGCCAGGGAGGGCTGGCTGCGGCTGGGCGAGCGGGCCGGTGAGGACCTGTACGTCGAGTCGGGCATGCTGTGGTTCGCCAGGAAGCCGGACGGGTGGGAGCACGCCAGCGCCCAGGTCCTGAAAAATCTGGACATCGAGTGTGAGGTGCTCGACCCGGCCGACGGCCGCCGCTTCTTCCCCGACTTCCGCGGCGACGACCTCAGCTTCCTGCTCTGGGAGCCGAACGCTGGCGTGCTGCGCGCCAGGCGGGCCACCCAGGTCACCGCCGCGCTGGCGCAGGCCGCCGGGGCGCGGCTGGTCAGGGCGCGGGCGCTGCCGGTGGCGGGGGACACGGCGCCGTATGCGAGCGCGGTCGAGATCGACGGCGAGATCCACCACGCCGACCGGGTGGTCTGGGCATGCGGCGCGTGGCTGCCCGAGCTGTTCGACGGGCTGCCGATCACCGTGACCAAGCAGGACACCCTGCACTTCGCCGCGCCGCCGCAGTGGTCGCTGCCCGAGACGCCGGCCTGGGTGGACCACGGCGCCTCCGCCTACGGGCACGGCGACGTGGACGGCGTGGGCATGAAGGCCACCTCCGACGCCGAGGGGCCGCCGTACGAGCCCGAGCACGGCCCGCGCGTCGTGGACCCAGGCAGCGTCGAGCAGGCCCGCGGCTACCTGCGGCGCCGCTTCCCGAGCCTGGCCGAGCTGCCGGTGCTGTTCACCCAGGTCTGCCAGTACGCGCTGACGCCCGACGCCGAGTGGCTGCTGACCGAGGTCTCGCCCGGGGTGTGGGTGCTGGGCGGCGACTCGGGGCACGGGTTCAAGCACGGACCCGCGTGGGCCGGTTACGTGGCGGGCGTGCTGGACGGCGCGTACGAGCCGGAGCCGCGCTTCGGCGACCACCCGCGGAGGCCCAGCCGCGGCCTGCGCACGAGCGGCCAGACCTGGTGAGGGGTCACGCCTGGGCGACCGGAGCGGCCGGCTGAGGCGCGCGCAGGTTGCGCACCCCCGGTGAGAGCAGCGCGGCCAGCGTCGAGAGCAGGACGAGGGCCGCGCACCCCAGCAGCGCCTGCTGGGTGCCGAACACCGCCGCCGCCGGCCCGGCGAGCAGCAGCCCGATCGGGCCGAACATCAGCGAGCCGAGCACGTCGTACGAGCTGACCCGCGACAGCGCCTCGGGCGGGACCTCGCGCTGCATCGTCGTCTGCCACAGCACGCCGAACACGTCGAAGCAGACGCCGAGCACGAAGGCCGCGCCCACGATCGCCCAGAGCGGCGCGCCGACCCCGAGCGTCACGTAAGGCAGGGCGGTCGGCAGGCAGAGCAGCACCGCGACGAGGATGGGCCGGCGCGGGCGCACCCGCAGCGAGACCAGCACGCCGACGATCGTCCCCACGGCCTCGCCGGTCAGGAACGCCGACCAGGCGGCGGGCCCGCCCAGCGACTCCTTGGCCATCAGCGGCCCGAGCACGCCGTGCCCGGCCTGCACGGCCATGACCAGCAGCGAGAACTGCGCGACCACCACCCAGATCCACTGCCGCGAGCGGAACTCCCGCCAGCCGTCGCGCAGGTCGGCCAGCACCGAGTGGGCCTGCTGGCGGGCCCGCTCGCCGGGCGTGAGCCGCAGGTTGGCGATCAGCAGCCCGGCCACCGCGAACATCGCGCCGCTCACCGCCAGCGCCCAGCCGCCGCCGAACAGCACGACCGTGGCGCCGCCGAGCACCGCCCCCGCCACGCGGGAGGCGTTGGCGCCGAGGCCGAGCAGGGCGTTGCCGGTCTGCAGCCGGTCGGCGGGGACGACCTCGGGGATGATCCCGGTCAGCGCGGGGTACGTCACCGCGCTGGCCACCCCGGCGAGCGCGGCGGCGGCGCCCAGCGCGCCCAGCGGGGTCCAGCCGGTGAGCAGCATGACCGCCAGCGCGAAATAGCCGGTCGCGAGCAGGAACTCGCCGGTCATCATCACCCGCTGGCGCGGGAGGCGGTCCGCGATCACGCCGCCGATCAGCATGAACAGGATCATCGGCAGCGACTGCGCGGTGAGCACCACGGACAGGGTCGTGGCGGTGGCGCCGGGCAGGTTCAGCACGCCGAACGCCAGCGCGACGGGCGCGAACGAGCTGCCCAGCATGGAGATGGTCCTGGCGGTCAGCAACAGGGAGAAGCGGCGGTCACGGAGCAGCCCTAGATCACCAAGAAAGGAATGCACGCCACTCAACCCCCCGCTTTATGCCAAACTCCGCCATTCTGCCGCAGTTCACCGGCTCTGTCGCGGGATTAAAGGGGGGGTGTACGGCATCGACAGCGATGGTTACAGGCCGTGGAGAAATGGGGGAAGAACGCCGGTGATCTCATTGAACGTTGTTGATCGTCCGGATAGTGTGCGATATGCCCACGATCACCCCCTGGAAGTAAGGTGCCATGAGACGGCGGCTACGGCAGGTCTTCATCATCGGACTCACCCTCTCGCTCCTCGGCATCGGCGTTCCCGCGTGGTCGGAGGACGACGACCGCAGCTGCAATGACCTGATGGCCGCCGACACCCCGGCGTACGTCGTCTGCACCTGGCTGGCCAAGCCCGACGAGGCCGCCGACATCGCGAGGTTCTGGCTCAACGACGACGGCCAGAACATGATCGACGCCGGCCCCATGAACCCCATCACCATCGACTGCCAGGAGCCGGGCGCCCAGTGCCCGACCGACGGCGAGGGTGACGGCGAGATGCACGACGTCGGCGACCCCGACGTGCCGGGCGCCGAGGACGGCGGCACCCCCGAGTGCCAGAACGGCGAGCAGTGCTACGTCGACCCGACGGGCATCAGCGCCGCCGAGAAGAGCGCCGCCAAGGCCACCCCGGCAGGCCAGGCCGCGCAGGCCGCCGTCCAGACCACGATGCGCGTCTGGATCGACACCGAGCTGGCCGACGACTACAAGGCGGGCAAGCTCGCCGAGGCCGCCAAGAAGATCGCCGCGCTGGCCGTCGCGCAGCCCGGCGTCGTGGGCGTCAGGTTCACCTCGCAGCTCGGCTACAACCAGACCTTCAGCACCGCCGAGGAGCTGGACACCTTCGTCAGCGAGGCCGCGACCACGCTGCGCACGCTGCTGCCCGGCAAGAAGCTGGCCGCGCACACGGTGGTGCCGCTGTTCGGCTGCGGCGCCAACGATGCCTGCAAGATCGCGATGACCGAGAAGTACCCGCTGCTCGATCCCGAGCGCATCGGCGCCTGGCTCAGCAAGGGCTACATCGACCAGCTCGCCCTCGACGACGGCCACATCGCCAGCCAGTACGCCGAGTGGCGGATCGACGGGAACGAGGCCCAGCGCAACCAGTGGATCCAGGTCCGCGCCCGCGCCTGGGACGCCTACGCCCAGATCGCCGCCGAGGACGCCACCCTCGCCGGCGCCCAGCTCAAGGACGAGCAGATCGACCAGGTCATCTCCGAGCGCGTCGCGACCCCGCTGCAGAACGACGCCGCCGAGACCGTCACCCTGTGGACCCGCTGGCAGGACGACAAGGGCCAGATCAACCGGGCGTACGGCGAGCAGTGGGCCGGCAACGCCACCTGGGAGCGGCTCAAGAAGCTCGGCTCCGTCAAGCCCCGGCTGGCCACCCTCTACGACCCGGCCAACCCCGAGGTCGACCAGGCCACCGACCTGAAGCACCTGGCCGAGGTGTTCGGCCAGGTGTACCTGCACGCCGCCTGACCTCACGTTTCACCAGGCCGGACGCCCCCTCTTCCCGGGGCGCCCGGCCTGTCCTCTCGCGGGCGGTTCGGTATCTTGCCTACTCGACCGAACACTCGCGACAGAAGGGAACGGCACGTGCCCGACGACGCCGGTCTGCAGGCACTCCGCGAGGCGGCCCGCCTGTCCCCGGACAACCTGCCACTCCGCCAGCACCTCGCCGGGCAGCTCCTGGCCAAGGGCTACCTCGCCGACGCGGAGGCCGAGTTCAGGGCGGCGCTCGTGCTCTCGCCCAAGAACCCCGAGATCATCACCGGGCTGGCCGAGGCGTTCGTCCGGCAGAGCGCGTACGGCTCCGCGCTGGCCGCGCTCGAACCGCTGCTCGCCGAGCCCGGCTACCCGCCCAGGGCCGGGGTGCTCGCGGCCAGGGCGCTGGCCGGTGAGGGCGATCTGGGGCGGGCCGCGTACCGGTACTTCGAGGCGATCTCCCGGGATCCCGCGCTGGCCGACCCCGAGTTCGCCGCCCGGCTCAACCCGCCCCCCGTCCCCCAGCCACCCGTCCCGCAGCCACCCGTCCCGCAGGCGCCCGCCCAGCCGGTCCCGCCCGGACCCGCGTTGGTCACGCCGCAGCCTGGCTCGCCGCTCGCGCCCGAGAGCAACGCCGAGGTGCAGAGCTCAGGGCTGACGTTCGCCGACGTGGCCGGCATGGAGGCGGTCAAGGAGGCGCTGCGGGTCAAGCTGCTGCTGCCGATCCAGCAGCCCGACCTGTTCGCCGCGTTCGGCAAGCGCGCGGGCGGCGGCGTCCTGCTGTACGGCCCGCCCGGCGCCGGCAAGACCCACCTCGCCAGGGCGGCGGCGGGAGAGCTGGGCGCGGCGTTCGTCAACGTGGGCCTCGCGGACATCCTCGACATGTACATCGGCTCCAGCGAGCGCAACCTGCACGCCACCTTCGACCTCGCCCGCCGCAACCGGCCGTGCGTGCTGTTCTTCGACGAGGTGGACGCGCTCGCCGCCCGCCGCTCCGACATGCGCCAGGCGCACACCAGGCAGCTCGTCAACCAGTTCCTGGCCGAGCTGGACGGCGTGGACCAGAACGCCAACGAGGGCGTCCTGGTGCTGGCCGCCACCAACGCCCCCTGGTACGTCGACGCCGCCTTCCGCCGCCCGGGCCGGCTCGACCAGCCGGTGTTCGTGCCCCCGCCCGACGCCGCCGCCCGCGCCGCCATCCTGCGCATCCTGTGCAGGGACAAGCCGCTCGCCGAGATGGACTTCGACGCCGTGGCCAAGGTGACCGAGCACTTCGTCGGCGCCGACCTCAAGGGCGTGGTGGACCGCGCGGTCGAGGTCAAGCTGCAGCAGTCGATCAGCGCAGGCCGGCCGATCCCGCTGTCCACGCCCGACCTGCTGGCGGCGGCCCGGAGCGTACGCCCGACGGCCGTACGCGAATGGATGGCCACCGCGCGCAACTACGTCATGCACGCCAACGACTCCGGCGCCTGGGACGAGCTGATGCCCTGGGTCAAGGGCAAGTGGTGAAGGTCGGCGACCCGGTCGAGCGGGCGCGCACGCTCCTGCAGATGCGGCGCCCGGCCGACGCCGAGCGGGAGTTGCGCGGGCTGCTCGCGCAGGAGCCGCAGCACCTCACCGGGCACGCGCTGCTGGCGCTCGCCCTGGTCGAGCAGCGCCGGGTCGCCGAGGCGGTCGCCGAGGCCGAGGAGTCCGTACGTCTCGCGCCCGACCACTGGTTCTCCCACTACGCCGGCGCCCAGGTGTACTACCGGGCCCGCGACGTCGATCGGGCCATGGCCGCCGTCCGCGCCACGCTGGACCTCGAACCGCAGTACGCGCCCGCGTGGGAGCTGCTGGCCCGCGTCCACATGCTCAAGGGCGAGTGGCCGCTCATGGCCGGGGCGGCGCGGCAGGGGCTGTCCCTCGACCCCGAGGACACCGACCTGGTGAGCCTGCTGGCCCTCGCCCACGTCAACCAGGGCGAGGCGGAGCCGGCGCGGGCCGCCGCCGCGCACGCCGTACGGCTGGATCCCGAGAGCCCGACCGCGCACTTCGTCTATGGGCGCGTGTCGCTGCGGTTCGGCGACGCCGGGCAGGCCGCCGACGCCTTCCGCGAGGTGCTGCGCCTGGACCCCGGCTACGGCGTCGCCAGGGACCTGCTGGTGGCGGCGCTCAAGCAGCGCAACCCCCTCTACCGGTGGTTGTCGCGGCTGCGTGGCCGGTTCGCCGGCGGCTGGCGGCTGATCTTCCTGCTGCCCGTCGTGCCGCCGCTCATCGCCGTCTTCATCGTGCTCGCGGTGCTGCACTGGGTGGCGTGGGTCGCCGAGGCGTGGACCACGCTGCGGCTGGCCCGGGGCAAGGCCACCGGCCTGCTGTTCGAGGGCACGGCGGCCCGGGTGGCGGCGGGTTGCCTCGCGCTCGTGGTGGTCGGCGCGGCCCTGCTCGCCGCGGGCGTCGCACTCGGCCATGAGGCTTGGGGCACCGCAGGGGTGGCCGCGATGGCGCTGGTCACGCCCGTCCAGGAGGCCGCCCACACCGGCGCACCCCGCCGCCGCACGGTGCTGTACGCCTGGTCCGCCCTCCTCGCCCTGACCATGATCGCTGGGGCGCTCTTCGCCCAGCCCGCGGTGCCCCTGCTCGCCGGCTACGCCGCCCTCGCCACGGTCTGGCCGGCCACGGCCCTCCGAGGCCGCCTCGCCACCGACGGCCTCTGAGCCTTCGATCTCAAGAGGCCGTCGGCGGTCAGAGGAGGGTGGCGCCGGTGACCTTGAAGCGGGAGAGGGCGTCGTCGATCCTGGCCAGCGTGTCCTCGTGGAGGATGAGGTCGGCGGCGGCCAGGTTCTCCTCGATGTGGGCGGGGGTGCGGCTGCCGGGGATCGGCACCACGTGCTCGTCCTGGTGCAGCAGCCAGGCCAGGGCGAGCTGGGCCGGGGTGATGCCGAGCGACACGGCGAGGTCGCGTACGGGGGCGTAGCGGTCGTTGTTGCCGGCGAGGTTCTCGGCCGAGAAGCGGGGGGCGTTGTGGCGGAAGTCGTCCTCGCCGAGGGCGGTGACCGTGCCGGCGAGGAAGCCGTTGCCGAGCGGGCTCCAGGCGACGATCCCGACGCCCAGCTCGCGCGCCGTGGCGAGCAGCTCGGCGTCGATCGGCCGCCACATCGACCACTCGGTCTGCACGGCCGCCACGGGGTGCACCGCGTGCGCGGCCCTGAGCTGGGCGGCCGTCAGGTTGGACAGGCCGATGTGCCGCACCAGCCCGTCGCGCACCAGCTCCGCCATCGCTCCCACCGTCTCCTCGATGGGCACGCCCGGGTCGGGATAGTGGGCGTAATAGAGGTCGATCACGTCGATGCCCAGGTTGCGCAGGCTGCGCTCGGCGTAAGGGCGTACGAGGCGGGGCTCGGCGTTCACGCGCAGCTCGCCGAAGGCGTAACCGACGGGCTGGGCCCGGCTCGGCTCGCCCTCGGGCACCGCCAGGCCGAACTTGGTCGCGACCGTCACCTCGTCCCTGCGGCCCTTGATCGCCCGGCCGACCAGGCGCTCGTTGTGGCCGTCGGGGCCGTAGGCGTCGCTGGTGTCCACATGGGTGCCGCCCGCGTCCAGCGCCGCCTTGATCGCGGCCTCGCCGCGGGCGTCGTCTACCTCGCCGTACATGCCGGGTGACAGCACCATCGCGCCGTAACCGATCGCAGGGACCCGCAGGCCGTCTCCAAGAGTGCGTGTCTTCATGCCGACGATCCTGGGGCCGCGGCGGGCCGCGCGTCCAAGACCCTTTGCTATAACCGATGGTTATGGACGTCCATTTGCGCGAGTTGCGGTATTTCGTCGCCGTCGCCGACGAGCTGAACGTCACCCGCGCCGCCGAGCGGCTCTTCGTCTCCCAGCCCGCGCTGTCCAAGCAGCTCAGGGTGCTCGAACGGCAGCTCGGCCACCGCCTGTTCGACCGGGTGCCGAGCGGGGTGGTGCTCACCCGGCAGGGCGCCGAGCTGCTGCCCGTGGCTCGCGACATGCTCGAACGGTGGGCGGCAGGGGTCGAGCGGGCGCGGGCCGCGGGGCCCGCCGGCACGCTCGTCATCGGCCTGCAGACCGCCGTCGGGCGGGGGCTGCAGCAGGAGGCGCTGCGGCGGTTCCGTTCGGTGATGCCGGGGTGGGAGGTGTCGCTGCGGCTGGTCGGCTGGGAGGACCCGAGCGGCGGGCTGGCCGACGGGTCGTCGGACGTGGCGTTCCTGTGGTTGCCGGTGCCGCCGGAGCTGCGGACGTACGTGCTGGTCACCGAGCGGCGCGGGGTCGCCATGCCCGCCGACCACCGGCTGGCCGGGCTCGCGGAGGTGCCGTTCGACGAGCTGCGGGACGAGCCGTTCATCGCGCTGCCCCCGGCGGCCGGGCCGCTGCGTGACTTCTGGCTCGGGGTCGAGCATCGTTCAGGGCCGCCGGTGATCGGCGTCACCGCCGGTACGGCCGAGGAGGTGTTCGAGGCGGTGTCGAGCGGGCTCGGGGTCGTGCTGGTGGCCGAGGGGAACGCGGAGCTGTACCGGCGACCTGGAGTGACGTACCGGCCTGTTAGCGGGCTGCCTCCCGGGGAACTGGCCATTGCCTGGCGCGAAAGGGATGCCAGGCCCCAAGTGATGGCATTCGTCGACGCGTTGCGACACGTCACCACTAAGGTCTGACCCGACGATCGGATCAAGCGGAAGGGCGACCCCCCACATGAGCGACTACGCGACGACCTTCAACCTCATCGACGCCGACAAGGACGGCCGGATCTCCGCCGACGAGCTGGTCCGGCTGATGGACGTGCTCGGCCAGCCCGTGACGCTGGAGGCCGCCCAGGAAGGGGTGCGGAAGCTGGACAAGGACGGTGACGGGCTGATCGACGTGGAGGAGTTCGGGGCCTTCCTCCAGAGGTGATAACAAACAAGCACTTGCTTACCATTTTCCTGTTGCCTGCGTCACAATGGCGACAGGAGGGACGATGGCCAACACGAGTGACACCAGCGGCAGCCGCCGGGACGCCGTGCGCGCGCTCAGATCGGGCATCGGGCGGATCTCCGACGAGCTGACCGCGGAGATCCAGGCCCGCATCCCGGAGTACGCCCGGCCCTCGGACGAGCTCTGCACCAAGGTCGTCAGGACGGCGGTGGAGCAGGCCGTCGAAGGCTTCGTCGATCGCGTCGAGCGGCCCGGCGCGGCGTGGGACCCCGAGCCGTTCCGGCTGATCGGCAAGGGCGAGGCCGGCGAGGGCCGCACCCTGGAGCCCCTCCAGTCGGCCTTACGGCTCGGGGCCCGAGTCGGCTGGCGCCGCCTCACCGACCTCGGGCTCCCCCCGGAATGCCTGCACGACCTGGGCGAGAAGGTCTTCGCCTACTTGGACGACCTCGCCGAAGCCGCAGCGGAAGGCTACGAGGCGGCCAAGGCGCACCTCCCCGACGCCCTGACCCGCCACCGCGCCCACCTGCTGAACCTTCTCCTGAACGACTCCCCTCCCTCTGCGGAGGCCCTCGGCAACGCCGCCCAAGCCGCCGCCTGGCCCCTCCCCACCACCGTCACCTGCATAACCCTCACCCCCACCCACCCCACCGCCAGGGGCACCGCGCCCCCCGCGGCGGGCATCACCCCCTTTCCCCCTCATCAAAAGGACGGTCGCCCTCGACGGCGGGAAAGCTTGGTGCGGTGGCCTGCTTGTGCGGGGTTGCCCTCCGACGTGTTGATGGGCCTGGAGCGGGACGTGCCGTGTCTCCTCGTGCCGGAGTCCGAGGGGAAGGGGGAGGTGATCGAGCGGGCTCTCCGGGGATGCAGGGCCGCGGTCGGGCCCGCTGTGCCGCTGATGGCGGCGGGGACGTCTCTGCGGTGGGCCTCAGAGGCGCTGGAGTTGTCGCGGCGGGGTGTGCTGCCCGGTGGGTTGCTGCGGTGTGCCGATCACATGGCGACGCTGGTGTTGTTCAAGGATGAGGAGCTGGTCAGGGCGCTGGCCCAGGTGCGGCTTGCGCCGCTCGCTCATCTGCGGCCGGCGCAGCAGGATCGGCTGGCCGAGACGTTGCTCGCCTGGTTGCGGCATGGCAGGGGCGCCGGTGAGGTGGCGGCCAAGTTGCACGTTCACCCGCAGACCGTGCGTTACCGGCTTCGGCAGCTCGAAGAGCTGTACGGCGACCAGCTCGCCGACCCCGACATCCGCTTCGAGCTGGAGATCGCGCTCAGGGCCAGGCAGGCCGCCCCGGCCGCCCGCTGACCTTTGCGGTTCCCCTGGGCGGACCGGGCCCACGGGCCTAGCATGGGGCGATGCCGACACCCGTGATCCTCGACTGCGACCCCGGGCACGACGACGTCTTCGCGATCTGGCTGGCGGCCGGGGACCCCGCCATCGATCTGCGGGCCGTCACCACCGTCGGTGGCAACGGCCGGCTCTACCACACCACCTACAACGCCAGGGTGGTGATCAGCCTGGCGGGCATCGAGGGGGTGCCGGTCGCGCCGGGCGCCGACAGCCCCATGGTGCGGCTGCTGAAGCCGGCCGAGTGGATCCACGGGGACAACGCGCTGGGCGGCCCAGAACTGCCGAAGCCCACGGTGGAGGCCGACGCGCGCTCGGCGATCGAGCTGATCAGGGACACGCTCGACGCAGCCGGCGAGCCGGTGACGATCGTGGCGACCGGGCCGCTGACGAACGTGGCGATGTTCGCCCGCACCTGCCCCGACCGCCTCCCGATGATCAGGGAGGTGGTCTGGATGGGCGGCTCGACGGGGAGGGGGAACGTCACCCCGTACGCCGAGTTCAACGCCTGGACCGACCCCGAGGCGGTGGCGATCGTGCTGGGCACGGGGGTGCCGTTCACGATGGTCGGGCTGAACGTCACCCACCAGGTCCTCGCCACCCAGGAGGTGATCGCGCGGATCGAGGCGGTGGGCAACAGGACGGCGGCGTTCGGGGTGGAGCTGCTCAACTTCTTCAACTCCACGTACGAGACCGACCAGGGCATGCCGGACGGCCCGCTGCACGACCCGGTGGCGGTGGCCCTGGTGGCCAGGCCGGGGCTGGTGACGACGGTCCGCACCCGCGTGGACGTCGAGCTGCACGGCACGGAGACCTCGGGCGCGACCTGCGTCGACCTGCTGGGCAAGCTCAACCGCCCGCCCAACGCGAACGTGGCCACCGGTGTGGACGTGCCCGCGTTCTGGCAGCTCGTGGAGGACGCCGTACGCACGCTCGCGTGACGGCGGACGGGCTGGGTAGCGGAGCCGGATGCGACTGACGTACACCTCCGACGTGTGGTGGAAGAACGCCGTCGTCTACTGCCTGGACGTGGAGACGTTCAAGGACGGCAACGGCGACGGCGTGGGCGACTTCCGCGGCCTGACACAGCACATCGACTACCTCGCGGGCCTGGGCGTGACCTGCCTGTGGCTCATGCCGTTCTTCCCCACCCCCAACAAGGACGACGGTTACGACATCACCGACTTCTACACGGTCGATCCCCGGCTCGGCACGCTGGGCGACTTCGTGGAGTTCGTGCGCACGGCGCACGACCGGGGCCTGCGCGTGATCGCGGACCTGGTCGTCAACCACACCTCCGACCAGCATCCGTGGTTCGCGGAGTCGCGGTCGAGCCGGGAGTCGCCGCTGCGCGACTGGTACGTCTGGAAGGACACCCCCGAGCCGGAGCCGGACCAGGTCGTCTTCCCCGACAAGGAGGACAGCGTCTGGGAGTACGACGAGCGCACCGGCCAGTACTACCTGCACAGCTTCTACCGGCACCAGCCCGACCTCAACGTGAGCAACCCGCAGGTCAGGGACGAGATCACCCGCATACTCGGGTTCTGGATGGAGCTGGGGCTGTCGGGGTTCAGGGTGGACGCGGTGCCGTTCCTCATCGACAACGTCGATCCCGAGCTGGCGGACCCGCACGAGTTCCTGGCGGACCTGCGGGGGTTCATGACGCGGCGCATGGGCGGGTCGGTCCTGCTCGGCGAGGTGAACCTGCCGTACAAGGAGCTGATGGCGTACTTCGGCGACGGCCTGGGCGACCAGCTCACCATGTGCTTCGACTTCGTCGGCATGCAGAAGGCGTGGTTGTCGATGGCCCGCGGCGACGCGCGGCCGCTGGCGGCGGCGCTGCGCGAGCGGCCCGAGCCGCCGAAGGACTGCCAGTGGGCGATGTTCCTGCGCAACCACGACGAGCTGACGCTCGACAAGCTCACGGACGGCGAGCGGCAGGAGGTCTTCGCGGCATTCGGGCCTGACGAGGACATGCAGATCTTCGGACGCGGCCTGCGCAGGCGGCTGCCGCCGATGTTCGGCGGGGACGAGCGGCGCGTGAAGATGGCGTACAGCCTGCTGTTCTCGCTGCCCAGCACGCCGGTGATCTTCTACGGCGAGGAGATCGGCATGGGGGAGAACCTCGCGGCGGAGGGCCGCATGGCGGTCCGCCTGCCCATGCAGTGGTCGCAGGACGGCGGCTTCAGCCGGGCCGAGCCGGTGCGCCCGATGGCCGAGGGCGCGTACGGCCCGGCACACGTCAACGTGGCGGCGCAGAAGCGGGACTCCGACTCGTTACTGCGCTGGTTCCAGCTCCTCATCGAGCGCTACCGGGAGTGCCCCGAGCTGGCGTGGGGCGCGTACACGGTGCTGGACGGCGGCCCCGACGCCGTGCTGGCGCACCGCTGCGACGCCGACGGCGCCACGGTGGTGGTCCTGCACAACCTGTCGGACGCGGCGCAGGAGGTGGAGCTGCACCTGGACGGCCTGGAGCGCTGCCGGCTGACGGACCTGCTGGTGGACGGCACGCTGGAGGTGCCGGACGACGGCGTCGTACGGCTGCCGCTCGACCCGTACGGCTGCCGCTGGCTGCGCGCCTCGGAGCCGGCGGTCTCCCCTGAGGACGCCTCGGTCAAGTCGCGGTGACGACCGGCCAGGCGGCCATGGCGCGGTCGGCGACCGCGAGCAGCTCGCGGAGGGAGGCGCCGTCGCGGGCCTGGGTGGACATGCCCTGGATGATCGCGGCGTAGAAGGTGGCGAGCCCGTCCGCGTCGGTGCCGGGCGGCAGGCGGCCCGCGTTGACGTCGTCGTCGATGCGCTGCCTGATCGCCGCCTTGGTCGCCTCCCTGAACCCGCGCAGCAGCTCGACCACCTCGGCCGACTCGCAGTTGACGGCGGCACTGATGATCATGCAGCCGTGCGGGTGGTCCGGGCGGGAGTATTCGCCGGCCGCGTCGCGCAGCACGCGCTCGACGGCCTCCCGGGCGGTGGGCTCCTCGGTCAGGGCGCGGGCGGCGAAGGCGCCGTAGGTCTCCTGGTAGCGCTGGACGGCCTCCTCGAACAGGCGGCGTTTGTCGCCGAAGGCGGCGTACAGGCTGGGCGGGTTGATGCCCATCGCGGTCGTCAGCGTGGCGACGGAGGTGGCCTCGTAGCCGTGCTGCCAGAACGTGCGCAACGCGCTCTCCAGCGCCTCGTCCCTGTCGAATGCTCGCCGTCTGGCCATGCGGCAATTCTATAGCGGTCGCTATGCTATTTTTCTGTAGCGATCACTAAAGCAAGGAGACGTTCGCATGCCTGTAGCCGCTCACGCCCTGGGAGACGTCCACTACCGCAAGGAGGGCAGCGGGCCCGGCCTGGTGCTGGTGCACGGCGCGTCCGGTGACGCGGAGACCAACTACGCCCACCTCGTGCCCGGCCTGTCCGACATCCGCACGGTCATCGCCCCCGACTACGCCGGCAGCGGCCGGACCTTCGACCACGGCGGCGACCTCACCCTCGACCTGCTCGCCGACCAGGTCGCCGCCACCTTCGAGGGGCCGTCGGACCTGGTCGGGTTCTCGCTGGGCGCGGCGGTCGCGGTCACCATCGCGGCCGAGCGGCCCGAGCTGGTCAGGCGGCTGGTGCTGGTCGCGGGCTGGACCCACCTCGCCGACTCCCGCCTTGAGCTGGGCCTGCGTACGTGGGCCAGGCTGTCGGAAACCGACCCGGAGAGCTACGCCGCGTACGGGCCGCTGCTGGCCTTCAGCCCCGGGTTCGTCAGCGAGATCGGCGTGGAGACCCTGATGGCGGGGGACCCGCCGCCCGGCGCCCTGCGCCAGATCGACCTGGGCCTGCGGGTGGACGTCAGGGACGCGCTGTCGAAGATCACCGCGCCGACCCTGGTCGTCGGGGCGGCCAAGGACTACCTGATCCCGGTCGAGCACTCCCGCGCGCTGCACGCGGCCATCCCGGGCAGTGCGTACGCCGAACTCGACAGCGGCCACGTGGTCCTCCACGAGCGCCCGGAGGAGGTCACCCGGCTGATCAGGAATTTCGTCACCAATGAGACCAACGGGTGATTCATCCCAGTTACCCTCGCCAACCATGCAGACCTCACGACTCGCCATCGCCGGGACCGCCGCGCTCAGCGCGCTGGTCCTGGTGGCACCCCCCGCGCAGGCCACGACGACCAGCTCTCCGGCGTCTCGTACGACATTGACGTCGCCAAGCCGGTCGGCCGGCGCGTCGCGAACCTGACCTACGACGGCGCGCCGGTGCCGGACGACAAGGAGTTCGTGGTCGCGATCAACAACTACCGCCAGTCGGGCGGCGGCGGCTTCCCGCACGTCACCGGGGCCGAGGTGGTCTACAACGCGCAGGTGGAGATCAGGCAGGCGCTCATCGAGTACGCCACCGCTCAGGGCACCATCGACCCGGCCGACTTCGCCGCCTCCAACTGGAAGCTGACCAGGGACGGCCGGCCGCTGTTCTAGAGGTAGGAGGGCCCGCTGACCCGATGCCGGAACGTCCACCACACCCATGCCTGCGCCGCCACCAGGAACGGCAGCAGGGTGAGGACGATCGGCACCAGCAGCGGCCCCGACGTGCCGGGCTCCAGCGGCAGCCGGAGCCCGGCCAGCACCCCCACGATCAGCAGCGCGGCGGACGTCAGCGCGTACGTGCCCGCCTCGCCGGCCCCGCCCGAGGTCACGGCCGCCCGCGCCCGCAGCTCGCCGCGCAGCCGCAGCGCCGCGAACGTCAGCCCGTGCGCGCAGAACAGCGCGGCGACCACCAGCGCGGGCAGCAGCGCGACCGGCCCCTCGATGCCGAGCAGCACCCCGGACAGGATCACGCCGAGGCTGATCGCCAGCCCCCAGCTGCCTGCCACGACGGCGCCGTCCCAGAACGCCTGCCAGCGCGCCCCCGGCACCCGCCCGCGCAGCCACAGCCCCATGTCGCGCACCACCCACGCGAGCAGCAGCGTCACCACCATCCAGAAGTTGCCGTGCAGCAGCTCGCCCTCCAGCCGGGGGAACAGCCCGGCCAGCACCCCGGCCGTGGCCACCAGCCACACCTCGTTGCCGAGGAAGAACGGAGCGATCGCGGCGATCACCTCGCGCCGCTCGCCCGGCGTCCTGCCCAGGTAGGGCAGCGCCATGCCGACCCCGATGTCGGCCCCGGCCAGCACGAGGTAGCCGAGCGCGAAGAAGGCCAGTACGAAGATCTCCATGTGCGGGGGGCTCCTAGAACGAGGGGACGGGGACGGGCGCCTCGACCGGCCGGTCGCCCAGCGCCACCGCGCCGGGGCCGCGACGGGCGTGCCTGGCCAGCAGCCAGGTGTTGACCGCGATCAGCACCGCGAAGACCGTGGCGAAGGCGAGCACGGAGAACGCCGCCTGTGCCCTCGTGACCGGCGACATGGCCTCCGACGTGCGCAGCAGCCCGTACACGACCCACGGCTGGCGGCCCATCTCGCGGAAGACCCAGCCGCCCAGCATGGCCACGAACGGCACCGGGATCATCAGCGTCAGCACCCAGTGCCACAACCGGAACCGGTAGACGGCCGGCTGGACGAGCATGAGCAGGAAGCTCGGGCCCATCACCACCATCATCAGCAGCCACAGCAGGATCATCACCAGGCCGCCCGCCCGCACCCAGCCGACGTCCGGCAAGTAGTCGCCGGGCCCGAGCCTGGCGACCAGCTCCGCCTGGAGTGAGGCCAGCCGGTCCGCGTCGGCCGACCAGGCGGCGGACTTGGCGGGCTGCAGGGTCTGGAACGAGATCCCGCCGATGACGGCGTTGAGGAAGGTCGCGGGCAGCGCGACGCCGATGCCGATGCGCAGCGACTTGCGGAACAGCTCCCACTCGGGGGTGCGGCGGCGCAGATGGTAGGCGCTCACCCCCGCCATGAAGAACCCGCCGACGATCAGCCCGCCCACCAGCACGTGCCAGAACGCCGCCTGCGCCGCCGGGTTGGCCACCATCGCGCCGAAGTCGGTCAGCCGCAGCCGCCCGCCCTCCACCACGTGGCCCACCGGGTTCTGCAGGAAACCGTTGGCGACGAGGATCCAGAACGCCGACGCGTACGCGGTGAGCGTCACCACCCAGATGAGCGCCAGGTGCGCCCACCGGTTCAGCTTGTTCCAGCCGAAGATCCACAGGCCCAGGAACGTGGACTCGACGAAGAACGCCACCAGCGTCTCGATCGCCAGAGCCGAGCCGAACACGTCACCCGCGTAGGTCGTCAGCCCGCTCCACGACAGCCCGAGCTGGAACTCCATCACCAGGCCGGTGACGATGCCCATCGCGTAGTTGATGATGTAGAGCTGCCCCCAGAACCGGGTCATCCGCAGGTGGACGTCCTTGCCCGAGATCGTCGCCGTGGTCTGCACGACCGCGAGCAGGGTCGCGAGGCCGAGCGTCAGCGCGACGAACAGGAAGTGCGCGCCCGCGGTGAGCGCGAACTGCAGGCGGGCGAGGTCGACGGTGTCCATGCCGTCGAGCCTCCGCCCGCGGCTTCGCTCGCCGCATCCGTCCACGGCGGGCAGCCGGCGTACCTCCTGGGATGACAGGCGGCCGCCGGCGTACGCCTCAGGGAGTAAGCCAGCCCGGGGTGATCATGCCGGCCTCGTACGCGATGACCACGAGCTGCGCCCTGTCGCGCACGCCGAGCTTGGTCAGGATGCGGCTGACGTGCGTCTTCGCCGTGGCGGGGCTGACCACGAGCCGGGCCGCGATCTCGTCGTTGGACAGGCCGCCCGCCACCAGCGTCATCACCTCGCGCTCCCGATCGGTGAGCGCGTTGAGCTCGGGGCCCGGGTCGGGGCGCTTGACCCGGCCGGCGAACTCGGCGATGAGCCGCCGGGTGATCGACGGCGCGATGAGGGCGTCGCCTCGCGCCACGACCCGGACGGCGTGGATCAGCTCGGCCGGCTCGGTGTCCTTCACCAGGAAGCCGCTCGCGCCCGCGCGCAGCGCCCCGTAGACGTAGTCGTCCAGGTCGAACGTGGTCAGGATGATCACTTTGACGTCGCCGAGCGCCTGGTCGCCGGCGATGCGGCGGGTTGCCTCCAGGCCGTCGAGCTCGGGCATGCGGATGTCCATGAGCACCACGTCGGGCCGGTGCTCGCGGGCTCCGTCGATCGCCTGGGCGCCGGTGGCGGCCTCGGCCACCACCTCGATGTCGTCCTCGTCGCTGAGTATGGACCGGAACCCCGCGCGTACCAGGGTCTGGTCGTCGGCGAGCAGTACGCGGATCATCGAGCCTCATTCGTGAGCGGGGTGGATCATGGGGTGAGGGGGAGGCGGGCGGTGACGCGGAAGCCGCCCTCTGGGCGGGGGCCCGCCTCCAGCGTGCCGCCGACGGCGGTGGCGCGTTCGCGCATGCCCTGGATGCCGTAGCCGGTGCCGTCCTCGTAGGGGGTGCCCGGGCCCTCATCTTCCACGCAGATGATGATATTTCCGGACTTGTTGGTGACGGTGAGGGTCGCCTGGTCGGCGCCCGCGTGGCGGGAGACGTTCGTCAGCGCCTCCCTGACGATGCGGGCGGCGGCCAGGTCGACCTCGGTGGGCAGCGCGTCAAGCGGGCCCGACGTCTCCGTACGGACCCGCAGCCCCGACGCCTTGACCAGCTCGTCCAGCCGCGCGAGCCCGGCGGCCGGCCCGGTCGGCGCGTCCTCGTCCACCTGCCGCAGCACGCCCAGCGTGGTGCGCAGCTCGCGCAGCGTCTCCTTGCTGGCGTCCTTGATCGTGCGCAGCGCCGTCTCGGCGTCCTCTGGCCGCTTCTTCAGCCCGTGCAGCGCCGCCGCGGCCTGCACGTTGATCATGGAGATGTTGTGGCCGATCACGTCGTGCAGCTCGCGCGCGATGCGCAGCCGCTCCTCGCCGGCCCGCCGCCTGGCCTCCTCCTCTTTCGTGCGCAGCGCGTCGAGCGCGAGTTGCCTGGCCGCTTCGAGGTACGCACGGCGGTTACGGGTGACGCCGCCGAACGCGATGGCGGCCACCACCCACCCGGCGATCATGATGAACATGCTGTCGTCCACGTGCCGGACGCCCCCGCTCTCGCCGTAGCCCATGGCCAGCAGCGCGGCCGCGCCCGTCGCCACGGCGGCGGCCAGGTGACCCCGGTCGGCGGCGGTGTAGAGGGCTACGAAGATCACCACGATGAGCGGCCCGTCGAGCTTCGCGTACGGGTAGTAGGCGACGGTCGAGGCCGCCGCCACGATCACCGCCGCGACCGGGTGCCGCCGCCGCGCCAGCAGCGCGCCGCAGGCGGCCAGCGGCAGCACGACGTCGAGCGCGTTGAGCTCGACGGGACGGCGGGTGACGTAGGTGAAGACGAGGCCCGCCAGCACGGCGGCGCAGATCGCGAGCGACACGATCGTGCCGGTGGAGAGCCTCGACATGGCTCCCATTCTGGACGTTGCCCGCGCTGCCCGGTAATCGGGCGGGTACTGCTGGGTAGAGCCCGTGCATGAGCACCAAGGACGAACTCCAGCAGATCGAAGCGGACCTGGCCCGGCTGCGCGCCGAGAACCAGGAGATCCGCGACCAGATCAGGGACATCGGCGCGACCGACCAGGTCGAGATCGGGGCGATGATCAGCCAGGCGGACGAGCAGGTCGAGCTGATCGCCGACCTCGAACGCCGCCGCGACGGGCTGCTGCAGAAGCTGGAGTCAGAAGGAGGCGGCAAGGAGGGCACCCGCTGACCGGCCGCCCTCCTGGGAGGTCAGCCGACGGCCGCGGCAGGGGGACGGCGTAGGGCGGCGCCCACCTCGTGCAGATGGGACAGCGCCTGCCCGTACGACTCGAACAGGCCGGTCTCCAGGTAGCTGACACCGATCTCGGCGCAGTACCGCTCGACGATGGGCTGCGCCTTGCGCAGGTTGGGCGCCGGCATGTTGGGGAACAGGTGGTGCTCGATCTGGTAGTTGAGCTGGCCGAGCGCGATGTCGGTGAACCAGCCGCCGCGCACGTTCCGCGAGGTGAGCACCTGCTTGCGGAGGAAGTCCAGCTTGTCGTCCTTGGTGAGGACGGGCATGCCCTTGTGGTTCGGTGCGAACGTACTGCCGAGGTAGACCCCGAACAGGCCCTGGTGCACGATCAGGAACAGCACCGCCTTGCCGGGCGAGAGCACGGCGAAGACCGCGCCGAGATAGATCACGGCGTGTACGACCAGCAGGATCAGCTCCAGCTTGCGGCGCTTGGCGGCGGGGTTCAGCAGCGCCTTGAAGCTGGCGACGTGCAGGTGCCAGGCTTCGAGCGTGAGCAGCGGAAAGAACCAATAAGCCTGATACTTCGCGATAAATCTGGGCAAGCCGGAGCTGCGCGCCACCTGATCCTCCGACCAGACGATCACCGCGGGGGAGACGTCGGGGTCGTGGTCCTCGTGGTTGGGGTTGGCGTGGTGGCGGTTGTGCTTGGTGGTCCACCACCCCCAGCCCAGGCCGATGCCGAGATTGCCGATGATCAGGCCGGCGACGTCGCTCGGCCGCCGCGTCCTGAAGACCTGGCGATGGCCGAGGTCATGGGCGAGGAAGCCGAGCTGCCCGAAGACCACCGCCAGTACGGCGGCCAACAGCAGCTGAAGCCAGGAGTCGCCGAGCCAGGCGAACAACGCCCAGCAACCGGCGTACACGACGGCGGCGATGGTCATCCGCACGGCATAGTAAACAGGGCGCCGGTTCAGCAGGCCGGCGTCGGTGATGCGATGGGCTAGTCGGGCGAAATCACTGCCTCGGGTGTCGATCGTGCCGGGACTGGCCACAGGTCTCCTTACTTCGCGGTGCAAGTTGCCCTAACCATCGCGCATCCATCGCCAAACCGGAAGGACGCCGCGTGCTGTCACGCCCGGCCCAGGCTCGGCAGCCGGATGACAGAGATCTGGCAGCGGACACCGGCATCGTCACCGGCATGACCAGCGTACTCATCGTCGGCTCAGGGCCGACCGGACTGACCCTCGCCATCGAGCTCGCCCGCAGGGGCGTGCCCGACCCGGATCGAACCCTCCACGCCCGCCACAGTAAAGGCTCAGGGGCAGCGGACGACCATCCCCGCGTACGACAGGTTGCCCCCGAACCCGAACAGCAGCATCGGCGCCCCAGCGGCCACCTTCCCCTCCTCCAGCAGCTTCGACAGGGCGAGCGGCACGCTGGCGGCCGAGGTGTTGCCCGACTCCACGACGTCCCTGGCCACGATGGCGTTGACGGCCCCGATGCGGGCGGCGACGGGCTCGATGATGCGCAGGTTCGCCTGGTGCAGGACGACGGCGGCCAGCTCGTCGGGACGCACGCCGCCCCGCTCGCACGCCTGCCTGGCGATCTCGGGCAGCCGCGTGGTGGCCCACCGGTAGACGGTCTGCCCGTCCTGGGAGAAGCGGGAGGGAACGCCGTCGATGCGGACGGCGGTGCCCAGCTCGGGCGCCGACCCCCAGACGACGGGCCCGATCTCCGGCGTCTCGGCCGCGGCGACGACGGCCGCACCGGCCCCGTCGCCGGTCAGGACGCAGGTGGTGCGGTCGGTCCAGTCGGTCACGGACGTCATCATGTCGGCCCCGACGACCAGGGCGCGGGTGGCGGCGCCGGCCCTGATGGCGTGGTCGGCCTGGGCGAGCGCGTGCGTGAAGCCGGAGCAGGAGGCGCCGACGTCGATGAGCGCCCCGCCCCGTACGCCGAGCCGCGCCGCCACCCGCGCGGCCACGTTGGGCGCCCGCTCGGTCTGGGTGCAGGTGGCGACCAGCACCAGGTCGATCTCGGACGCGTCCATGCCGCTGGCGGCCAGCGCCTTGGCGGCGGCGCCGGCGGCGAGGTCGGTCACCGTCTCACCCTCGGCGGCGACGTGGCGGGTGCGGATGCCGACCCGCTTGGTGATCCACTCGTCGCTGGTGTCGACCATGGCGGCCAGGTCGTCGTTGGTCAGTATCTTCGTGGGCTGGTAGTGGCCGGTGGCGACGAGTCGTGATCCAGTCATGCCGGGGACTATAGCAACCGAACGTTCGGACGCTAATCTAGGTGAGGGAGGTACGGGTGAGTCCACGCAAGTCGGTCGCCGAGGCCATGGGGACGCGGGCGGCGATCCTGGATCGGTCGGTGGCCGTGGCGTCCAAGGAGGGGTTGGAAGGGCTGACCATCGGGCGGCTGGCGGCCGAGCTGGGCATGAGCAAGTCAGGCGTGCTCGGGCACTTCGGCTCCAAGGAGGCGTTGCAGCTCGCGGCCCTGGGCCGGGCGGGGGAGGTCTTCCGCGCCGAGGTCTGGGAGCCCGTCGTCGCCGTCGCTCCGGGGCTGCCCCGGCTGCGGGCGCTCTGCGAGGCGTGGGTGTCCTACCTCGAACGCCAGGTCTTCCCCGGCGGGTGCTTCTTCGTGGCGGCGGCGCACGAGTTCGACGGCCGGCCGGGGGCCGTGCGGGACGCGGTGGAGTCGCTCTTCGACGCCTGGCGGGCGCGGCTGCTCAAGGAGATCGGCCGGGCCGTGGCCGCCGGCGAGCTGCCTCAGAGCACGGATCAGGCCGGGCTGGCGTTCGAGCTGACGGGCCTGGCCATGGCCCTGAACCACGCGATCCAGCTGCACCGCGACCCCGAGGCCGCCGCCTGCGCCCGCCGCGCCTTCGCCGCCCGCCTCGGCGGGCCGGAGACGGCGGGCGGCGGGCCGGAGACGGCGGGCGGCTAAGGCGACGATCACCCCTGAACGGAAGGCGGCCATGCCGACGCGGCCCCCAGCGGTGCGGGCGCGGTGGTGGGGCTGGTCAGGCGGTGGCGAGGCGGTCGAAGAGGGCGAGGGCCGCTTCGCGGACCTCGGCCGGCGTCACGCCGTCCAGGGTCTTTCTCGCGTCGTCGATGTCGCGGGTGGTGGCCAGGGTGATGGCCACGGACGTGGCGGCGGCGCGGTCGATCGATCCCGTCGGGGCGGCGTCGGCCATTTCCTGGGCGCTCGCGGCGAGGTCGAGGTTGTCTCTCAACGGATCTCCTCGGGTGAAGACGGTTCGGCCCATTGCATCACTTGAGGTCGTGCTGCATCCACCATTCGGTGAATTCCCGGCACCGCCCGTCGGGTCCGAATCGGATCACCCATAGATTGCTGTACGTTTTGTCCGGATATGTCGTAACTCCCTGGATGATGCTCACATCGTCCGTCACACAAACCGGATGCCATTGAAAGTCTGCCTCGCCAGGCTTGTCCTGCCGGCCCAGCCACTGCGAGATGATCTCGTCGCGCCCCTGCCAGGGCCTGCTGAAAGGCTCGGGGTAGTAGACCGCGCTCTCGGTGAACAGCGCGGCGATGTCATCGGGGTCGTTGGAGTTCCAGGCTCGGACATACCCCTCGATCCAGGGACGCGGCTCGATCACGGAGTCATCCTCTCAAGGGGTCGTGGCCCACGGACATCAGCTCCCGCCGTGAGTCGTCGTCCGTACGGTCGCCCTTGGTCTCGACGATCTCGACGACCCGGCGCATGACGTCGAGGTCGGCCCCGGTGAGGTCGCCCTTGCGCTTGCTCATGACGTGCAGCACCCCCCGGCCCAGCTCGTCGATGCCCAGATCGGGGTCGGCCGGGAAGCTCTCCTCGCCGGAGGCCTCGGCGAGCAGGTAGGCGCGCAGCTCCTCGGAGTTCATGTTGACGGTCCGGTGGAACTCTTCCCACAGCATGTCGGTGTCGAAAGCCTCAGTCATACTCGCCCGCCTACCCGGTCGGCCCCGACCTACGCGCGCCCTTGACCGTGCGCGGAAGGTTACGATTCGCTCCCTTTCAGATCACGTTCGGGTACAGAGGTACTCAGAACGTCTCTTCCTCACTCGGTCGGTTCGGAGCCGTCTCCGCGCGGGGGACGCGGGGGCGGCTCCCCTGAGACTCGCCGCGGAGGAGGGGACGGCACGTGCCGCGGGCCAGGGAGAGGCGGTCTGCCAGCCGCCCCGCCCGCCGCTCGCGGCACGTGCCGCGCAGGGACGTCTCAGGCGACGGGGCCGGTGCTGCCACGCGGGGTGAGGCTGGCGGCGCGGTCTTCGTACGGGGGCACGCTCTCGCCCGCGATGAGAGCCAGCAGGCGCTGCGCCGCGTGCGCGCCGTAGGCCGGGATGTCGCGGGTGAGAGCGGTCAGCGGCGGGCGTACGACCTGGGCGAGCGGCGAGTCGTCCCACGCCACGATGGACAGGTCGCGCGGCACCTCCACCCGCATCTCCTGCGCGACCGACAGCCCGGCGACGGCCATGATGTCGTTGTCGTAGACGATGGCGGTGGGCCGGTCGGGGGAGCTGAGCAGCCGCCTGGTGGCCCGCGCGCCCTCCTCGCCGGTGTAGTCGGTGTGCACGATGACGTGCTCGGCCACGCCCTCGCACGCCTGCACGAACGCCTGGTCGCGGACCGCGGTGTGCACCAGCGCGGGCAGCCCGGCGACCCGGGCGATGCGGCGGTGGCCGAGCGCCACGAGGTAGCCGACGGTCTCGCGCACGGCCTCGCCGTCGTCGGACCAGATGGCCGACAGCGAGCCCGACTCCGACGGGTGCCCGATGACCACGACCGGCATGCCGAGCCGCTCGAGGTCGGCCACCCGGGAGTCGGCGTAGTGCAGGTCCACGAGGAACACGCCGTCGATGCGGCTCTCGCCCCACCAGGTGCGATAGACCTCGCTCTCCTGCTGGTGGCTGGTGACCACCTGGAGCAGCAGGCCGTAGGAGCGGTCGGCGAGCACGCCCTCGATGCCGCTGATCAGCTCCATGAAGAACGGCTCGACACCGAGGATGCGGGCAGGCCGGCAGAGCGCGAGCCCGACGCAGTTGGCCCTGGCGCCGTTGAGCGCGCGGGCGGCGCTGTTGGGCCGCCAGCCGATCTCCTCGGCGATGGCGACGATCCGTGCCCGCGTCGCCTCCGACACCCCTGGCTGGCCGTTGAGCGCGTAGGAGACCGCTACTTTGGAGACCCCCGCGCGGCTGGCGATGTCGGCGATCGTGGGACGTTTCACGGACTGATATTAACCGCTTAAGCGGCGTGCCAGGGCTTCGCGTCCTGCGTCTCCTTGGCGTCGCCGGCCACCCGCAAGGCGTACGTCGGCCGCTCGGCCCCCTCGACGGGCCCGAGGTAGGCGTGCCCGGTCATGTGACACCACGCCGGCAGGTCGACCGGCGCGGCCGGATCGGTGGCGATCAGGTGGATCACCGCGCCGGGCCCGGCCTCGCGCACATGGCCGCGCAACTCGATGAGCAACTGCACGCACAGCTTGTCGCCGCCGTCCACCACGAGATCAGGCATGCGTATAGGAAACCACCCTGCGGCCCGCGGACGCACACCACCCTCAGGAGATGCCGGGCGGCGCGGTGGAGTCGCGGATGACGAGCTGGCAGGGGAGGGTGTGGACGCCGGGCGTCGCCTTGCCGTCGATGGCCGCGAACAGGTGCTGGGCGGCCGTCCTGCCGAGCACTTCGAGGTTCATGTCGACGGTGGTCAGGGCGGGCCTGGTCTCGGTGGAGAGCACCTCCCAGTTGTCGTAACCGACCACCGCGATGTCGTCGGGAATGCGCCGTCCCCGCTCCCTGGCGCCCTCGACGAACCCGGCGGCGATCTGGTCGCTGCCGCAGAACACCGCGTCGATCTCCGGCTCGGCCATCAGCAGCATCTCGGCCGCGTGCCGCCCCCACCGCTGCGACCACACGCCGGACAGGGTCTGCCCGGCCTGCTCGACGCCGGCCTCGGCGAGCGCCCTGCGCACGCCCTCCTCGCGGTCGCGGGCCGCCTTGTAGTGGGTGGGCCCGGTGATGTGCGCGATGCGGCGCCGGCCGAGCGCGAGCAGGTGCTGCACGGCCATGGCGGCGGCGCCCACGTCGTCGGGCACGAACGAGACGTCGTCGGGGTCATCGGACGGGCCGTAGGCGTAGACGACGGGGACCGGCAGGTCCTTGCTGATCGACGGCCGCGGGTTGGTGCTCTCGCCCACCACGATGAGCCCGTCGACCCGCCGCGACAGCAGCGCGCGTACGTGGTGCTGCTCCCTGATGGCGTCGCCGCGCGCGTCGCACAGCAGCACCGCCATCTCCCCGGCCCCGAACGCGTCCTCCGCGCCGAGCAGCACCGGGATGCCGAACCGGCCGACGCTGTCGGAGGTGAGCAGGCCCACCGTGCGCGTCTGCCCGGACAGCAGCCCCCTGGCCAGGGCGTTCGGCTGGAAGGAGAGCTCCGCCGCGGCGGCCAGCACGCGTTCGCGCGTGGCCGCACGCACGTCCTGGCGCCCGTTGAGCGCCTTGGAGGCCGTGGCGATGGACACCCCCGCCAGCGAGGCCACATCGTTGATGGTCGCCCGCTTACCCGCCATACGTCGAAACCCTTTTCGGTCTATGGGAACTGCTTAGCACCTTAGCACCCATTGACACGGCCTCATGTTTCTTCTACGTTTCCGAAAACCTTTAAGTCCAGGAGCACATCATGAGACGAAGGCTGGCAGGGATTTCCCTCTTCTCGGTGTTAGCGCTCACAGCCGCAGCCTGCGGCACCAGCGGCGGCGGCGACGGCGGGCAGCCCGCTGACGGCCCCGTGACGATCACGATGTGGACCCGCGCGGCCACGCAGACCCAGACGGAACGCCTGGTCCAGGCCTACAACAGCAGCCACAAGAACCAGGTCGAGCTGACCGTCATCCCCACCGACAACTACCAGCCCCGCATCGCCGCCGCGGCCGGGGCCAAGCAGCTGCCCGACGTGTTCGCGGCCGACGTCATCTTCGTCCCGAACTACACCTCCCAGGGCCTGTTCATGGACCTGACCGACCGCATCGCGAAGCTGCCGTACAAGGACAAGCTGGCGCCCTCGCACATGAAGCTCGGCACGCTGGACGGCCGGCAGTACACGCTTCCGCACACGCTCGACCTGTCGGTCTGGTTCTGGAACAAGGACCTGTACGACAAGGCCGGGCTCGACCCCGAGCAGGGCCCGAAGACGCTCAAGGAGCTGGCCGAGCACGCCACCACCATCCAGGACAAGCTCGGCAAGGACGGCAAGGTCCACGGCACGTTCTTCGGCGGCAACTGCGGCGGCTGCTACGTCTTCACCTTCTGGCCCTCGGTCTGGGCGGCCGGCGGCCAGGTCATGAACGACGACGGCACGACGTCCCTCAACGATCAGCCGGCGATGACCGAGGTCTTCAGGATCTGGCGCGAGCTGTACGAGAAGAAGGCCACGGGACCGACCGCCAAGGAGGAGCAGGGCCCGACCTGGACCGGCTTCTTCCCCAAGGGCGAGATCGGCGTCATGCCGATGCCCTCGACCACGCTCGGCCTGATGCCGGAAGACATGAAGATCGGCGTCACCCCGATCGCCGGGCCCGACGGCGGCGAGTCCACCTTCGTCGGCGGCGACTCGGTCGGCATCGCGGCGACCACCGAGCACGCGGACGCGGCCTGGGAGTTCCTGTCCTGGACGGTGTCCGACGAGGCGCAGGTCGAGGTCATGGCCAAGAACAAGGACGTGGTCGCGCGCACCGACCTGGCCGACAACAAGTACTCGGCCGAGGACCCGCGCGTGGTGCTCATCAACTCGCTGGTGGCCAAGGGCCGGACGCCGTACGCGCCGCGCTTCGGCCAGACCTTCAACGACCCGCAGGGCCCTTGGCTGCGGCTGGCCCGCGAGGCGGTGTTCGGTGACGCCTCGAAGGTGCCCCAGCTGAACGCCGAGATCACGAAGTCGCTGCAGCAATGACGCTGACCGCCGGCAGATCCGGGCGGCGGGCGGCGCACTCCGCGCCCTCCGCCCGGTGGCGCAGCAGCAGAAAGGTGCAGGGCTGGCTGTACGCCGCCCCGACGGCGGTCATCGTCGGCGTGCTGTTCGTGGCGCCGCTGGTGCTGGTCGTCTGGATGTCGCTCAACCGCTGGCCGCTGCTCGGCCCGGCGGCGTTCAACGCGCCGGACAACTACACGAAGATCGCCGACAACCCGCTGTTCGTGGACGCGGTGCTCTTCACGCTGAAGTACACGGCGATCACGACCGTGCTGCTGTCGCTGGTGGCGCTCGGCCTCGCGCTGCTGGTGCAGGAGCGCAGGCCGGGCATCGCGTTCTTCAGGACGGCGTTCTTCCTGCCGGGAGCGGTCGGCTTCGCCGCGGCGGGCCTGCTGTTCTACGGCATGCTGAACAACGACTTCGGCCCCATCGACCCGATGCTCCAGGCGATCGGCGTCACCGACGAGCCGGTCAAGTGGATCGGCACGCCGAACATGGCGCTGTTCTCCACGATCACGCTGGTGCTCTGGCGCTTCGCCGGCTTCAACATGCTGATCCTGCTGACCGGCCTGCAGGCCATCCCTACCGAGGTGTACGAGGCCGCGCGCAGCGACGGAGCGGGCCGCTGGCAGATCCTCACCAGGATCACGCTGCCGCTGCTGCGTCCCACGCTGGCGCTGATGCTCATCCTCAGCGTCACAGGATCGCTGCTGGCCTTCGACCAGTTCTTCGTCTTCACCAACGGCGGCCCTGACAACAGCACGGTCTCCATGGTGATGGTCATCTACCGGGACGCGTTCTTCCGCTTCGACCTCGGCGGCGCGGCGGCCCTGTCGGTCGTGCTGCTGCTGGCCCTCGTCGGCCTGAACGCGCTGATGATGAGGAGGCTCAGGTGAGTCGCTACCTCACGCTGTCCGCGCTGGCGGTGCTCTTCCTGTTCCCGCTGGTGTGGAGCGGTTACGCCTCGCTGGAGGAGCCGTCCAAC
The DNA here is from genome assembly GCF_040676995.1 of Nonomuraea sp. NPDC049419. Lineage (NCBI taxonomy): Bacteria > Bacillati > Actinomycetota > Actinomycetes > Streptosporangiales > Streptosporangiaceae > Nonomuraea > Nonomuraea sp. NPDC049419. The sequence goes on along the minus strand of NZ_JBFAQB010000014.1, from coordinate 204,055 downwards.
TACCTGGAGATGGCGAGCTTCGGCGAGGGGCTCGACACGTACGCCGCCAACAGCGTCCTGGTGTCGGCCATGACGGTGGGCGGCACGCTGCTGGTGTCGGCGCTTGGCGGCTACGGCTTCGCCCGCTTCGACTTCCCCGGCAAGAACCTGCTGTTCCTCGCCACGCTGGCGATCCTCATGGTGCCGTACGCGACGATCCTCATCCCGCTGTACGTGCTGCTCGGCTACCTCGGCCTGCAGAACTCGCTGGTGGGCCTGTCGCTGGTGTTCGTGATGTTCCAGCTCCCGTTCGCGCTGTTCATGATGCGCAACGCGTTCGAGGCGCTGCCGCGCGAGCTGGAGGAGGCCGCGCTGGTCGACGGGTGCGGCACGTTCCGTGCGTTCGCCAGGATCCTGCTGCACGCGGTGCGGCCCGCGCTGGTCACGGTGGGCCTGTTCGCCTTCCTGGCCTCGTGGAACGACTTCTTCGCGCCGCTCATCCTGCTCAACGACGGCTCGTCGTTCACGCTGCCGGTGGCCGTGGTGAGCATGACGCAGCACACGTTCGGCGCCATCGACTACGGCATGCTCCAGGCCGGCGTCATGGTGATGGCGATCCCCTGTCTCATTCTCTTCGTCGTTCTGCAGCGCCACTACGTGCGCGGATTCATGTCAGGAGCTCTGCGTGGTTGATCCTGTCCTGCCCTCATCGGGCGCCCTGTCCCCGCTCGGCCTCGACGCGGTACGCCTCCTTCCCGGCTTCTGGGGCGACCGCGTGGCGCTCAACCGCGAGGTCACGATCGCCCACTGCCTGGAATGGGAGGAACGCGAGGGCTGGATCGGCAACTTCCGCGGCGAGCGGCCGCGCAGGGGCCGGGAGTTCAGCGACTCGGAGATCTACAAGCTGCTGGAGGCGATGGCCTGGGCCGACCATCCCGGCCTGCCCGCGCTGGCCGAGACCGTCGCGCAGGCCCAGGAGGGCGACGGCTATCTCAACACCCGCTGGTCGGGCAGCCGCTACACCGACTTCGAGTGGGGCCACGAGCTGTACTGCTACGGCCACCTCATCCAGGCGGGCGTGGCCAGGCTGCGGACGTACGGGGAGGACCTGCTCACCGAGGTGGCCGTCAAGGCGGCCGACCACGTGTGCCGCCGCTTCATGGACGGCACCGAGACCTGCGGTCATCCGGTGATCGAGATGGCGCTGGTCGAGCTGTACCGCGCCACCGGCACCGGCCGCTACCTGGAGATGGCCCGCCGCTTCGTCGAGCGGCGCGGCCTGCCCGCGCTGGCCGACATCCCGTTCGGGCGCGGCTACTACCAGGACGACGTGCCGGTCAGGCAGGCGCAGGTGTTCCGCGGGCACGTCGTCCGCGCGCTCTACCTGGCCTCCGGCGTCGTGGACGTGGCGGTCGAGACCGGGGACCAGGAGCTGCTGAAGACGGTCGAGGCTCAGTGGGAGCGCACGGTGGCCCGGCGTACCCACCTGACCGGCGGCATGGGCTCGAGGCATGCCGACGAGTCGTACGGGGAGGACTGGGAGCTGCCGCCGGACCGCGCGTACAACGAGACGTGCGGCGGCATCGCCTCCATCATGCTGGCGCACCGGCTGCTGCTGGCCACCGGCGACGTGCGCTACGCCGAGCTGGCCGAGCGCACGATGTACAACCTGCTGGCCACCGGCGTCGCGCTCGACGGCCGCTCGTTCTTCTACGTCAACCCGCTGCACGTCCGGGTGCCCGCGACGCCGCTCGACGGGGTCAACCACGCGGCGGAGGGCGGGCTGCGCTCGCCCTGGTTCGACGTCTCGTGCTGCCCGAACAACATCGCCCGCACGCTCGCCTCGCTCCCCGCGTACGTGGCGGCGGGCTCCCGCGACGGCGTCGTCATCCACCACCTCACCCCGGCCGAGATCCGGCACGGCGGGCTCGCGCTGCGCGTCGAGACCGGCTACCCGTGGACCGGCTCGGTCACCGTCCGGGTGCTGGAGGACGGCGCGGGCCGCATCGCCGTCCGGGTGCCCGCGTGGGCGGCGGACGCGACGCTGGCCAGGGTGCCGGCGTCGGCGCCCGACGCGCCGCTGCGGGAGGAGCCGCGGGTGCGGCCGGTCGAGCCCGGCTACGTCGCCGCGGAAGGGCCCTGGCGGGCCGGCGACGAACTGCGGCTTGAGCTGCCGGTGCGGCCGCGCTGGACGTTCCCCGACCGGCGCATCGACGCGCTGCGGGGCAGCGCGGCGGTCGAGCGGGGGCCGCTGGTCTACTGCGCGGAGTCGGTGGCCGACGAGCCGCCGCTCGGCGACCTGACCGCGCACGTCGAGCCGCCCGTCGAGCACGAGGGCGACGGCGTGGTGGAGCTGGAGGTGGGGGCCGCGCTCGGCTCAGGGGCGAACGGTGGCTGGCCGTACGGGGCTCCGTCCGCGACCGGCGGGGGCGGCGACGTCCGGCTGCGGCTCGTCCCCTATCACCGGTGGGGCAACCGGGGTCCCGCCACCATGCGTGTCTGGCTACCGATCTCAGGAGATGCACGTGCGTAAACAGCTGGTGTGCCTGGCCGTGTCAGCGCTCACCGCCGGGCTCGGCGTCGCACCCTCCCACGCGGCGCAGGACGACCTCGGGATGCCGGTCTTCACCGGCGCCGATCCGGTGCCCGCCGAGCCGGTGGGCTACCACCCGCGCCGGATGATGGAGCGGATCTACAACAAGGAGAAGGGCGGCGACTCCTACTGGATCGACCGCATGCTCGCCCGGCCGGGTGACGACCCGGCGGGCACGTGGCTGATGTCACGCGGGCGGGCGCTGTTCATGAAGGAGCACGACCCGCGCAAGATCGGCTTCGGCGGGTACGTCGCGTACTGGGAGAGCATCGACAACCGCGACGCGTACGTCATCGACCTCGGCACCGGCCTGACCGAGACCGTCGCGGACCGTCTCCAGATGCCGAGCCACTGGACCGGCCGCTACACCGGCGACGGGCTGGCCGTCGGGGTCAAGAAGTTCATCACCCACGAGAACGTCGCCGTCACCACCCTGGAGATCACCAACACCGGCACGACGGCCCGCGAGGTGCCCGTCACCGTCACCTCCCCGTACGCCAAGACCGCCGACGGCGACCGCGAGCTGACCGGCGCGGTGTGGGCCAAGAACCGGCTCACCACGATCTTCCCCCGGCTCAGCGGCGACGGGCTCAAGGCGGCCGGCGGCGCGCTCAAAGGCACGGTCACCGTCAAGCCGGGCAGGACCGTGCGGACCAAGGTGCAGATGGGCTTCGTCACCGACGAGCTGCCGGGGTCGCGCAAGGAGTACGGGGCGTACAAGGGGCGCTCGCCCGAGCAGGCGCTGCGCCGCCAGCTCCAGGACTACAACGCCTGGTGGGCCGAGAACCTGCCCTACATCGACGTGCCGGACGAGAACATCAAGAAGTTCGTCTACTACCGCTGGTGGCTGATGCGCTTCAACTTCCTCGACGCCGACATCCCCGGGAACGACTTCCAGTTCCCCACCTCGGTCGAGGGCGCGCTCGGTTACAACAACGCGATCGTGCTGACCGTGCCCATGTTCGTGCAGGACCTGAAGTATCTGCGCGACCCGGTCTACTCCTACGGGCCGTGGGTGTCGGCGGGCGAGGTGTCGCGCAACTCCAAGTACACCGACAACCCCGGCGACCCCGAGAACTGGTCCAACAGCTACACCCAGTACATCTCGGCGGCGGCGCTGGAGAGCTACCAGCTGCACGGCGGGCAGCCGGCGATCCTGCGCAACCTCGCGAGGTACGCGGAGAAGGACGTCGCGGGGCAGCTGGAGGCGTACGACTCCAACGGCAACGGCGTCATCGAGTACGACTGGGAGGCGATGACCGGCAACGACGCCGACGCGGTGTCGTTCCACTACTACGACCGGGCCAACGAGCGTCTTGAGGGCGCGTACGTCTACGCCAACGCGATGGCGGCGGCGCAGGCGTACGAGCTGGCCGGGGACGCGGCGAAGGCGGCCGAGCTGCGCGGCGTCGCGGACAAGGTGCGCGACGGGATCCTCACGCTGCTCTGGGACGACGACGAGAAGCTGTTCAAGCACCGCGACCTGCAGACCGGCAACCTGATCCCGTGGAAGGAGTCCAACAACTACATCCCGTACGCGACGGGCCTCGTCCCCACCGACGACCCGAAATATCGGGAGGCGCTGCGGTTGTGGGCCGATCCGGCGGAATATCCGATCTTCCCGGCGTACACCGCCAACCAGAAGGACAAGGCGGAGGCCGCGGCGCAGGGCAAGCCGGGCTCCAACAACTTCTCGCAGATCAACTCCACCCGGAACTTCGCGCTGTTCGGCAAGGCGCTGCGCGAGTACGCGAGCCCGTACATCACGGCCGAGCAGTACAAGCAGCTCCTCTACTGGAACGCCTGGTCACAGTACGTCGGCGGCGACACCCGCTATCCCGACGCCAACGAGTTCTGGGCGAACTGGAACCCCAAGACCAAGACCATCGACTACCGCTCCTGGATCCACCACACGATCCTCGGCAGCAGCAACTGGACCGTCATCGAGGACGTGATGGGCCTGCGCCCGCGCTCCGACGGCAAGGTCGAGCTGTGGCCGGTGGACATCGGCTGGGACCACTTCACCGTCAACGGCATCGACTACCGGGGCAGCGACCTCACCATCGTCTGGGACAAACCGGGCGACGGCGCCCGCCACTACGCCGGCGTGCCGGAGGGCTACTCGATCCTCATCGACGGCAAGCGCAAGGTCACGCTGTCCGGCCTCGCGCACGCCGTCTGGGACCCCAAGACCGGCGAGGTCGAGGGCGGCGACGTGCTGCACGCGGAGAAGGCGCCTGCCATGAAGGCGCCCACGCAGGTGGAGCTGCGCGGCGATCGCGTGGCGGACCTGTTCCAGAAGGCCGGGGTGGACCTGCGCTCGGCCCGGCCCAACCTGGTCGAGACCGCCACGGCCGAGCACGGCGACCCGGCGGGGGCCGTGGACGGATTCACGATCAACGAGCCGTACTGGGCGAGCCAGGCCGGGCCCGACCACCTTGAGGTGGACCTGGGCAAGGCGCAGAAGGTCGACCAGGTCAGGCTGTACTTCGTCAACGACCGCAGGACCAGGACCGAGCCCGCTCACTACACCGTGCAGTACCAGGACGGCGACGCCTGGAAAGAGGTGCCCCGGCAGGTCAGGACCCCCGCCTACCCCCAGGCCAACCTCAACGAGGTGCGCTTCCCCGCCGTCACCGCCCGCAAGCTGCGCGTCCAGGTCACGCCGCAACCCGGGCACAGCGCCGGGATCAAGGAGGTGCAGGCGTACCGCAGCGGCGAGCCCGCAGGACGGGCCGCCAATCAGCCGCCCTCGGTGACGCTCGTGACCGACCCCGGCTTCGGCCGTCCCGGTCAGGTCAGGATCGAGGCCGTGGTCAAGGACGACGGGCTGCCCTCCGGCACGCTCACCACCCAGTGGACCAAGGCGGACGGGCCGGGCGACGCGTTCTTCACCGACCCGACCGGCACGACCACGGTCGTCGCGTTCTCGGAGCCGGGGACGTACACGCTGCGCCTGACCGCCTCCGACGGCGCGAAGAGCACCGCGAAGACGGTCACCGTCACCGCCTCCGCCCAGGCCGAGCAGGCGAACGCGGCGCCCAGGGCCACGCCCACCGCCTCCTACACCTCGCCGTGGGAGAGCGTCGCCGCGATCAACGACGGCATAGACCCGCCGCGCTCCAACGACGGCGCCAACCCGCGCTGGGGCACCTGGCCGCAGCAGGGCACGCAGTGGGTGCAGCTCGAATGGCCCGAGCCCGTCCGGGTGAACAAGGCCGACGTGTACTTCTTCGACGACGGCGGCGGCGTGCGCGTCCCCGCCTCGTGGAAGATCCAGCAATGGGACGGCGACTCCTTCGAGGATGTCACCGGCGCCGCCTCCTATCCGGCGGCCGCCGACGCCTACAACACCGTCGCCTTCGACACCGTCACCACCTCGCGGCTGCGCGTCCAGCTCGCATCCGGCGGCGCGTCCGTCGGGCTGCTGGAGGTCAGGGTGTACGAGGTGCCGCCGGACGCGGTGCGGCCCGTCCACGTCCCCACCCTCGCGGGGACGCTGCCCGAGCTGCCCGCCACCGTCGAGACCGTCTACGCCGACGGGGCGCGCGGCAGGGCCGCCGTCACCTGGCAGCAGGTGACGCCCGAGCAGGTCGCTGACGGCGGCACCAGCTTCACCGTCGCCGGGCTGGCCGAAGGCGTGCGCGAGCCCGCCCAGGCCACCGTGTACGTGCGCGCCACCGGCGCGGTCACCATCACCTCTATCGCCGACGAGGCCGTCACCACCTCCGCCGGGGTGGCGCCGGTGCTGCCCAGGACGGTCATGGCGACGTACAACGACGGGTCTCGGGACAGCTCGGTGGCCGTCACCTGGGAGGCCGTCGATCCCGCCCGGTACGCCGAGCCGGGCACGTTCACCGTGACCGGTCAGGTGGCCGGGACGACGCTCCCCGCGAAGGCCACCGTGACCGTCCGCTAACGCCTATATTGTCCTGGCCCCGCGCGTTCGGCCGGGGCCAGGACAGCGGCCGCCGGGACCCCCGTCGGCCGGCGCGAGGCGTGCCGGCCGGCCGGACACGGGCGGTCCGGGGAGGCGGGCGAGCACGATGGCCGAACGTCCCGGCGGTGAGATCGTGGAGGGGCGGCGGCTCACCGGCGGGGTGGTGTTCGCGGCCGTCCTGGCGGTGGCGTCGCCGCTGCTCGGCCTGCTCGCCATCCTCGTCTACCTCGGGCTGCCACCCGAGTGGACGCCGCCCGAGATGGCGAGCCCGCAGACCGCCGTCATCTTCACCTTCCCCGCCGTCGGCGCGTTCCTGCTCCACCACCGGCCCCAGCTCAACATGGCCTGGCTCATGGTCATCGGCGGCGCGTCCGCCGGCATCAGCGACCTGTCCAGGATGCTGATGTTCCGGGTCGCCGCCGACGGCGAGCTGCTGATGGCCGGCTGGTTACGGGGCCCCGCCCAGCTCGGCTGGGCGATCTGCGGCCTGACGCTGACCATGGTGCTGCCGCTCTACTCGCCCGACGGCCGCCTGCCGTCCAGGCGCTGGCGGCCGGTCCTGTGGCTGGGCGCCGCCGCGCTCGGGACCGCCACCGTGCGGGTCCTGGTCAGGGTGACGCCGCCGCGCGAGGGCTACCCGTACCCCGAGGTCATCCCCAACCCGACGCAGGTGCCCGCGCTGGCGTCGTACCTGGACGTGGTGGACGTCGCGACCTGGGTCGGCATCTACACCGCGATGGCGCTGGCGTGGCTGTCGATGGCGGTGCGCATGCGGCGGGCCGGGCCCGAGGTGCGGCGGCAGATCGGCTGGCCCATGTTCGCCTTCGCCGGGTACATCGTCTTCCTCGTCGGGGCCGCCATCTGGCCCGCACTGATCTGGCCGGCGGTCGCGTGGGCGGCGGCCATCCCGTTCGCGGTGGCGTTCTCCGTCATGCGGTACCGCCTTTACGGCATCGACACCGTGATCAGCCGGGCGTTCGTGGCGGCCGGGGTGGTGGCCGTGGTCAGCGCCGTCTACTTCGGCGCGGGTGCGCTGTCCGGGCTGCTCGTCTCCGGCTACCACCAGGTCGCCGGGGTGGCCGCCGCGTTGTTCGCCGGCGTCTTCTTCCACCCGCTGCGGCGGGCGCTCCAGCGGGCCGTGGACCGGCTCCTGTACGGCTCCGTCGGCGACCCCGCCGTGCTGGCCGCCCGGCTCACCCAGGCCGTCCGGCGCGGCGACCCGGCCGAGGCGCTGACCTCGGTGGTGAGCGTGCTGCGCGACGGGCTCGCGGTCGAGGGCGTCGCCGTCGAGGTGACCGACGGGCAGCCGCACTACGTCGAGAGCGGCCGGGTCGGGCCGTCGCCGCGCGAGGTGCCGCTGGTCTGGCACGGCGCCAGGGTCGGGCGGCTGCTCGTCGGACCGCCAGGGCCGCGCCGCTTTCCCGCCGCGCACAACGACCGCGTGCTGGGCACGCTCACGCCGTACGCCGCCGACGTCGCCCACGCCGTACGCATGGCCGCCGACCTGCAGCGCTCCCGCGAGCGCATCCTGACCGCGCGCGAGGAGGAGCGCCGCAGGCTGCGCCGCGACCTGCACGACGGGCTCGGCCAGAGCCTGTCGGCCATGGCGATGACCGTGAACATGGCCCGCCTCACGCTCAAATCCTCTCCCGAGGCGGCGGGCGAGCTGCTGCGGGAGCTGCACACCGGCATGGGCGCCGTCACCCAGGACGTGAAAGAACTGGTGTACGGCCTGCGCCCGCCCGCCCTCGACGACCTCGGCCTGGCCGGCGCCCTCCACGGCCTCGCCGGCGGCCCCCAGCCCGAGGCGGTGGAGGGCGCCGGCCGCGACAGCGTCGCCGGTTCGTCCCCTGAGGTCACGGTGGAGATCGAAGGCGACCTGGACGACCTGCCCGCCGCCGTCGAGGTGGCCGTCTACCGCATCGTGCAGGAGTCCCTGACGAACATCCGCCGCCACGCCGGGGCTTCCACGGCGTGCATTCGCGTCCAGCGCGAGGAAGGCCGCCTGCGCGTCCTGATCACCGACGACGGCAAGGGCCTCCCGGACACGCCCCGCGCCGGCGTCGGTCTGGGCTCGATGCGCGAGCGCGCGGCCGAACTGGGCGGCGTCTGCGTCGTGACGGGCGAGCCGGGCGCCGGCACCCGCGTGGAAGTCACCCTCCCGCTGCTCGCCGCCTCGCCCGACCCAAGAACCCGCTCCGTTTCCTGATCCGGTCGGGGAGCCCGCCCTTCCCTGCGTCCTGGGAAGGGCGGGGCCCTCCTTTCACCGGTCAGGAGGCGGTGCAGGTGTAGCCGGAGACGGTGGCGGTGTTGCCGCTGGGGCGGGTGACCTGGAAGCCGAAGCTGGTGGAGCCGCCGGCGCTCAGGGTGCCGTTGTAGGCGGCGTTCCTGGCCGTCACGGTCTGGCCGCTCACCGAGACCGAGGCGTTCCACGAGCCGGCCAGGGTGTGGCCGGCGGGCAGGGTGAAGGTGACGGTCCAGCCGGTGATGCCGGACGTGCCGCCGTTGGTGACGGTGACCGGCTGCACCACGTACCCGCCGCTCCATTGGGTCTGGACGGTGCCGGCGGCCGTGCAGCCGCCGTCGCCGCCGCCCGAGGTGGTGGTGAAGGTGGCGGCCGGCGAGTTGCCCGACTGGTTGCCCGCGCCGTCGCGGGCGCGGACGTACACCTGGTACTGCGTCGAGGGGCTCAGCCCGGTGAGCGTGATGGAGGTGGTGACGCTCTGCCCGAGCAGGGTGTCGTTGCTGCCCTGCTCCCGGTAGACGTCATAACCGGCCAGCCCGGAGCCGCCCGCGTCGGTGGAGGCGGTCCAGGTGAGGGTCGCGCCGCTGGAGGTGACGCCGGACGCGGATGGGGTGCCGGGCGTCGTGGGGGCGGTGGTGTCGGTGCCGCCGCCGCCGAAGTACGTCGCCTCGCGCGAGGTCTGCCCGATGCCGTTCGCGCCGTTGAAGATGCGCTCCCCCCAGGAGGTCAGGCCGGCCGGGTCGAAGTTGTTCACCATGTCGAGATACTCGACCCCGCCGCCGTTGCCGCTCCACGACCAGCCGATGTAGCCGATGCCCCGCGCCTGGGCCTGCGCCATGATCGTGTCCTCGTCGGGGTTGCCGTCGCTGTGGTTGTGCCCGAACTCGCCGATGACCAGCGGCAGCCCGGCGGTCCGGAAGGCGTCCAGGTATGCGGTGATCTCGGCGGCGGTGTCATAGACGCCGTACATGTGGACGGAGAAGACCGTGTTGTCCTGCGGGTCGGCGTCGGCCACCCGCTGCGCGTTGTCCCGCATGACGAACTGCCAGTCCTGGCCCCAGTTGGGCGCGTCCACCATCAGCAGGTGCTGGAAGCCCAGGCTGCGCATCCGGGTGATGGCGTCGATGGTGGCGGAGGTCCAGGACGAGGGGTTGTTGTTGCCGATCGGCTCGTTGCCGATGTTGACGACGATGAAGTCCTCGGTGCCGGTGAGCGCGCTCTTGACGCTGTTCCAGTAGTCGACGGCCTGGTCCAGCGTGTACGCGCCGCTCTGCTCGCCGTAGCCGGTGGTGTCGTGGTTTTCGAGCACGCATATTAACCGGTTCTGCCGACACAGCGAGACGATATTGGCGACGTCGGAGGCGCCGTTGGCGGGCCACCGGCCGCCGCTCAGCACCACCCGTACGGTGTTGGCGCGCAGCGCCTTGATGTGCGCGAAGGCGCCCGTCTGGCTCGTGTACCAGGTGTGGGCGTGGCTGACGCCGCGCATGACGAACGCGTTCCCGTTGGCCTCGACGATCCTGGTGCCGCTGACCCGGAGCCCGACGGCGGCGTGCGCCGGAGCGGCGGGGAGGATCAGCATCGTGAGGAGGAGCGACAGGAGCGCCGCCACGGCGGCCCCGAGTCGTGTGCTCATGGAGGGGTGCCCTTCTCTGTTAACCGGTTAGGTCGGCGGGCACACATGGTCCGCGCAAATCACGCCGATGTACAGGAAGAGCGGGCGGGGCGGTCAGGAATGCCTGGATCGGGGTGAAACTTTCACCTCGGGCGGCTTGTCGCGCAGCGCCGGCAGGCCCAGCGCGATCGCCGTGAGCGCGCGGGTGAGCGTGGGCTCCAGCTGGGGGCAGGCGGCGGCCAGCTCGGGGTCCTCGGCGTAGACCTGGACGAGCGCGGGCGGCGGGTTGGCGGCCGGGTAGAGCATCCCGGCCAGCCCGCAGGCGGCCCCCACCAGCTCGCCGCCCTCGCGCGCGGTCAGCCCGGCGACGGGGGCCACCTGCGCGCCCAGCTCGGCGGTGACCCCGATCGCCGTCCGCTTGTACGTGCGGGCCGCCGAGACGGAGACGTTGTGCTCCAGGCTGTTGGACGAGTGGCTCATCAGGTCGCAGAACAGCGGCCGCTCGACCAGCGTGCCGGTCAGCACGGCCACCACCCGATGCAGCCCCTCGGCTCCGCCCCGAGGCTCGTCGCACAGGCAGCCGGCCACGGCGTCGGCCCAGGAGTGCCACTCCTCGGCGAGCAGTTCGAGGTAGATCTCCTCGCGGGTGCCGAAATAGCGGACAATGTTGGACTTCGCCAGCCCGACGGCGTCGGCGACCGCGCCGAGGCTGACGTTGCGCACCCCCGAGGTGCGGGCGAGCTCGCGCGCGGCGGCGAGGATCGCCTCGCGCCGCTGCTGCTTGTGCTCGGGCCTCCTGGCCCGGCGAAACGCCGCCCGTGTCATGTCGTCAGCAGCATAACGCGCGAAGATAACAGAACGCCGGTCTCTTGTTAGGTGAACGACGTTCTGTTAACGTCACCCCCATATCCGCCATGGGAGGACTCTCGAGTGACCGAGATACGGATGAAGGTGAACGGCGACGTCGTGGCCCTCGACGTCGAGCCGTGGGTGAGCCTGCTCGACGCGCTGCGCGACCGGCTCGGCCTGACCGGCCCCAAGAAGGGCTGCGACCAGGGGGCCTGCGGCGCGTGCACGGTGCTGGACGGCAGCATGCGGATCAACTCCTGCCTGGCCCTGGCCGTCCAGTACGACGGTCACGAGATCACCACCATCGAGGGCGTGGACCACCCGCTCCAGGAGGCGTTCGTCCGCCACGACGGCCTCCAGTGCGGCTACTGCACGCCGGGCCAGATCTGCTCGGCGATCGGCATGCTGGCCGAGCACGCGGCCGGGCAGCCCAGCGCGGTCACGGGCGAGGCGGCCGTGCGGCGGCTGTCGGAGCCCGAGGTCAGGGAGCGGATGAGCGGCAACCTGTGCCGCTGCGGGGCCTACAACGGCATCGTGGACGCGATCATGGACGTCGCGGGGGAGGCCGGACGATGAGGCTGTTCGCGTACGTCAAGCCCGCCGACGTCGACGCCGCCGTGCTGGCCGCCTCGACCGAGCCGAGAGCCCGCTTCATCGGCGGCGGCACCAACCTGGTCGACCTCATGCGCGAGGGCATCGAGCGGCCCGACATCGTCGTGGACGTCACGGGCCTGCCGCTCGACACCATCGAGGAGCTCCCCGACGGCGGCCTGCGCGTCGGCGCGCTCGTCCGCAACAGCGTGCTGGCCGCCGACCGGCGGGTCCGCGCCCGCTACCCGGTGCTGTCGCAGGCTCTGCTCGCCGGGGCCTCGGCGCAGCTGCGCAACATGGCCACCGTCGGCGGCAACCTGCTCCAGCGCACCCGGTGCCCGTACTTCTACGACACCGACGCCGCCTGCAACAAGCGCGAGCGCGGCACCGGCTGCGACGCGCTCGACGGGTTCAACCGCGGCTCGGCGATCCTCGGCGTCAGCGAGCACTGCATCGCCACGCACCCGTCCGACATGGCCGTGGCGCTCGCCGCGCTGGACGCCGTCATCGAGGTACGCGGCCTCGACGGCACCCGCCGCGTCCCCCTGACCGAGTTCCACCGCCTGCCCGGCGACACCCCCGACGTCGAGACCGACCTGACCCCAGGCGAGCTGATCACCGCGGTCGAGATCCCCGCGCTCGCCGCCCCCTCCCGCTACCGCAAGGTCCGCGACCGCGCCTCGTACGCCTTCGCCCTGGTGTCGGTCGCGGCGGCGCTGGACGTCCGCGACGGCGTGATCGCCGAGGCCCGGCTGGCGCTCGGCGGCGTCGGCACCAAGCCCTGGCGGGCCAGGGAGGCCGAACGCCTCCTGGCCGGAGGCCCCGCCGACGAGGACGCGTTCGGCCGCGCCGCCGACGCCGAGCTGGCGGCGGCCACCGTACGCCCGGCCAACGCGTTCAAGTCCGGCCTGGCCCGCGCCACGATCGTGGCCACGCTGCGCGAGCTGAGCACCGAAGGGACCGCCCGATGACCACGTTTGCTCCTCCCGAGACCCGCACCCCCTACGTCGGCCGGGCCGTGGACCGCATCGACGGCGCCGCCAAGACCCACGGCGAGGCCCGTTTCGCCGCCGAGCACTCCTACCCCGGGCTGGCCCACGCCGCGCTCGTGCACTCCACGATCGCGCGCGGCCGCATCACCGCCATCGACACCGCCGCCGCCCGCGCGGTGCCCGGCGTGATCGAGGTGCTCACCCACGAGAACGCCCCCGCCATGAAGCCCGCCAAGGGTGGCCCGCTCGACCTCAGCTCGATGGTCTCCGGCACCTCGGTCAACTACCTCGCCACCGACCAGGTGCACTGGAACGGCCAGCCCGTGGCCGTCGTGGTGGCCGAGACGCAGGAGACCGCCAGGCACGCGGCCAGGCTGGTGCGGCCGGCGTACGAGGAGCTGCCCGCGGCGGTGGACTTCGCCGCCGAGGCGCCGAACGCCGTACCCGTCAAAGGCAACCCGATCATGCAGCACGGCGCCGAGAAGGGCGACGCGGAGGCGGCGCTGGCCGCCGCGCCGGTCTCGGTGGACCTGACGTTCAGCACGCCCGCCCTGAACCACAACGCGATCGAGCCGCACGCCACCACCGCCGTGTGGAACGGCGACGAGCTGACCGTGCACGAGAGCACGCAGAGCATCGCCTTCCTGCGCAGGCACCTGGCCAAGCGGTTCGGGGTGCCGGAGGGGAACGTGCGGGTGCTGTCGCCGTACGTGGGCGGCGGGTTCGGCGGCAAGGGCTCGGTGTGGGCGGGCACGCTGCTCGCCGTGCTGGCCGCCCGCGCGACCGGCCGTCCCGTACGCCTCGCGCTCACCCGCGAGGCCGTCTACCGGACCGTCGGCGGGCGCACCCCCAGCACCCAGCGGGTCGCGCTGGGCGCCGACGCCCACGGACGGCTGACCGCGCTCATCCACACCAGCGTGTCGCACACCAGCAGGATCGGCGGCAACGCCGAGCCGATCACCGCGGCCTCCCGCCACCTCTACGCTGCCCCCAACATCCTGCTGCGCGAATCATCCGTCCAGCTCGACCTGCTGGCCACCACGTTCATGCGGGCGCCCGGCGAGGCCATCGGCACGTTCGCGATCGAGTCGGCGATGGACGAGCTGGCCTGGCGGCTCGGCATGGACCCCATCGAGCTGCGGCTGGCCAACGAGCCCGAGCGCGACCCGGTGGGCGGGCAGGAGTTCTCCCACCGGCGGCTGCGTGAGCTGTACACGAAGGGGGCCGAGCTGTTCGGCTGGCACCGGCGCACCGAGGGCATGCGCGACGGCCGGCTACTGGTCGGCATGGGCGTCGCCACCGCCTTCCACCCCGCGATGCTCTGGCCCGCGAGCGTCACCGTGCGGCTGGCCGCCGACGGCACCGTGGTCGTGCGCTGCGGGATGCAGGAGATGGGCATGGGCGCGGCGACCGCGCAGGCCCAGATCGCGGCCGACGAGCTGGGGGTGCCGCTGGAGTCCGTACGCGTCGAGTACGGCGACTCCGACCTCCCGGCCGCCCCCATGGCCGCAGGCTCCGGGCAGACCGCGAGCGTGGCCGCGTCCGTGGTCGCCGCCTGCGCCAAGGTGAAGCAGGCCGTGCTCGCCCTGGCCCGCCGCGCCCCCGGCTCGCCGCTGCGCGGCCACCGGCTCGCCGACCTCCAGGCCCGCGACGGCGGGCTGCACCACGCCGGGGGCGGGCAGACGTACGCGGACATCCTCACCGCCGCCGGCCGCGACCACGTCGAGGGCGCCATCAAGCAGGGCATGCTCGGCTTCGTCGTGGGGATGCTGCGCGAGCGCCGCCGCTGGGTGAAGGCCGCCACCGGCGCGCACTTCTGCGAGGTGCGCGTCGACCCCGACACCATGGAGGTACGCGTCGCGCGCTGGCTCAGCGTCTTCGACATCGGCACCGTGGTCAACACCAGGACCGCCGAGAGCCAGATGCGCGGCGGCATCGTCATGGGGCTCGGCCTCGCGCTGACCGAGCAGACCCTGATCGACCCGCGCAACGGGCGGATCGTCAACCCCAGCCTGTCGGAGTACCACGTGCCGGTGCACGCCGACGTCCCGCGCCTCGAGGTGCACCACCTCGGCGACCCCGACCCCACCATGCCGCTCGGCATCGTCGGGGTCGGTGAGGTGGGCATCACCGGGGTCGCCGCTGCCGTCGGCAACGCCGTACGCCACGCCACCGGCACCCGCGTCCGCGACCTGCCGATCACCCTGGACAAGCTGATGTGAGCCGGTTTCCCTGTCGGGCGTGCCTAAGCTGATCTCAGCGATCTGAGGAGGCTCCCATGTCACGCCCGCCCTTCCCGCCGTTCACCGAGGAGACCGCCCGCATCAAGGTGCAGGCCGCCGAGGACGCCTGGAACACCCGCGACCCGGAGAAGGTGGCACTGGCCTACACCGAGGACACCGTCTGGCGTAACCGCGACGAGTTCCTGACCGGGCGGGCCGAGGTGGTCGCCTTCCTGCGCCGCAAGTGGGACAGGGAGCTGGAATACGCGCTGCGCAAGGAGCTGTGGGGAGTGCTCGGGAACCGGATCGCGGTGCGGTTCCAGTACGAGTCGCGGGATTCGTCCGGACAGTGGTGGCGTAGCTACGGGAACGAGCAGTGGGAGTTCGACGAGTCGGGGCTGATGCGGCGCAGGGAGGCCAGCATCAACGACGTGCCCATCTCGGATTCCGAGCGGCGCATCTTCGGGGTCAGGGGCGAGGACGAGCGCGGCGTGGACGTGCTGCCGATCTTCTAGCGCTCGGGCGCTCGGTCGCGGGCTTGGGCCGGTTCGCTTGAGTTGGGCCGCTTCTGTCAGGGGCTCCGGCGATCAGGGTGTGCGGATCCACATCGGGTCGCCGTACCGCTGCTCGACGCCCTCACCCGGCACGAAGTCCGGCGCCGTGCCCAGCACGACCAGCCCCTGCACCTCCAGATACCGGATGAGGCCCGCCGCCACCGAGAACACCGTCTCCATCGAGCCGCATTCCGGCGGCATGTGCTGCTGCAGCACCGTCACCACGTCCTGCAGCTTGAACTCCGCCGGCAGCAGGTCCGCCACCTCCTTGACGAAGTCCTCCGTCACCCGGGCCCGCACCACCACCGCGCCCTGCCGGCTCTGCCCCGAGCCGTCGCAGTTGTGGCAGCCGTCGCTGTGGAAGGGGGCGATCGAGATCAGGCCCGACCCCAGGCAGGTCACGCAGCGCCCCCACTCGGCCGCGTGCAGCGTCGCCGCCTCGCGGTCGGCCAGCGGGACGGCGCAGGAGCAACGGTAGGAGTTGTAGGTGCCGGCGACGTAGTCGCGGTAGCCGATGTACGCGGGGGCGTCGACCCATTCGGTGGTGATCACGTGCAGCTCGTTCATGAAACTCTGTTCCTTCGGCTGGGGTGACCACAACATAGCCCCGGCACCGGCCCGAAATCACAGGATCGACCGAACCCATCACTTTCCGTAAGGCTCTGGCGGGCGGGTTTCGCAGGGCTCTGGCGGGCGAGTTTCGCTGGTCGAGGCTCTGGCTAGCGAGTTTCGTAGGGCTGTGGCTGGCTGGGCGGGCCGCCCTTGAGCTCGTGGAAGCCAGGAGTGCCCGCGACCAGCAGCACGCCGTCCCAGAGCCGCCCCGCGTCCTCACCCGTCGGCACCCGGGAGATGACGGGCCCGAAGAACGCGGCCCGGCCGGTCACGGCCACGACCGGCGTACCGACCTGATTGCCCCCGACGTGTTCGAGCGCCTCGGCCGTCGAGGCCCGCAACTCGTCGTCGTAGTCGTGCCCCATCCCCGCCTCGGCCAGGTCTTGGGGCAGGTCCGCCGTTTCCAGCGCCGTCTGCAGATCACCGAGCCAGTCACCTCCGCCCGTCGTCCACAGGGCTGTGTAGAACCGGCCGAGCGCCTCCTGCCCGTGCGTCTTGCGGACGGCCGCGCAGATGCGCGCCGGCACCCACAGGTACCCCTCGGGGTCGCCTTCGGGATCGTCCTCCCGACCCTCGTTGAGCACCGACAGGCTCATAACATGCCACAGCACCTCGACCGCCCGCACCTTGCCGACCTCGATGAGCCACCGCGAGGTCAACCACGTGTACGGGCAGGACGGGTCGAACCACATGTCCGCCATCATCATGACCACCATCCTCGGAGTTACCTTCATGAGTGTGCTGACCGTCGGCGTGGACCTGGCCGCCGAACCCCCGCGTACCGCCGTGGCCTGGCTGGGCTGGTCACCGGGCCGAGCCCACCTCACCCGCCTCGACCTGGGCGCGGACGACACGACCTGCCTCGAAGCCATGCTGACGGCGGACAAGACCGGCATCGACTGCCCCCTGGGCTGGCCTGCCCCGTTCATCGACTTCATCACCGCACATCGCGAGGGAAACGTCACGGTGCCGCCCGGCGTACCCGGCATGACCTGGCGCCGCGCCCTCACCCATCGCCTCACCGACCACGTCGTGCAGGCTCGAACCGGCCTCCGCCCCCTGAGCCCTTCGGCCGACCGCATCGGCCACACGACAATGCGCTGCGCCGCCCTCCTCGCTAGTTTGGCCACCCGCGGTCACCCGGTGGACCGCAGGGGCACCGGCGCGGTGGCGGAGGTCTACCCGGCGGCCTCCCTGAAGCTGTGGGGCTTCCTGCACGAGGGCTACAAACGCACCCGCAACCTGTCGTCGTTGAACGCCCTCGTAGACCACCTGAAATCCTCGGCTCCCTGGCTCGACCTGGCCTCGTTCGAGCCACTCTGCCGAAAGTCCGACGACGCCCTGGACGCCGTCATCTGCGCCCTGACCGCCCGCGCCGCCGCCCTCGGCAAGACCACCTCCCCGTCGCCGGAGGAGTCGGCCACGGCAGCCACGGAAGGCTGGATAGCCCTCCCCACCACCCCACTCACCGACCTCGCCCCCTGAGATTTTGTCGGTGCCGCCCGCCAAGATCTGGGCATGCCCACCGACCCCATCCACGCCGAGCTCGCCGAGATCGGCGGCTGCGTCACCTACGTCCGCGACTTGCCGTTCGAAGAGGTGGTGACCCGGCTCGGCGGCCGCCCCAAGACCTTCACGCCCGAGCCACAGCGGGACTATTCGACGGAGAGCGAAGCCCACGTGGGCATCGCATCGATGGGCGACTGGACCATGATCGTCGAGTGGAGCTCGCTGCTCGGCATCTCAGGAAGCGTCATGGGGCGGCTGTCCGCAGGCACCCGCCTCGTCTCCCACTCCTGCCTCGACATCAAGGCCCTCGACTACTTCTACTGGTTGGACGACGGCGAGCTGCGTTTCTGCTTCATCGCGCAGGAGGGCTACATGGAGCCCGTGCCCGCGGAGCTGGCGGCGTTCATGGAGGACATCGAGGCCCGCTACCCCCGCGCCGACCCTCACAAGGGCCCGATGTGGCTCCTGACCGAACATCTGACGGGCATCAAGCCGACCCCGGAGTTATTGACGGAGACGCCGCGCCTGTACGGCATGGTTCCCAACGTGGAGTGGGAAATCATCGCCTGGTGACCACCTCCAAGACCCGAATACTCCCCACCTCCCCGCCGTACCAAAGCTGAAATTCAGCACCCGGCGTGACATATCGCCCCGCGTCCTCGTACCAGAACTCCGCCTCACCCACGACCTCGCCGTCCCCAGGCGCCAAGGAGACAGCCCCGGCGACATCCACCTCAACCCCCAGCAGGACCGGCCGCCCAGCGTCATCCGTCCCGATTCGCGCCATGAGCGACCGTGTCGGCAGCGGCATGGGTTGCCTTAGCCCCGGAACCCGCACCCCCACCCTCGCCCGCACCGTCATTTGAAGATCCTCACCAGCCTGACCAGCTTCACCAGCCCATTACGCAAGAAGTATGCGGACCCTTCCCCAGCCGCCGCGATCGCCTCAGCCTTGGCGAGATGCCGCGCATCGATCTCGGCCTGCGTGACGACGTACGTCCCCCACCCCCGCTCCTGGGCCAGCTTCGCGAAGTTCTCCGCCTGCTCCCGCGTCGGAAAGAAGTACTTCCCCTCCAGCCCTTGGATCACCGTGTAGGCGCCCCTCTCTTCGACCGACTTCAGCTCCGCCTCGGCCACGGCCCGCCACAAGGGCACAACGCCCGCCGCCTCCAGCCCCGGCAGCTCAGGCCCCGGGAGAGCTCCCTTGACCACCAGGAACTCTCGGCAGGAGGCCCCGAGATCGTCCCCTTCCCGGGCCCCCACGACGATGCAGATCTTCCCGCTGTACTGGCCATGCACCCCGTTGGTGACCCGCTGGCAGGGAGGAACATCCATCGTCCCGGTCACAGGCACCGTCTCCGGCGGAACGGTCGGATCCAGATAGGCCGGAAGCGTCACCCGCTGATAGGCCGTGAAAGACACATGGCTCCGGACCCAGCACTCGACCCGGAACCGCGCCACCGACACGGTCTCCTCAAGCCTGCGGCTCCCGAGCAACGCGGTAAGCGTCACCTGCCCACCCGGCGGGGCAGCGATGACCTTCGGCTCCCGATCCCGCCGCACCCCGTCCACCGACACTTGGGCGTGGGCCCCTTCGGGATAGGAGTCGTAGATGAGCGGCATGGCCGGCACCGGCCCCTCGGCGGCGACGGTGTGAACCGCGTACGCCGACCCACCGACCAACGCCACGAGGGCCGCGATGACCGAACCCAGCTTCCACTTCATGCCCCACACTCCTTGACCTCAGGAGCGCGTACGGAAGGGGCGATGAATCGGGTTCGAAACCCAATCGATCAGGCATACCGGGCCGGCCTGTCGAGGCGCGGGGGAGACGGGACCGGACGCGAGCGTTCTTGGGGCGATGGGCCGGAACGATCGACACCATCGCCCACCACCGCTCACACGGCCTGACCGCCCAGAATCATCTCGAAGGTCCGCCGAGCAACAGCCATCAACGTCCAGGCCGTCTCATGCACGGTCCCTTGCTCCTGATCAGCCCGCTGCACGAACCCCTGCCCACCTGCGGTGCACAGCTCGTACGCCATGACCTGACACCCACAGGTGTGCGCGACAACCCGGACAACCGCCGCCCGAGACACCGGCTCGTACCAGGAGAGCTCGACCGGTTCGGGAAGCAGTGGCCCGACATGAGCCCCGTGATAGTCGGGAACGCTCAAAAGACCCGCCCCTCAAAGACCTCGACGAGATTCCGCAGCGCAGCCCCCACCCTCGCCATGACGATCCTCTGGACCTGATCGCTCTCCCGCGGTAGCCGATACCCGTGCCTCTCCAACACCTCCCGCACCTCGGCGGCGAGAAGGGGCGTGAACCGCACGTCTGTGATTGTGTTTCCCATGGGTCGGACCTCCTACGTCCGATCAAGGGCCTGTCTCGACGCTTGCCCCGTTGAGACAGGCCCGCTTTGGCTTTCCAGCAGCGTACGCACAACACGTACAGCTCGTCTAGTACGTATAGCCCGTACCCGACGTAGGCCCCTAGCCATACGTCCTTAACGTGTTGATGTGACCATTGACCAGCTCGACCCCACCCCGATCTACGAGCAACTGGCCCGCATCATCAGGGACCGCATTAAGGCCGGCGACCTGGAGGAGCGTCAGCTCGTACCCTCGGAAAGCTCCCTCCAGCAGGAGCACGGCATCGCCCGGGGCTCGGTACGTCGCGCCATGGAAGTCCTACGTGAGGAGGGCTGGGTGGTCACCATCCAGGGCCGCGGCACCTTCGTCGCCCCTAAGGACCGCTGGCCGAAGAACTGACGCGAGTCAGCCATACGCAGCTGGGATGCGGCACCAGGCGTGACCTACCGCGCCGCGTCCGCGTACCAGAACCCCGCCTCCCCAAACAATCTCGCTTTCCCGGGCGACAGGGGGACAGCCCCGGCGCTGGGGTGAACTCGGGTGGTCGGTGGAGGCGATGGGCTGGCCAACCGGCACGACCACCGCCCGCCACCCTCGTCACACGGCCTGACCGCTGAGGATCATCTCGAAGGTCCGCCGCGCAACAGCCATCAACGTCCAGGCCGTCTCATGCACGGCTCCTTGCTCCTGATCAGCCCGCCGCACGAACCCCTGCCCACCTGCGGTGCACAGCTCGTACGCGATGACCTGACACCCACAGGTGTGCGCGACAACCCGGACAACCGCCGCCCGAGACACCGGCTCGTACCAGGAGAGCTCGACCGGTTCGGGAAGCAGTGGCCCGACATGAGCCCCGTGATAGTCGGGAACGCTCAAAAGACCCGCCCCTCAAAGACCTCGACGAGATTCCGCAGCGCGACCCCCACTCGCGCCATGACGAGTCCCTGCACTTGATCGCTCTCGCTCGGCAGCCGATACCCGTGCCTCTCCAGCACCTCCCGCACCTCGGCCGCGAGAAGGGGCGTGAACCGTACGTCTGTGACCGTGTGACCCATAGGCCTGGACCTCCGTTTTGAGAGCGATCGACACGTCCTGGCAGGCAGCGGGGTTACGCCTACGCAGCCGAGGACGGGGTTCTGAACGAACCTGACTAGTGAGCCGAGACCAGGCTACGAAGCTTCCCTATAGATGTCTACCCTTGTCGGCGGACAGACGGTCATGTAGGGGGACGTGAGGGGCTCCCTACAGTGATTGGCATGGCGGAAGAGTGGCAATTCGATCCCACAAGCCCCAAGTCAGCGCAGATAGCGGCCGAGCTGGAGAAGCGCATACGGGCCGGAGAGTACCCACCCAAGCACCCCATCTATGAAGTGCGGCTCGTGCAGGAGTTCGGCGTGGCCCGCGAAACCGCGCGAAAGGCGACGGTGATCCTCAGAGAACGAGGCCTGATCTTCACTGTCCGCGGCATGGGCAGCTTCGTCTCAGAACCCAGCTCCTGGGCCGACTGATCGTGCACATTGAACTCGGCTCGTAATACCGATGGTCACGAGCGGAGGCTGGTCGGGCAGCTGTGCCCTGCCGGCGATGGACGGCCGGGCACAGCGCCAGTACCGCGGACAGCCCAGAGGGCTAATCTCGCTGGCCGACGAAGCAAGAACCGTTAGCTGATCTTGGAGAGGGTCTCGCGATCGCGGAAGTACTCATGCCGCTTGTGATCAGCTTGGCCCGTGAAGGCACGGAAGGCGCCTAGCTTGTACGCGAGCCCGCTCTGACGTGTCTCCTTGATGATCTCGAAGTCACGGCTCAGAAGACTGATGCGGCGGTCGATCTCCGGGTCGGAAAGGTCCTCCTTGGCCTTCCGGGCAATCTGAGCTGCTGTCATGAAGTCGCCCGTCTCACGAAGAGCCCGGTAGATTGGGTCATGCTCAATGACGGGGTCAAACTCACGACGAGCAGCAGTGCGGTTGAGGGCTGCGACGATTGCAACGCCGAGAGCCTTGGCCACAGGCGGTGGGAAGGCGTTCCCGATCTGGCGGTAGCTAGACGTCTTCTTGCCGGTGAAAGTCCACTTGAACTCTTCCCCATCCCAGCCCTGGATGCGGGCGACCATCTCACAGGTCAGCTTGGGTCCGACCGGGAAGACATCGTCTGGCCCGGGAACGTCATTAGCCACCCCAAGGGCGTCCACGCCAAGTTCTGCCCAGGCCCGTTTGGCGCGGGTCGGCCCAAGATCGGCACCGCCATGCTTCTTGGAACCGCCCACGATGGTGGGCGCGATGTCGTTGGCCTTCTTGGCCCACTCCTCCGCTCCGCGCCACCCGTTGGCCGAAATCAGCGGTAGGAGAGCCTCACCAACGGTAGGCGCTTCTCCCGTCGGAGCCGGCCAGTGAAAGTGCACGAAATCTTCAGGCTTCATCGCTACGAGCACGAACCTGGGCCGAAGCTGGGGCACTCCGAAGTCGGACGCGTGGAGGAGACGCCACTCAGCCGCATAGCCGAAGTCAGCCAGCTTGTCGAGCACGTGCTGGCGGTAGCCGGCGAAGCGGGGCATGCTGAGCCCTCGGACGTTCTCCAACAGCAGCGCGCGTGGCTGAACGATCTTGACCTGCTCGACCGCCCAAGCGAAAAGGTCCCGCTCATCGGTTGCGCCCAGTTGCTTGCCAGCAATCGTGAACGGAGGACAGGGAACTCCGCCGGCCAGGAGATCGATAGGCGCTCGTCCAGGTCCAGGGGCGTAGTCCTCTGGATCCCAAACAGCCGGATCCGCGACATCACCCTTGACCACCTTCCAATGTGGCCGGTTGTGCCGCAGGGTGTTCACGGCGTTCTCGTCCAGCTCCACGGCCAGTTCGTGCTCGAACCCAGCCTTCTCAAGCCCGAGTGCCTGCCCACCCGCGCCGGCGCAGATCTCGATGACACGAAGCGGTTCAGCCACGAAGGCCCCTTTCACTTGCTTGGTGGCACGCGGGTGCGTCACCACATGTATCTTCGCGGAGAAGGCCCGGAACGACGTGATTATCGGTGCGGAAGTGTCTGAGACCAAGAGGGACGAGGCCAGAAGACAGGCCCACGAGCGAGGCGTCTACCCCGCCCCGCTCAACGAAGGACGCTCGCGGAACATGCGCGCCAACAGGAGGGCCAACACGAAGCCCGAGGTCGCGTTGCGCAGCGCACTGCACCGGCTCGGCTACCGATACCGCAAGGACTTCCGTCTTGATCTCGGCGAAGTCAAAGTGCGTCCAGACATCGTCTTCACGGCCCGCAAGGTAACAGTCTTCGTGGACGGGTGCTTCTGGCACGTCTGTCCGCAGCACGGCCGCGAGCCGACGACCAACGAGTGGTACTGGACGCCGAAGTTGCGCCGGAACATCGAGCGTGACCACAGAGTCAACGCAGCGCTCGACGCCGCAGGCTGGACTGTCCTGCGCCTGTGGGAGCACGAGCCGCTATCCTCCGCAGTTGAGGCGGTCGTTGCCGCAGTTGATCGAAGTTCCGAACGCTCGTGCGATAGTAGTTCATCCACGCTGTGAACGAGTCACTGCAAGCCCAGGTGCTGGGCGCGACAGGGCGCGACGCTGCTTATTTAAGGCAGTCGTTTCTTCCCGGCGCCTGAGTTTCGCACCCTCCTGTACGCGCGCCTGGCCCTCTCGGCCTCGGTGCGACCTCTGTACCAAGCGGTGACTATCTTCGGGAGCCACTCACCGATCTTGTCAGGGTGCCTAAATGCGTACACGATGGCAACCAAGATCAGTGCAGCCGCTCCACCTATGCTTGCTGCTGTTGTAGTGAGCAGGTCCAAGATAGGAGGGGTGCTCATCGCAGCCTGCCGCTGCGAGGAGCCGAACCCTCGTAAACGTATCTCATGGTCCCTCGCCAAATTCGACGCTTCACAATTGCTGTATGGGTGGCATAAAGCAGGTCCTGCTGTACCGCATGTGGGTAGAGGCTGCCGCTCCATGTCGTAACGGCCCTGCTCACCAGGCGCCTGAAACGGTATGTCGAACTGGCTCTCGTGAAAGCTGGGCAGGCTTCGCAGGCAATACATAACCGACTCGGTGGCCGTCAGTGCAGCGTCCGCCAGAGGCGATACGCACACTGGTCGCCGTCGGGGTGCCCGAAAGCGGCGGCTTTCTTATACCACGCTATCGCTTCCGTTGTATCTGCCTCGGATTCGGCCATGATGCCGAGTCGGAACGCGGCTAGTGCGTCCTCCTTATCTGCTGCTAGAGATAGGTAGATACGGGCCGCCGCAAAGTCTTGCGCGCGCTGATATCCGAGAGCGTATTTTCGCGCCTCTTCCAAAGCCTCCTGGATGGACGCTGGTGGAGCATAGTCAAGATTTGCAACTGCAGCCACGGAGGTCCAGAAACGGACGTCATCCACGTTGCCGTGGAGATGATGCAGAAGTGCGAGCTTGGCCGGCGCGTCGCTAGTCTGCGTCTCGCTCGCCTCCCGGAGCAATCGCATGCCATACTCCTCACCGAGCAGCTCGATCGTGTGTTCCCGGCGCGCCCCGGTGAAGTCACTTGAATCGTTTTCATTTTTCCAAGGCCGGCTTCTCGTCGCTGCCCTCAAAACCTTCGTGGCGAAGGCGGCCGCCTCGTTGTAAACCTCCATGCGCTTTTCGTCGGACCAGCTTGAATATCGGGGATCGTCTAGGCGAAGAAGAGTCAACATCAAGACAATCAACCCAGGGCGCCCGGGCCTTCTAGTTGAGCCGCTCTGCCACCGACTGATTTGCGATTCGTGGACCGAGCAAGCCTTCAAGCTGGGGTCGATGCCGACAAAGTCCCGGGCTGTAGAAGCCGATTGCTTAGCGATACTGCACGGACGGTGTCCACGATCAGCGATCGCGTCGCGGATTAGCCGGGCTGTCTCAGGAAGCGAATCCGCGGTGGTGCCAATGGGCATGGCAGGCCCCTTAAGGGTGAACGGCCGACACTTCGGGAAAATCATGCCATAGGCCAATGGCGCCCGGAGGCGAGTCCTGCGCGTTGTCTGGTTGCATTTTCTTGCACTTTGTCCGGGACCGGCGCATGTTTGCTGTCGGCCACGAAGCCGACCCTCTCAAGCAAGTCGGCTCGCTAGCTCCGGGAGGGCAGCCTCAGGTCGCTGATCAGGCATTTCTCTGTGCGCGCTGAGATAGAAGCCGATGAGCAGGGATTCTCTCAGTCGCCGGAGCGCGGCGACACGCCAGGGCATCGTTTGGGGCCTATCGGTGGTGCCGTTGAAGAGGCCGTCGCCTGACCGGCGGCCAGGGGCGTGCAAGGCGGCGCAATTACACGCAAGTTGCACGGCACCCTTGGCGCTCTGCTGTTGCATATTTGATCTGTGACATACTATTGTCTGCCACTGGCGAGCCTCTGGTGCTGCCGGGGTCTCGTGCTTGTTGCTACCGCTCTCACCAATCGGTGCTGCCGTCGAGCATGGGCGAATCATAGCCATTGAGCAGTGGTAGCAAGCGAGGGATGCCGCTCTGAACTTGGTCCGACGGAATGGTGAGCCGACAGGAATCCCATCGTCCGCTCAATCCATGGTCATGGGGTGCGTTCTCCTTGATCCATGAAGTGGGAATTGAGCACACTGCTTCAGCTTTGAAATCCGCAGCCAGGCGGACTGCTACGAGCTGCCATGCTCGATCATTGAGCATCGTCTCATATTCATGGCGGGATAGGAATATAACGAGGCGGTGCCGACGTAGCGATGCTTTGACTTCGAGGTGCAGGCGGAAATCGTCGCTAGTTCTGACATCAATATCGTATCCGTAGGCATCGGAATGCTGGGACACTTGTTCAACGTGCGCGTTGGTCGATTTCCTAAGTAGTTCGACCAGCGCGGTTTCGCCTGCTGCTCCGATCCTGGCTCGCTGAGCGAGATCAACCTTGCCCCACAGAGCGTGGACCTGTCTGAAAGCCTCAGAGGTGCTCAGTCCGATGACCTCTGAGGCTCGCAGCGCGTCGTCCGGTAGTTCGCCTGGGCTCTGCACGAGGACGTCCGCGTCCTGAAACCAGGGAAGGCTTTTCAGTGTCGCTTCGAAGACTCGCTCAGCGATGCTGCCTGGCGTCTGTACGTCTTCGAGCAAGCCCTCCTCTCTGAGCCACCCGTACGCTGCGTCGTACTGAGTGGGCGTCAGGTCGCTGAAATCGGGGTGAGTTGTCAAGAGGGCGCGGCAACGTCGCTGTCCGATGGCCGGCAATCTCTCAAGCCACCGGACAGCGGCGCGCAGGATGGGTTCAGGCGGCGGGGGCACGAAGGTGACCCATCAGAATCTGCAAGTCGCGCTGGTCGAGGCCCCCTCCGATGGCAGGCTCCTCGTACAGATCCGCGAGTTCCCGGACGGTTGGATCATCGAGGATGCTGCCCATGAACAGCAGTTTGTCGGCCAAGCGTTGTTCAACGAGTTCGTCAATGGTGCCTTCGGACGCCAGTACGGTGACTCTTGTTTCGGTGTCCGGAGGCAACCCCAGGCGGTGGATGCGGTCGAGGCTTTGGAGGAACCGGCCAGCCGCGAAGTCCCGGTCGACGTAGACAGCGTCATGACAATCGTGGTGCAGGCTGATGCCCTCCCCAAGAGTGGCGGGGTTGGAGAGCAGCACCATGCAGTTGGGGTCGTTCCTGAATCGAGACAGCTCAGAGTCTCGGTCCTCTGTGCCGCCATGCACCATGGCCGGCTGGAACTCGCCAAGGATGCGGTTCAGCGTGTTGAGACTTCGTATGAACGTGGACCACACCAGGGTCTTCCGGCCGCGCTCAGCATTGGCCGCGACGATCGCCAGGGTTTCCTGATACTTGGGGGACATCTCGTAGCTTGGCAGGTCGCGCATGAGGGCTGAAAGCGGTGACGTGTCAGGCACCGACAGCGGCGGCACTCGGTACGCGAGCGGCTCATAACGGGTCGTCCCCACGGACAGCAAGGCGGGACTGGTCGCGGCCATGAGCATGTAGACGACGATTCTTCCTAGCGTCAGGAAGTCCGCCTCTGCGCCGGCGGCTCGGGCCGAGAAGCGACCTCGCAAGGCGTCATAGATCTCCTTGTGCAGAGGCGGCATGGGGACGACACGCAAGGTGGTCGTCACCGGGGGAAGGCCCAGCTCCCTCTTGGTCGTTCTGGTGAAGAGCGGGCGCAGCACCTGGCTGGCCTTCGCGAGATCGCCGTCTCCAACCGCTTGGATGACTTTTTGCCGCCCATGCCCAGGCCATACGAAGGCGAAGAGGTTCTCCAAATCCTTCGGGCCATTGGGCGCGGGCGTGCCAGTAAGGATGAGCCGGTGCTTGGCTCGTGGCCCCAGGGCCAAGCAAGCCGCGCCATACGCACCGTCGGCCCCCAGCTTCATTCTGTGCGCTTCGTCGAGCAGGAGCATGGACGGACGGGCGGACAGCCAGTAGCCGAGATCGTTCGCCACGCCGTCGAACCGTAGCCGTTCGTAGTTGACGATCAGTGCGTCGGCGGAGGGGTCGTTGTCTTTGCCGTAGACCTCCATACGCAACGGATCAACGAGGCACTGCTTGTTCTCGAAGAGCCACGACTCGTAGCAGGATTTGGGCCCTACCACTAGGAGGCGTTCGACCCCGTTGCGGCGCAGAGCTTGAAAGACGCCCAAGCCGACGCGGGTCTTGCCGGCCCCAGGTACCGAGAAGTTCGCGCCGTGCCGCAGCGAGAGCAGGCGCGCGATGTCCCGTAGCTGGAACTCGGTGAGATCACCCGTCCACGACGTTCCCAGCAACTGCGGAACATCGGCTGGAGTTACTTCGGTTGAAGGCTTGCCTCCGTCAAGCCTCTCGCTCATGGCTTGCGCGTCCGCGGCAGAGCCGGTGGCCAAGGCTGCCAGCTGCGGGTCCCAGACGACAGTGGCAGGTTCAGGCCAGGACGCCAGCGCGACCAGGTTCACGAGAAGGTCTTCGACATCAACCTCGAGCTCGCCCGACATGCGAAGGACACCACTGCGGAACTTGAGTGCCAGGCGTTTGAGGTCTTCCTCGTGGTCGCTGCCGGCGCGTAGGCGTGCCCTAGCAACCCCATCGCCGAAACCGATTTCCAGACTGGCCTTCGAGACGGTGCCCGGCATCAGTCTTCCCGCGTCGCGGCCAGCAGCCACTCAACTCCGTCGCCGGGCGAGGTGAAGGTCCGGCTGGCTTGTCTCGCAAGCCTCGCAAGGCTCTCCCGCAGCTCTAGCAGAGCGTCGTCGAAAGCGTCCTCGTCCAGGACGCGCTTCGCCTTGGCTTCAGCGAACTCCGCCGCACATTGCTTGACGTAATCCGCTGCATCGGTGAGGCGCTCCTGAACAGCGATCTTGCGCTTCTCCAGCTGGGCGTTCTGGCCGGCTAGCTTCACTGCTACGTCGAACGTCTTACGGGCGGATGTGATGAGCCGGCCTGCTTCTGCTTGCGACTCCGCCTCCACCTTGTCGCCAGCCACGCTGGCTGCCTTCGCCTTAAGTAGCTGGTCAGTAAGGGCTTGAGCTGCTTTCACAGACACAGCAGCGTCGGGCAGCGAAACGCCAGGAAGGCCGGGGATATTGACTGTTCCAGGTGCCTGCACCTGGGGGCGGAGCTCGTCGGGCAGGCGCTCATTCAGGTATCTGCTGTGGAAGTCTGCCTCCGCAAGTCGTAGCGAGGTCTTGGGATAGTTGAGCACGACCATCGCGAGCCTGGCCTCTTTGAGCTGTTCAGCAGCCTCTGGATCAGTCTCGGCCTTCTTCGCGAAGTCTCGCTGGAGCTCTCGAAGCTTCTCCTGGTGCTCTTCGAAGTCGATGAGCCGCAGCTGTGCGCCGTCGCTGGTTTTGCTGCGCTCGATGGCCTCGTTGATCATCTGGTAGACCCAGCGGTCCTGACGGAGGGTCTTCACCTTGATGTTGAAGTCGCGGGCCACGTCCTCTTCGCGCCGCCCGCTGGCCAGTTCCTCCTCGATGGCAATGAGGCGGTTGATGTAGGAGTAGTCCCGGCGCTTGTCCCGCCGTAGCTGGAGGGCGAGTTCGACATTGTTGATGTCACGACGGGAGGTGTCGGCGGGAAGCACGCCGACGCGGATGTCCTTGGTGCCTAGGTCCCGCAGGGCCGCGCAGCGGGTGTTCCCGTCGACGATGATGCCGTCAGGGCTGATGATTCCCGGCTCTCGTTGCCCGAAGTCATCAAGCTCTTCCATGAGCGCCGTATAGTCGGGATCCGTCTGGTTGGGGTCGGAGGCCTTCTGGCGAAGGAGATCATGGAGATACGCCTGTGCGGGCTCGCTCCACGGCGTCTGCTCCAAGATTTGGTTCCGCTGCGGATCCAGGGTCCTCTGGGCACGGATGCGGTGGGTGTCGGGGTTGAAGTACAGCATGTCGACGGGCATCGAGATCACGTACAGGTGTTTCTGCTCACCGCGCCAGTCGACCGTAATCTTGGCCCCGTTCTCCGACATGGCTTGCTTGAGACGTTCCTCCACCAAGGAGCGGATCCTCTCGCCCTCAGGGGGAACACCGAACTTCACAGCCATGCCGTCGCCTCCAAGGACCCTAATAGCAAGCACTCCAGGCATCATGATAGAGAGCGTTTACGAGACCCCGAATTGATCCAGAGGTCGCATCCCCACCCGGAGAAGACGGAGCAGGACACATGACGCTTCCCGCCTGGAACGATCCGCAGTACAAGGCTGGGACTATGGTGAAGTCCGCGCTGTGGCTTGTGCAAGTGGTTGGTGAGGGCAACACCTTCACTAAGGAGCACGTCCGCCAAGCCTTCCCGGGCGTTTCGCAGGTGGACCGCCGTGTACGCGATCTTCGCGACTACGGCTGGGTCATCCTCACCAACACCGAGGACGCCACGCTCACCGCCGAGGATCAGCGCTTCGTCAAGGCTGGCGTGCCTGTTTGGGACCCTGCCGCCCGCCGAGCGGCCGCGCCTAACAAGGCGATATCGGCCAAGGACAAGCAGGCTGTTCTGCAACGTGACGACTACTTGTGCACCGTCTGTGGGATCTCTGGCGGTGAGCCCTACCTCGAGGACTCAAATCAGACGGCAGTGCTCTCCGTCGTGCGCGTAGAAGTAGTCCTGCCAGATGGCAGTGAGGAGATACTCCTCGCTACTCAATGTAAACGCTGTCGTGCGGGGCGAAGCGGAGACCCGGTTCGTGCTGACGAAGTTCTCGCGAATATCAAGGCCCTCGAATCGCATGAGCTGCGGCGACTCAGCCGATGGATGCAGCGGGGACGTCGCGGCTCAACGCCCTTAGAACGAGCGTGGGCCTCTTATCGGCGGCTGCCTGAAGAAGCGAAGCGAGCGGTGCTTGCTGCTCTGGAGGAAGGGCAACAGCAGCCGAACGGCTCTGTTCAGCGATCGGGTTGATCGCTCCGGAAATTCGCATAGCGGACAAGGCGGTGCGGGGGCGTCCTCTGGAGCAGATCATCGTAAGGGGACCAAGCTCTCTTGCATGGATGCTGGCAAGGACCCCCTGCGATCAGGGGTCAAGCTTCACGAGGCGCTTGGTGGCGTCCGACTGCCGTGGCGGTGCGGTTCACGTCGCCGGCTGCGATCGCCTCCACCAACTCTGTGTGGACATCAACGCGGTGGCGCAGGTAGCTAGTCGAGTCCGTGGTGGAGTCGGGGGTGGCGTGGGCGGACAGGTCTGAGATGCAGTGGGTCATCGTCAGGTAGACGGCTTTGGCCAGGTGGTTTGGGGTTATGTCGGCTATGCGTTCGTGCAGGGCCAGGTTTGCGCGGATGAAGCGGTCTCTGTTGGACGTCGCGCGCTTCAGTGCCGTGAGGAGTTTGCGTAGGGCGGTGATGTCCTGCTTGGTGCGGTGGCGGGCGGCGTCCAGCGCGATCAAGGGCTCCAATGAGTCGCGTACCGCGATTGCGTCAGCCACTGTCGTCGGCATCGTGCGTACCGAGAGCAAGGTATGGCGGAGGCGGACTATTGGGTTGGGGGCGGCGACGAAGAGGCCGCCGTTGCGGCCCGGGCGGATCTCCACCGTGCCGCGGTCGCTGAGCAGCCGGGCCGCCTCGCTGATCGTGGCGCGGCCGTAGCCCGACAGGTCGCGGAAGTCGTCCATGGTGCCGATCAGGTCGCCGGGGCCGAGGCCGCGGGCGTCGATCATGGACTCGATGTCGGTGGCGAGGGACTCGGCGCGGGTCGGAGGTGAACCGGAAAACACCCGAACCATTCTGGTCAATTGAGCGCGGCGGCGCTACGCTCCGGTCAACCCTTTGGAGGACGATGTGACCCCGCTGCTGCGACAGGTCCTGAGCCAGATCGACGGGCCCGATCCCCGGGTCAACGAGGTGGTCTCCGCGCTCGTCAAGCACCTGCACGCCTTCGTCGAGGAGGTGCGGCCCACCGAGCGCGAGTGGATCGCGGGGCTCGACTTCCTCATAGAGACCGGGCAGATGTGCACGCCGCATCGGAACGAGTTCATCCTGCTGTCCGACATGCTCGGTCTGACCAGCGCCGTGGACGACGTGAACAACGAGGGTCCCGAGGGCATGACGCCGTCCTCGGTGGAGGGGCCGTTCCACTCGCCCGCCCCCGAGCGGGAGCTTGGCGCGTGGATCAGCGCGGGGCCTGAGCGGGAGCGCGGGACGCCGACCGTGGTGCAGGGGCGGGTGCTCGACTGCGACGGCATGCCGCTGCCTGGCGCCGTGGTGGACGTGTGGCAGGCCAACGACACCGGCCTGTACGACACCCAGGACGACAGCCAGGACCTCGGCAACCTGCGCGGCCTGTTCACCACGGACACGGATGGGCGCTACTGGTTCCGTACGATCCGGCCGAGCAGTTACCCCGTGCCCACTGACGGCACCGCCGGGCGGCTGCTGCGGGCGGTCGGGCGGCATCCCATGCGGCCCGCGCACTTCCATTACCGGGTCACCGCCCCCGGATACCGGCCGTTGACCACGCACGTCTTCCTCGCCGGCGACCCCTATCTGGGCTCGGACGCGGCGTACGCGGTGAAGGACGCGCTGGTGCGCGAGCCGGTGCGGCGTGCGGACGGCGACGAGGAGATCACGTTCGACATCAAGCTGGTCCCACTGGACTGGAAGGAGGGGCAGTGAGGCTCGTCGGGGTCCGCGTGCGCGGGGACGACGTCGTACGGGTCGCGCGGCTCGACGGCGACACGGTGACGCTGCTCGCCGAGGTGAACGAGTTCTGGGCCGACGCCCGCAGCCTGGTCGCCAAGGTGGCGGGCATCAGGGAGGGGCTGCGGCTGGCCGACGGCAACGTGACGCTGTCCACGGAGGCCGTGACGTTCGTGCCGCCGGTGCCGCCGTCCGCGCGGGTGATCTGCGTGGGATTGAACTACCGGGCGCACGCGGCCGAGGGTTCCTTTGAGGTGCCCGAGCATCCGACGTTGTTCGGGCGGTGGACGGCGTCGCTGAGCGTGGGCGGGGTGCCGGTCGCGGTGCCGGCCGGTGAGGCGGGGCTGGACTGGGAGGGGGAGGTGGCGGCGTACGTCGCGGAGCCGGTGCGCGACGCCGACCCCACGACCGCGCTGAAGGCCGTGCTCGGCTACTCCACCTTCAACGACCTGACCGCGCGCCGCGCCCAGAAGCTCACCAGCCAGTGGACCTTGGGCAAGAACGCCGACCGCAGCGGCCCCCTGGGGCCGATCGTGACCGCCGACGAGGTGGGGGATCTGCGGGACGGGCTGCGGGTGCGTACCAGGGTGAACGGGAGTCTTGTCCAGGACGGCAACACCCGCGACATGATCTTCGGCGTCGGCGAGGTGCTGTCGCTGATCAGCCGCACGCTCACGCTCAACCCCGGCGACGTCATCGCCACCGGCACTCCCGACGGCGTCGGCTACGTGCGCACCCCGCCGTGGTTGCTGCAGCCCGGTGACGTGGTGGAGGTCGAGATCGACCGGCTCGGCGTGCTTCGTACCCCCATCACGGCCACCCTTCCCTAACCCCCGCGCCCGGTGTGCGAGGCCGGGCGCGCGGCGGCCGTTTAACCGGTGGGAAACTGTCGGACCCCGGTGATACACATCAGGTCCGCGTACGCTCACCACCGGCCGGGGAGACCATGTCCGTGACCACCAGCTCCGAGTTCGTCGTGACCGGTCCGCGCTTCGACCGGCGCGGGCCGGTGCGCTGGCTCTGGTCCCACCTGCGCCGACATCCGGTGCAGCTCGCCGGGTTCCTCGGCGGCTCGCTCGTGATGATCGTGCTCAACTCCGCCGTCCCGCAGCTCACCGGAGCCGCGTTCGACGCCGTGCTGGGCGGTGGTGGCGGTGCGGCCCGCACGCTGGGGCTGATCGTGGTGGCGCTGCTCGCCATCGTGGTCGCGCGCGGGCTGTTCGACCTGGTGGCCCGCATGTCCAGCGAAATGCTGGCCAAGCGGCTCGAACGCGACGCGCGCGACGAGCTCTACGCCAGCCTGCTCGGCAAGAGCCAGACCTTCCACAACCGGCAGCGGGTCGGCGACCTGATGGCCCGCGCCGCCAACGACATCAGGCAGCTGTCCTTCATGATCTCGCCCGGGGTCGATCTGATCGTCGACTCCGGGCTGCAGGGGCTGGTGCCGCTGTTCTTCATCGCCGCCATCGACCCTCGACTGCTGCTGGTGCCCGGGGTGTTCGGGGTGATCTTCGTGTTCGCGCTCTGGCACTACATGCGCCAGCTCAACCCGGTCGCGACGCAGATGCGGGAGCAGTTCGGCGAGGTCAACGCCGGGCTCAACCAGGCGGTGCGCGGCATCGAGGTGATCAAGGTGATGGCGCAGGAGGGGCAGGAACGCGTACGGTTCCGTGCCAACGCGCGCCGCTACCGGGATCTTTTCGTACGCAACGGGCTCGTCCAGGCTCGCTACCTGCCGACGTTGCTGTTCGCCTGCGCGCTCGCCGGGGCCCTGTGGCATGGGCTCTATCTCCAGGGCATGGGTGCGATCACCGTTGGCGACCTGGTGGCGTTCATGGGGCTGATGGTCATGCTGAGCTTTCCCACCCAGATGTCGATCTTCACCTTTTCGCTGGTGCAGATCGGCATCGCGTCCTCCCGGCGCATCCTCGGCATCATCACCGCCGAGACCGAGCTGCACCAGCCCGCCGACGGGCATGCCGGCCGCATCTCCGGCGAGATCGTCTTCGAGGACGTCACGTTCGGCTACGACGACGGGGAGCCGGCGCTGCGCGGGGTCAGCTTCACCGTCAAGCCCGGCGAGACGGTGGCGATCGTGGGGGAGACCGGGTCGGGCAAGAGCACGCTGACCAAGCTGGTGCCGCGCATCTACGACGTCACGTCCGGGCGCATCCTGGTCGACGGCGTTGACGTACGCGCCTGGGATCTCGACTCGCTGCGGTCCCAGATCTCCACCATCGAGCAGGACATCGTGCTGTTCTCGCGGTCCGTGGCCGAGAACATCGCGTTCAGCATGGGGCAGCGGGCCGATCGGGAGGCCGTGATCAGGGCGGCTGAGGACGCGCAGGCCGCCGAGTTCGTCAGCGAGCTGGAGGATGGCTACGACACGGTGATCGGTGAGCGTGGGGTCACCCTGTCGGGTGGGCAGCGGCAGCGGCTGGCCATCGCGCGGGCGTTGCTGACCGACCCGGCGATCCTCATCCTCGACGACTCCACCAGTGCCATCGACTCCGCCACCGAGGACAAGATCCAGCAGGCGATCGGGCGGGTGCTCGAAGGGCGTACGACGTTGCTGATCACCCATCGGCTCTCGCAGATCCGCTGGGCCGACAAGGTCGTGCTGTTGCGGCGGGGCGAGCTGGTCGACTGCGGGACCCACGACGAGCTGATCGCGCGCAGCCGCCTCTATCGCCGCATCTTCGCCCATTACGACGAGACCGACTACGCCGGGCCAGGCGACGCCACGCGCGAGGGTGACGGGGTCGGGGGTGGCGCGTCCGGGGGTGGCGCGTCTGGGGGTGGCGCGTCCGGGGATGGCGTGTCCGGTGGCGGGGCGCAGGCGCTCGCGCAGGAGCAGGGGGGTGTGCGCTGATGGGGTTCATCATGGACGGCCTCGACGCCGAGGACTACGACCGCACCTACAACGATCGTGACCTGTTGCGCCGCATCCTGGCCTACTTCCGGCCCAAGCTCGGGTCGATGGTGCTGGTCGCGGTGATGATCGTGCTGTCGTCCACCAGCCAGGCGTTCGTGCCGCTGTTGACCAGCCACGTCGTCGACGCCATCGCCGACGGCTCGATCGGGCGGGTCGGGTGGATGTTCGTGCTGGGGCTGCTGGCGGCGGGGGCGCTCGGGTGGGTGTTCAACTTCGTACGCCAGTCGTTCAGCTCGCGCGTCACCGGCGACGTGGTGCTCAAGCTGCGCGAAGACGCCTTCGACGCGGTTCTCGAGCGTGACATGTCCTTCTACGACGAGACGCCGTCGGGGCGCATCGTCAGCCGGGTCACCTCCGACACCGACGACTTCGCCACCGTCTCCACCCTGACGATGGACCTGATCAGCCAGGTGCTGATGGTCGGCATCGTGACGGCGCTGCTGTTCCTGCGCAGTGTCGAGCTGGCGCTGCTGACGTTGCTGGTCGTGCCCGTGGTGGTGGGGCTGGCGCTGCTGTTCAGGCGGCTCGCGCGGGCCAGCACCCGCCAGGCGCAGCGCTCGCTCAGCCGGGTCAACGCCAACCTGCAGGAGACCATGGGCGGCATCGCCGTCGCGAAGAACTTCCGCCAGGAACAGCAGGTCTACGACGAGTTCCGGCCGATCAACCGGCAGAGCTACCAGGTGACGTTGCGGCAGGGGTTCGTCTTCTCGGGCATCTTCCCGGTGCTGTTCCTGGTGGCGGGGCTGGCGACCGTCGCGCTCGTCCAGCTCGGCGGCTCGGCGGTGCTCAGCCGAGGGTTGTCCGCCGGTGACTGGTACCTGTTCCTCCAGGGGGTCGCGCTCTTCTGGATGCCGCTCACGTCCATCGCGGCGTTCTGGTCGCAGTTCCAGCAGGGGTTGTCGGCGTCGGAACGGGTGTTCGCGCTGATCGACGCGCCGCCCCGGGTCGTGCAGACGGACGCGCAGCCGGTCGGGCGGCTGGCCGGGCGCATCGAGTTCCAGGGCGTGACGTTCGGGTACGACCCCGCGCACCCCGTACTGCGCGACTTCGACCTGACCATCGAGGCAGGCGAGAGCGTGGCCCTCGTCGGGCACACCGGGGCCGGCAAGTCCACGCTCAGCAAGCTCATCACCCGGTTCTACGAGTTCCAGGACGGGAAGCTGCTGATCGACGGGCACGACATCCGTACGCTCGACCTCGGCTCCTACCGGCGGCAGATCGGCGCGGTGCCGCAGGCGCCGTTCCTGTTCAGCGGCACCGTCGCCGACAACATCCGCTACCCGCGGCCCGACGCCACCGATGAGGAGGTGCTGGCCGCCGCCTCGGCCGTGGGCGACGGCGACTGGATCGAGGCGCTGCCCGACGGGCTGCGCACCGACGTCGGCGAGCACGGGCGGGCGCTGTCCATGGGGCAGCGTCAGCTCGTCGCCCTGGCCCGGCTGCTCATCCAGGACCCGGCCATCGTCGTGCTCGACGAGGCCACGGCCAGCGTCGATCCGCTGACCGAGGCGCAGATCCAGGAGGGTCTCGACGTGGTGCTCGCCGGCCGCACCTCCATCGTCATCGCCCACCGGCTGTCCACCATCGAGCACATCGATCGCATCATCGTGCTCGACCACGGGCGGATCGTGGAGGAAGGCGACCACGCCTCGCTGCTGGCGCGCGAGGGCCGCTACTGCCAGGTCTACAACACCTACTTCCGCCACCAGTCCCCGAACTACCGCGCCGGCACGGGCTTCGTCCCGGTCAGCGAGGGCCAATTGACCGGCTCGGCATGACCGGCTCGGCATGACCGGCTCCGCCTGGCGGCGGGTTGGTGCCTCCAGGCAGGCAGTGCCGGGATGGCCGGTACCGGGGGAGGCGGCGACGGGTCTGTGGTGGCGGGTGGGTTATGAGGTCGCCTGCTAGCGGGCCTGGACGCCCAGGTTGGGGACGCCGAGTTGCCTTTTGAGGAGTTCGGCCTCGTGGTCGGGGAGTTGCCGGCGGATGGTCATCGCGTTGTCGAGGAGGGGGTTGTCTGTCAGGCGGATCTGGCGGACTCCCTCGGCGAACGCCTCCGGGTCCCAGCCGGCGGCGGCCTCGGCTTCCGCTGCCATCCGAGTGATCGACTCCGTGCTGGGTGGGGCGGCTATGCCGAGGCGGGTGGTGAGGCGGTCTCCTACCAGGAGGCCCGCGAGGTGGCTGCGGCCTGATACCGGGGTGCGGCGGGGGCGGGGGTCGGTGCCGTGGACCCAGGCCGTGACGATTTCCGCGACCAGGCGGGCGGCGGCGTGGCTGGGGCGGTCGGAGAGGCCGAGATCGCCGAGGTCGTACTGGTTGGTGGAGATGACCAGCGCCACGCGGTCCTTGGTCCAGCCTCTCGTGAAGTGGTTCCAGCCCCACAGGTACTCGCCGCCGTGGCCGATGTAGGGGTGCTCGCCGCTGTCGAAGACGTTGAAGACGAAGCCCACCGAGGCGTCCGTGCTGGGACCCATCAGGGTGCCGCCGGATGCCTGGGCGGTGAGCATCTGCTTGGCGCTCTCCGGGGTGAGGATCGAGCCTGAGTCCAGCTCGCCGCCGTTCAGGAGGGCCAGGATGAAGCGGGTGTGGTCGGACGGCGTGGTCAGCGCCGACCCGGCGGGCCAGTCGCCGGGGTAGAGGGGCGGCAGCGTGAGGCGCAGGCCCGGCAGGGTGGCGTAGCCGGTGGAGCGGCGGGCCAGCAGTTCGGCGGGCACATGGTCGGGGTGCTGGGCGGGTGGGAAGACGGTCGAGGTCATCCCCAGCGGGGCGAACACGTGTCGCGCCACCCACTCCGAGAACGTCACGCCGTCGGGGTTGAGCAGCTCGACCAGGTGGCCGACCAGGGCGATGCCGATGTTGCTGTACGTGTAGCGCTCGCCGACGGGCGCGGCCCAGAAGGGGAGCAGGGTGCCTCCGTACGCGTCCGATCGGGCCTCCGTCAGCACCCTGCGGAGGTGGTCGGCCAGCGGCGGGGGTGGGACGTGGTCCCAGTTGCCCATGTTCGTGCCGAGGCCGCTGCGGTGGGTCAGCAGGTCTCGCAAGGTGATGGAACGTTCCCCGAGCGGGTTGCGTACGTGCTCGTCCAGCGGGTCGTCCAGGCCGATCGCGCCGCGTTCGACGAGCTGGAGGGCGGCGACGGCGGTGTACGCCTTGCAGTCGGAGCCCGTGGGGCCGACCGTGCCGGGAGTCATGGGGCGGCCGGTGGCGACGTCCGCCAGGCCGTACGCCCTGGTCAGCGCCACCTCCGTGCCCACGCCGACGGTGAGTGAGAGGCCGGGGGCGCCGCAGTGGCCGAGGATCTCCGGCGTGAGGACGTCCAGCGCCTCCGCCAGCTTCTTGATGTCCATGCGTCAACGATTGCCTTGACGCCTCAAAACTGTCAAGGATTACGTTGACAGCATAATGGGAGAGTGCCCGAGCTACCCGACCTCACCGTCCTGCTGTCGATCGTCGAAGAGCGCAGTGAGGGCACCGACCCCTTGAGCCGCCTCACCGTCGCCGAAGGCGTGCTGTCCGAACTGGAGGGGGTCGGCGACCGGTTGCTCGGCTACCTCGTCGAGCTGGCCAGGGCCGAGGGCTGCTCGTGGTCCGACATCGGCGACCACCTCGGCATCAGCCGCCAGGCCGCCCAGCAGCGGTATGGTCGCCGCTGGTCCAGCCTGACCATGGCCGACCTCGCGCACTCGGGCGCGTTCGACCGCTACACCGGCCGCGCCAAGCAGACCCTGGAACGGGCAGAGGCCCACGCCCGCCGGCGAGGGGCCACCGCCGTCGGGGTCGATCACCTGCTGCTCGGCATCCTCGACGATCCCCAGACGCTGGCCGTACGGGCGATCGCCGCCCAGGGCGCGGACCCCGCCGCGCTCAGGGCCGACCTGGAACAGCAGCTCGCCGAGGGGCCAGGGTCTCCCGCGACGCTCCCCATCGGCGCCGACGCCCGCCGCGCCCTCCAGGCCGCGCTGGTCGAGACGGCCGAGCTGCGGCACAACTACGTCGGCACCGAGCACATGCTGCTCGGCCTCCTGCGCGAGAAGTCGATCGGCCTGCTGCGCGAGCGCGGGGTCATGCTCGAACCGACACGCGCCGCCGTACGGGCGGCGCTGGAGGCGATCCTGCGCGCCCGGGAAAGCTAGCGACGTACAAGACCCAGCCGCAACGCACCGGGCGGGTGTGGGTTTGTGCGGGGGATGACGAGAGGGGCGGTACAGCTAGCGCTACCTTGTGCTGGCCCGTCTACGGGATCGCGACGGCCTGACAGCGCTCAGTAGCGTTTCCAGCATGATCACTCGACGCACCCTCCGCTGGACCGGCGCCTCCGCCCTCGCCCTCGCCGTCCTGGCCGGCCCCGCCGTGACCGCCGCCCACGCCGCCGCCCCCAAGGCGTCTTTCCAGGACGTCCTCGACGGCCTGGTCACCAAGGACAAGTTCCCCGCCGCCATCGCCACCATCCAGGACAAGGACGGCGAGATGACCGACTACACGGCAGGCAAGGGCGAGCCGCCCGCCGACGGGTACGTCCGCATCGGCAGCAACACCAAGACCTTCACGGCGGTGACGATCCTGCAGCTGGCCGGGGAGGGCAAGGTCAGGCTGGACGGCCCGGTCGAGAAGTACCTGCCGGGCCTGCTGCGCGGCAAGGGCGTCGACGGCCGCCGCATCACCGTACGGCAGCTGCTCCAGCACACCAGCGGCCTGCCCGAGTACACCGACTTCCTGGCGAAGGGCGCGCTGCCGTACCAGCACATCTACTTCCAGCCCCGCGACCTGCTGGACATGGCGCTGAAGAAGAAGGCCCAGTTCGCGCCCGGCACGAAGTGGTCGTACACGAACACCAACTTCCTCGTCGCCGGCCTGATCATCGAGAAGGTCACCGGCCGTCCGGCCGCCGAGGAGATCGAGAAGCGGACCGTGAAGAAGCTGGGCCTCCAGCACACGTACTTCCCGAACGTCGGCGACCAGGGCATCCGCGACCCGCACCCGACCGGCTACCACCGCGACGACCCGGCCAAGCCGATGACCGACGTGTCCACCTATGAGCCGTCCGGCGCCTGGACCGCCGGCCAGATGATCTCGACGCCGAGCGACCTCAACCGCTTCTTCACCGCGCTCCTCGACGGCAAGCTGCTCAAGCCCGCGCAGCTCAAGCAGATGCGCACCACCGTCAAGGCGCCTGAGCTGGGCCCCGGCGGCCGGTACGGGCTCGGCATCAGCGCCGTCAAGCTGTCCTGCGGGGGCACGGCTTGGGGTCACGGCGGGGCGATCCCCGGCTTCTACACGGCGAACGCCGCCACCGAGGACGGCCGCGCCGCCGCCATCGCGGTCACCCACCTGCCGACGACCGCGCCCGCCCAGCAGCACGTCGAGGCCGCCCTGGAGGCGGCCCTGTGCGCGCGGTCCTGACCCGGTCCTGAGCCGGTCAGTCGTTGTCCACGAGGCGGGCGGGGAAGCCGCCCGTCGCGATGGGCCCCCAGCGGTCGATGGTGATGCGGATCAGCGACTTGTCCTGGCGGCGCATGGCCTCGCGGTATTCGTCCCAGTCGGGGTGCTCGCCGGCGATGCACCGGTAGTACTCGACCAGCGGCTCCAGCGCCGCCGGCATGTCGAGCACCTCGGCCTGCCCGTCGACCTGCACGTAAGGGCCGTTCCAGTCGTCGGACAGCACGCACATCGACACGCGGGGGTCGCGCCGGGCGTTCACGGCCTTGGCGCGGTCGGGATAGGTGGACACCACGATCCGGCCTGACTCGTCCACGCCGCACGAGACCGGCGACAGCTGCGGGCGGCCGTCGGCGCGGGTGGTGGAGAGCAGGCCGTGGTGGCGGGGACGGAGGAAGTCGAGCAGCTCGGGGAGCTCGACGCGGCGGGCGGTGGCGATGCTCGGTGCCATCTGCAGATGCCTCTCATCACGCAGTCAGTGCAACAAGCCCGATCCTGCCACCCGCCCGGGAGCGATCTTCACAGGGTGGTCAGTCCGACGCCGGCCAGGACGAGGCTCGCCGCGCATGCCACGTTCCTGATCGTGTTCCAGCGGGTCCAGCGCGGCGCGTACTCCTGGTAGGACATGGTGCCGGCGTCCAGGGCGTTGTTCATCGGTACGTTGATCGCCACCGTGACGAGGAACGACCCGACCGCGTTGACCGCCGCCGCGGCGTAGAACCACGGCGAGCCGCCGACGATCCCGGCCGCCAGCGCGGCCAGCGGCGAGCCCATGAAGACGATGTACAGCCACGGGTTGAGGATCTTCCGGTTGATACCGCGCATCGCCGCCTCGGCCTGGGCGGGGTCGATGGCGTTCAGGCCCGGCATGACGGACATGGAGAAGGCGTAGAACAGGCCCGTGAGGGCGCCGTGCAGCAGGAGGGTGATGAGAGCCAGAACCATCATGCCTTCATGGTGACGGCAGCGAGGTGAGACGGGCCATGGTCGTTCCGCTCATACGCATAAGAGAACGTCTCACGAGGGCTGTGACGGTCATCACGTTCGCTGTGTGCATTCGTCCACAGTTGATCCGCGTGGGGCTCCGTAATGTCCCTGTCAACGGATCACACCGACGACGGGGAGGAACCCGAAATGCGTAAGACTCTGGCGATCGCTGCTCTTGCCGGTTCGATGGCTGTCACCGGTCTGGCGATGACCGCGCCGGCTCAGGCTTCGGCGGGGACGTCGTGGGGGAAGGTGTTCTCCAGTGACCACAAGGCGTACACGTTCGGCAAGACGTGGAAGTCGGGTGGCAAGGTGTTCACGAAGTGGTACGGGGTGGACAAGCGGGGCGGGAAGAAGGGCTGGGTCTGGTTCGAGGTGTACCAGAACGGCCACTGGACCAAGTTCAACAAGGCGTGGGACGGCAAGGTCGTCGGCACGTGGAGCGGGCACGGGATCGAGAAGGTCTACACGTTCACCTGCTGGGCCGGGAAGTTCGACAACTGCGGCAAGAAGTACCGCATCTACTAAAACTTGGGGGAGGCCCCACGCGTGTCTCCCCGCGTCGTGACGGGTGATCGGGCGAGGCTTGCCTGGACAGGTTCCGGCCCGACAGGCAGGCTCTCATGCTCGGACGATCCTTCGCCGCCCTCGCCCTGACCACCGCCGTTCTCACGCATCCGGCTCCGGCGCACGCCGTGACGCTGGAGCAGAAGCTGGCCACGCTCGCCGCGTTCACCCAGCCCACCGACGCCAGCTCAGCAGCCTGGCGGGACGCCTGGTCCGACCGGGGCTCGTGGGCCGCGTACGCCTTCGACTGGACCACCGACCAGTGCTCGGCCAGCCCCGACAAGCCGCTCGGCTTCGACTTCAGGATGCCCTGCACGCGGCACGACTTCGGCTACCGCAACTACAAGGCGGTCAGCCGGTTCACGGAGAACAAGGCGCACGTGGACGACGCCTTCCTGCACGACCTGCGCCAGGTGTGCGCCGGTCACGAAGGGGCGCGCAGGAGGGTGTGCGAGCGGCTCGCCTGGTCGTACTACCAGGCGGTGCGGCGGCTCGGCGCGCTGGTGCCGGGGGACAGGCTCGACGAGTTCGCCTGATACCGGGGAACTCCGGGCGATAGTCTGCTCGCGATCATCGTCGTCGCGGGCGGAGGGGGAAGCGGTGCCAGGCCCGACGCGCGACCCGGAGCAGGTGGGACCGTACCGGATCGTGGGGCGGCTCGGCGCCGGCGGGATGGGGGTCGTGTACGCCGGCGTGGACGCGGCCGGTCTGCGCGCGGCCGTGAAGCTCATCCACGACTCGCACGCCGCCGACCAGGAGTTCAGGGCGCGGTTCCGGCGTGAGGTCGCGATGCTGCGCCGGGTGCGGGGCGCCTACTGCGTACGCATCCTGGCCGACGGCGCCGACGCGGCGCAGCCCTGGCTGGCCACCGAGTACATCGCGGGCCGGACCCTGACCGAGCACGTCGCCGAGCACGGCCCGCTGCGCGGCGACGAGCTGTACGGCCTGGCCGCCGGGCTCGCCGAGGCGCTGACCGCCGTGCACGCGGCCGGGGTCGTGCACCGTGACCTGAAGCCGTCCAACCTGATGCTGTCGCCGGACGGGCCCCGGCTGGTGGACTTCGGCATCGCCCGCGCCCTCGACGGCACCGCCCTGACGGCGACCGGCCACGTGGTGGGCTCGCCGGGGTGGGTGAGCCCCGAGGAGTACGCGGGCGGCCCGACCGGTCCTGCCGCCGACGTGTACGGCTGGGCGCTGGTCGTCGTGTACGCGGCTACGGGGCGGCAGCCGTACGGGAGCGAGCGGCCCGAGGTGCTCGCGCTGCGCGTGCTGCGGAACCCGGTGGACACCGCCGCCTTACCGCCCGCGCTCAGAGCCTTGGCCGATCGAGCCCTGTCGAAGGC
Source organism: Nonomuraea sp. NPDC049419 (assembly GCF_040676995.1). Lineage (NCBI taxonomy): Bacteria > Bacillati > Actinomycetota > Actinomycetes > Streptosporangiales > Streptosporangiaceae > Nonomuraea > Nonomuraea sp. NPDC049419. The sequence continues at coordinate 160,657 of NZ_JBFAQB010000014.1, read as the reverse complement.
GCCCGAGCAGCGGCCGGCGATGGGCGAGGTGCTCGCGGCGGTCGCCACCGCGTGGCGCGGGCAGCCGGTCGCCCCGGTGGACGCGGTCGCCGACATCACCGACCGGGTCAAGCGCACCTGGCCGTCCCGGACGAGCGGCGCGACATCCTGGCCGCCTGCCGCGACCGCCCGGCCCGGCGGCGCCTCCGGGCCCTCAGGGCAGCCGGCGACCGTGTCGCCCCGGCGTCGCGTCAAGGTCGTGCCGGTCGCCGCCGTCGCGACGGCCGCCGTGCTCACGGGCGTGATCCTGCTGAACACCCTCCCTGGCGCGACCACCGCCCAAGGACCGAGCGCGACCGAGACCACCGGGCAACGACCGAACGCCACCGAGCCCAGCGAGCAGGAGCCGACCGGCACCACCGGGCGGGGCGCCACCCCGGCGACCGAACCGGCCGGCCCCACGTCGGCACCCGCGCCCCGTACCCAGGCCGACCTGGCCGCCGCCCTCGACCTCGCGCTCAGCGCGACCCCCGCCGCGTCCTTCTCGTACGAGGGCGGCTTCACCCAGAGCGCCGCCACCGCCGTGGCCTCCGGCCGCCTGCACCACGACGACGCCTCCGACTCCGACGCCTTCACCATGCACGTCAATCCCGCCGACGGCTCAGGAGCCGCGGACTACGTCATCGCGGACGACGAGCTGTACGTGGACCGGCCGGGCGCCCGAGCCCTGACCCTGGAGCAGAAGACGGCCGACAAGCCGTGGTTCGCCCTGCTGGTCGCGGGCACCGCGGGACCGTCCGTCATCAGGGACGTCGTCCAGAACAGCACGACCTTCCAGGCCAAGGGCCGCACCTACTCGGGTGGCCTGCCCACCACCACGGTCGCCGGCCGGCTGCGGACCCTGCTCGCCTCCTGGCTGGGCGGCCAGGTGCCGGACGACGACAAGTCCTTCCTCACGTACGAGCTGACCCTCGGCTCCCAGAACCGCCCTGCGAGGTTCGAGCTGGCGTGGAAGGTGCCGATGGGCGTGAACGGCACGTACGAATCGGTCTTCACCACCAAGTACGCCAAATGGCAGGAGTCCGGCGCGATCACCAAACCCTGAACGGCCCGCCACCAGAGGGACGGGCCGTCGGAGACGAAGGGGTCAGCAGGAGAGGTTGCCGCCCGGCGAGACACCGAGGATCTGGGTGAAGCGCTGGTAGCTGTTGATCCGGCTCTGGACCTGGGCCGGGTTGCCGCCGTTGCACTCCACGCGGCCGTTGATGCTCCGGATGGTCTCCCCGAAGCCGCGGCCGTTGACGATCGCGTTGTGGGCGGTCATGGTGCCGGGGCCGTTCTGGGTCATCCAGTACCAGATGGCCGTCTTCCAGGCGACGGAGGCGTCCTGCTGCACCAGCCACGGGTTGGTGAGCAGGGGCAGGCCGAGCGCGTCACCGGCGGCCTTGTAGTTGTAGTTCCAGCTCAGCTGCATGGGGCCGCGGCCGTAGTAGGCGGACTGGCCGGCCGGGCAGCCGAACGACTGGCCGGGGTCGCAATAGTGGGAGTAGTTCGCGGTGTTCTGCTCCACGATGTGGACGAGGCCGCCGGTCTCGTGGCCGACGTTCGCGAGGAAGGCCGCCGCCTCCTGCTTCCTGACGGTGTCGCTGCCGGTCTTGGCGAAGGCGGGGTACGCGCTCAGGGCCGCGACGAGGCCGCTGTAGGTGTAGAAGGAGTTCCGGCCCGGGAACATCTGGTCGAACTGCGCCTGGCTCACCACGAACCCGGACGGGTCGGGCGGCGGGTCGGTGGGGCCGCCGCCGTTGCAGGTGTACGGGTCCCAGTACCAGTGGCTGATCACCGGGTCGTAGCCGGGGTTCTCGTGGACGGCGATGTAGTGGTTGCCGTCGGTGTAGCGGACGATGCTGCCCACGGCGTACCACTGTCCCGCCACCCAGTTCGGGTAGCTGCAGGACGTTTCGCCGCCGCTGCCGCCGGTGCAGGTGCCCTGGTCGGCCCAGACGGCGGCGCTGCCCGGCGTCTCGCCCTGGGTCCACCACTGAGCCCTCCAGTTGCGCCCGTTGTAGGACGCCGTCGCCCCGCCGGTGTAGACCGCCGAGGAGCTCCAGGCGCCGGCGCAGGCGGCGGCGTTCGCCGCACTCGGCACGAGCACCGCGAGCACGCCCGCGGCCAGGCATAACGCCGCCAGGTGGGCCAGGAGTCTACGCACGTGACCACTCCCTCAATCTCTTAGGAAAGTTTCCTAAGGATTAACGGAAGACCTGCCCCTGCGCAAGGCCCAAAGTCAGGGCGCCTCCTCGGTGGCCGTCCGATCGGCGAGGCGCTCGTACCGCTGCCGGGCCGCCTGCGCGGTGCCGAGCCCCAGCCCGAACGCGATCTCCTGCCACGTCATCCCCCGCCCCCGCGCCATCTCCAGCAATCCGGCCTCCAGCGCATCCATCTCACTCCGCACCAGCGGAACAAGGCTCAGCGCGGCGGTGATGTCCGCCTGATCCACGGCAGGCTCCCCGTCATCGACCGAGGCGGCCCCACTGAGCAGGAACGTCACCAGCCTGACAGCCTCATGAGGCCCGAGCATCGACGGATGAACCTGCCGAAGCCGCTGCTCGTCGGTGGCGGCATGCCGCTCGGCGATCCGAAAAAGGGACGCGTGCACCCGTTCGGCCCGCGCCTGCTCGGGGTGCGGCGCGGTGAAGGGGTCGGACTGCTGGGAGTTCTGCATGGGATCACTGTGGCGGAAGCAACCGATACTTGTCAACATACCGTTTTGAACAACCCGTTCAAAGCGGCGGACGTTTTGCCACCTTCGCGGCTCTTGCTGCTGTTTGTGCAGGGCTACAAGAGACACTGTCATTGTGGATCTGGTCAATCTCGATTGTGTAGTTGCAGGTTTCCAGCAATAATCGCTCTCATGATGGACGGCGAAGCAGATCGACGCTCGATGCTTCTGGCGTTCCGGGCAGCGAACATCTACTCGTTCTATGACGAGTTGGATTTTTCGCTGGAAGCGACGGCTCAAGCCGAGGAGGGCGTGCCGAGGGACGTCCACTGGCATCGCAAGGGTGGCCGGCCCCTTAAGGTTCTCCCCGCGGCGGGCGTGTTCGGCGCCAATGCCTCGGGCAAGACGAACCTGCTCAAGGCATTCCATGACCTGCGGGAACATGTGCTGTTCTCGTTTCGGTCCGCCGACCCGTCCGGTGGTGTTCACCGGCATAACTTCCGGCTCGATCCCGAGGCGGCCCAGCAGCCGACCCGATACGAGGTCGATCTCGTGCTCGACGGCGTGCGTCACGAGTACGGCGTCGTCCTGGACAGCCGGCGCGTTCTCCACGAATGGGCATACCGCTATCCGCACGGCCGCGCGGCGCTGCTCTTCGAGCGCAAAGACGGCGAACAGGTGGACATACCCGCAGGTAAACGGACGATCGGGCGGGCGATCGAGCGCATCGTCAGGCCGAACGCCCTGTTTCTGTCGGCCGCGGCTGCGGGCAGCCATCGTGATCTCCTTCCGCTCTACAACTGGTTCGGACGGAACCTGAAGCTGGCAGAGGCCTCCAGCAGGCAGGCCCGATGGGCGTTCACCGCGCAGCTCCTTCGCGAGGATTCGAGCAGGGAACAGGTCCTAGCTCTCCTCCGCGCAGCGGATCTCGGCATCGCCGACGTCAAGATCCGGCCGCCCGACCCCAAGGTGCTCGATCGAGTCCGCCGCGCCATGCTGATCCTGGCCGGGCACGAGGACGACGCCGAAGGATTCCCGGACATCGACCTCACCGAGCTGGGTTTAGTGCTCACCCACCGTGGCACGCGCGACGACGTCGACTTCAACGTGTCAGAGGAGTCGCTGGGCACCCTCGTGTGGCTGGGGATCGTCGGGCCCGTCTTCGAGGCTCTCCAATCGGGGACCGTGCTGCTGGTCGACGAGCTGGAGTCGAGTCTGCACCCCATCCTCACCGAGCGGATCATCGGTCTGTTCCAGGACCCCGAGGCCAACCCCAAGGGGGCGCAGCTCATCTTCAGCTCTCATGCCCCTTCGCTCCTGGGGAACGCGACGCGTCGGCGCTCTCTGGGGCGGGACCAGATCTGGTTCACCGAGAAGCTCGCGGACGGCCGAAGCCGCCTTTACCCCTTGTCGGACCTGTCACCACGCCAGGAGGAGGCCATCGGCAAGCGGTACCTTTCCGGCCGCTACGGTGCGACGCCCATCGTCAGCCACGAGGAGTTCGTCGAAGTCGCTCGCCTCATAACCGGCGGTCATGAATGACCCGTAAACCGCGCAGCCGTACGCAGAGGGCGCCGGCGGCCCTCAGCACCAGGCGAACGCTCTACGTGTTCACCGAGGGCACCAAGACCGAGGTGCTCTACCTGCAGCACTGGTATCGGCTCTTCAGGGACCGGGTCATCGTGACCATCGATGACTTCCACAGCGTTCCGCTCTCCCTCGTCCGTGCGGCCTCCGAGCGCAAGCGAGCAGACCAGCGCGAGGCGAAGAGAGGGCGCGGGCGTGCCTTCGATGAGTACTGGTGCATGTTCGACGTGGACGAGTTCCCGAACCTCCCGGAGGCGTTCCACATCGCCGCTCAGCACGACATCAACATCGCGGTCTCGAACCCTTGTGTCGAGCTGTGGTTCATGCTGCACTTCCAGAATCAGACGGCCGCCCTCGAACGCGGGTTAGCGCAGACGCTGGCCAAGAAGCACCTGGCCTGCGAGAAGGCGCTGACTCCTCGTGCGCTGGATCAACTGGTCGACCGCTACGAGGCCGCCCGCCGGCGTGCGCAGAAGCTGGACGGCAAGCATGAGGGCGACGGCTCTCCGCCGCGGTCCAATCCGAGTTCGGGCGTCTGGCAGCTGATCGAGCGTGTCCGAGGTCAGCGTGAATCCGACGGCTGATCCGTGGTGGCGAGGAGGGCGGCGGCGAGCCAGGTGAAGGGGAGTGGGGGGTCGGGTGGGGTGGCGTTGATGGTGGCCACCAGCGACAGGTATCTGCCGTGGGTCGAGTCGAAGGCCGGGTCCTCGTCCATGGGCTCGCGTTCGATCTCCTCGATCAGGCGGAACTTCGCGGCCAGGTCGGTCGTGAAGGTGGTGTCCGGTTGTCTGCCGGTCAGGTCGGCGGTTGCCGCTGCGAGGCGGGTGGCGGCGGCTTTCACCCTGGGGGCGTCCGGCGGGAGGCCCTCGCGGTGGGCGGCCAGCAGGTCCGCCATGATCTCTGTGCCCGTTATGTGGATGAACTCCTGTACGGGGGTGGTGGTCATCAGGCGGCCTGATGGGGTGTGGTAGGCGTCCTGTAGGTATGTGCGGACTGCTTGGCGGAAGTCTGGGTGTCCTACCAGGTCGCCCAGTTCGATCCAGGCTTCCAGCTGGGTGGCGGTGGGGTCGTCGGGCAAGTGGGGGCGGATGGCGCGGAGGCTGTCGACGAAGATGGGGGAGGCGTCCAGCCCTTCGCTGACTTCCGTCCAGAAGTCGTCGATCAGACGTTCGCGCTCCTCATCGGACATCGACACGAGCCGCTGCATGAGGGCGGCCTGCTCGATGGTGCCGCCCTGGCCGACCAGTGTGCGGAGCACCGCGCGGCGGGCGCGCAACGTGCGTTCCTGGCGTTCGACCAGCTCCAGGTGCAGGACGAACAGGTCGTGCAGGGTGGTCTCGCCGGCCAGGAGGCGGCGGATGTCGTCCAGGCCGGTGTCCAGGTCGCGCAGGGTGCGGACGAGGTCGAGGCGGGCGATGGCGCGCAGGTCGTACCGGCGGGTGCCGGACTCGGCCAGGCGGGTGGGGGCGACGATGCCGGCGTCGGCGTAGAAGCGGATCGCGCTGACGCTCAGGCCGGTGCGGCGGGCGGCGTCCCCGATCGAGTAGAGCTCGTCCATGCCGCCACTATGGGACCTCAACCTGCTTGAGGCGCAACCATCCGCCAGGCGTGGGGCTCGACGGTCCAGGTGCGGGCGGCGTGCGGGCCGGTCAGCTCGCCGTCGGCGTTGATGTGCAGGCCGGGGCCCGACACGTGGACGCGCGTCCCGCGTACGGTGACGACCTCCGGCCGGTCGGTGTGCCGGCCGAGCTTGAGCAGCACCCCGTACAGGAGCCGTTGCATCGGGCCGGTGGCGAACGAGACGACCACGTCCGCGAGCCCGTCGGAGGGGCGGGCGTCGGGGGTGAGGGGCGTGCCGCCGCCGATCGAGGTGCCGTTGCCGATGCCGGCCATGAGGACCCGGCGCCGGCCGTCCGCGACCACCCGGCCGTCCACCTCCACCTTGAGCGGCATCCCCTTGGTACGCGCGCCCGCCACCAGACTCCCCACCGCGTACGCGAAGCGGCGCAGCACCGGCTTGAGCGGCGTGGCGGTGCGGGCCGCCTCGACGCCCACGCCGATGTGCACGGCGTTGACCACGATGCCGCCTTCGTCGTCGCGCAGCAGGTCGAGCGGCACGGGTTCGCCCAGAGCGGCCACACGGGCCGCCTCCCTGGGGTCGAGCGGTATGCCGAGGCCGCGTGCCAGGTCGTTGCCGGTGCCGAGCGGGATCAGGCCGACGGTCCTGGTGGCCAGCTCGTCCCGTTCCGACAGGGTGGCGACCAGGGTGTGCAGCGTGCCGTCGCCGCCGAGCACGACCGGGTCCCGGTCCGGATGCTCGTCCAGCGCCTTGGCGAGCGCGCCGGGGTCGTCGAGACGGGCCTCCGCGGTGTCGGCGTGCTCGTGCAGCACGGTCATGATGTCCGCGACCACGTCGTCGCCGGCGCCGCCCGCCGCCGTGTTCACGATCGCCAGCAACCGGCGCATGGAGCCCTCCCTCGCCGCGCGTCCCCTACGGGGCCGACGCCTACCCCTACGGAAGTCGCCAAACCCGGAGGTGGTTCTCATGAAGTTCTCAGGCGAAGTTTGTAGCACTTTCGCCTGAGATTTATGACTATGGGGCGATGGAGCGTGTGCCGCAGGCAGACCGTGCGGCCACCGACGTCAACGGGGCGCAGGCGGATGAGGCAGCCCAGGAGGCCGGGGCCGGGAAACGTGTCCGGTGGATCGTCGCCGCGGGTGCGGCGCTGCTGGTCGTCGCGGTCCTGGCGTACGTGCTGGGCAGCGTCACGGGCGGAGCCGAGCAGGCCGCGCCGAGCCCCAGCCCGACACCGTCCCCCAGCGCCACCCTGACCGTGCCCGACGTCTTCGAACGCGTCGGCCCGTCGGTGGTGGTCGTCCAGGCGGGCACATCACTCGGTACGGGAGTGATCGCGGCCGACGACGGCACGATTCTGACCGCGCACCACGTCATCAAGGGCGCGAAAGAGGTCACACTCCGCTTCGCGGACGGCACCAAGGCCAAGGCGGCGGTCACGTCGGAGAACCCGAAGCGCGACGTCGCCACGCTCAAGCCCGCGAAGCTGCCCGAGATCCTCGTCCCCGCGACGCTCGGCGGCGGCGTGACCGTCGGCGCGCCCGTGATCGCGATCGGCAACCCGCTCGGCCTGACGTACAGCGTCTCGACCGGCGTCGTCTCCGGCCTGAACCGGACCGCCGACCGCACCTCCGACGACGGCGACCTGAACGGGCTCATCCAGTTCGACGCCTCCGTCAACCCGGGCAGCTCCGGCGGCCCGCTCCTCGACGCGCGCGGCCTGGTGATCGGCATCGTCGTCTCGATCGCCGACCCCGGAGGCGACGAGGCGTTCGCCGGGATCGCGTTCGCGGTGCCCATCGGCGCGGCACTCGGCGGCGACGACGGCGACGGCCCGCCCGGCGAAGGACTGCAGATATGACGCGAAGGGACCCCATGACCCCGATGGAGCCGGGCCGGACCCACCCGCTCGAACAGGTGCTGTTCGAAGTCAAACGGACGATCGTCGGACAGGACGTGCTGCTCGAGCGCATGGCCGTGGCACTGATCGCCGATGGCCACCTGCTGGTCGAGGGCGTGCCGGGACTGGCCAAGACCCTCGCCGTACGCTCGCTCGCCGCCGCCGTCGACGGCAGCTTCCAGCGCGTGCAGTTCACCCCCGACCTGGTGCCCGCCGACCTCATCGGCACCCGCGTCTACCACCAGCATTCCGGCGAGTTCAAGACCGAGCTCGGCCCCGTGTTCGCGAACCTGCTGCTGGCCGACGAGATCAACCGCGCCCCCGCCAAGGTGCAGAGCGCCCTGCTGGAGGTCATGCAGGAGCACCAGGTGACGATCGGGCGCGAGACGTTCCGGGTGCCTGAGCCGTTCCTGGTCATGGCGACGGAGAACCCGATCGAGTCGGAGGGCACGTACCCGTTGCCCGAGGCCCAGGTCGACCGGTTCATGATGAAGGTGATCGTCGACTACCCGGCCCAGGCCGAGGAACAGGCGATCGTCGCTCGGGCGCTGCGCCCGCCCGAGCCGCCGCAGCCCATGCTGACCACCGGCGACCTGATGGCGATGCGGGAACGCGCCCGGCAGGTGTACGTCGACCCGGCGATCGTCGACTACGCGGTCCGCGTGGTCACCGCCACCCGCTCCCCGGCGACGGCCGGGCTCGGCGAGCTGGAACGGTACGTCACCCACGGCGCCAGCCCCCGGGCCTCCATCGCGCTCGTCACCGGGGCCAGGGCACTGGCGTTCCTGCGCGGACGCGACTACGTCCTGCCGCACGACCTCGCCGAACTCGCCCTCGACGTGCTCCGCCACCGCCTCGTCCTGTCGTACGAGGCGCTCGCCGACGACATCGACCCCGACACGATCGTCACCAGAGTGCTCGGAGCCGTCCGCGCGCCCGACGTCGTCCTGCAGAACCGCTGACCCGCCATGGCAACCGCCCCAGAGAAACTCCTGCTCCGCCTGGAGTGGAAGGTCGTCCGCAGGCTCGACGGCCGGCTCCAGGGGGCACACCGCACCACGTACCGGGGCTCCGGGATCGACTTCACGGGGCTGCGGGCGTACATGGAGGGCGACGACGCCCGCCACATCGACTGGAACGTGACCGCGCGGCTGGACGAGCCGCACCTGCGGGTGTTCACCGAGGACCGCGAGCTGACCGTGTGGCTCGTGCTCGACCGGTCGGCCTCGATGGCGGCGGGCCGGCCCGGGCGGGCCAAGCACGACGTGCTCGCCGAGCTGGCGCTGGTCCTCACCCGGCTGTTCGGGCGGGGCGGGAACCGGGTGGGGGCGCTGTTGTACGACACGCGGATGCTGCGCGTCGTGCCACCCGGCACGTCCCGCAGACACGCCCTCCGCATCGCCGCCGAACTGGACCGCACCGCAGAACGCGCCTCCGGCGGACGTCGTGGCGGCGGCGCGACCACTGATCTGGCCGAGATGCTGGACGCGGCCGGACGGCTGGCCCGTCGGCGCGCCCTCATCCTCGTCCTGTCGGACTTCATCGGCGAAGGCGACTGGGAACGCTCACTCCAGCGCCTGGCCCGCCGCCACGAGGTGGTCGCCCTGCGCATCGTGGACACCGCCGACGACGTGCTCCCGGAGGCCGGCCTGATCGTGGTCGAGGACGCCGAGACCGGCGAGCAACTCGTCGTGGACTCCGCCGACCCCCTGCTCCGCGTCCGCTTCCGCGAGGCCGTGGCGACCCGCGACGCCGGCCTCACCGCGGGCATGCGCCGCGCGGGCGTCCCCGTCCACCGCGTGGAGACCGAACGCGACCTGGCCGAGACCCTCGTCGAGGTCGTCGCCAAAACCAGGGACCGGCGCTCATGACCGGCCCCGCGACTCCGGTGGAGGAGGTGTCATGACGCTGTCCTCGCCGTTGTCGCTGGTCGTCGGTCTGCTGGTGACGGTGGCGCTCGGCTGGGCGGTCGTCGTGTCGGGGCGCCGCCGCAAGGCAGCGCTCGCCGCCGCCGGGGTCGCCCTGGCCGGGGGCAGGCGTACGTCGTTCGGCGCCGGGCTGACGATCGCCGGCGTCGCGGTGCTCGCGATCGCCACCGCGGGGCCGACGGCCATGGTGCCGGTGCCGCGTACGGCGGGGACGGTCGTCCTCGCCATCGACGTCTCCAACAGCATGGGCGCCGACGACGTGGCCCCCACCAGGCTGGCGGCGGCGCAACGGGCGGCCCGCGCGTTCGTGGCGGCCCAGCCGGACAGCGTGGACATCGGAGTCGTCGCGTTCGAACGGGGCGCGCTCGCCACGGTCCGCCCCGACGCCGACCACGCCAAGGCGCTCAAGGCCATCGACCGGCTGAAGGTCGCCGGCGGCACCTCGCTGGGCGCGGCCATCACGGTCTCGCTGACGGCGATCAGCGGCAAGCAGGTGACGATCGACAAGGACGGGAACGTGCCGGACATCGGTTACTGGCCGTCGGCGACGATCGTGCTGTTCTCCGACGGCCAGAACCTGGGCCAGGGCCTCGACAAGGCCGCCGAGGTGGCGCAGACGGCCGGCGTCCAGGTGCACACGGTGGGCGTCGGCACCACGGCGGGCGCGACGGTCAAGGTGGACGGCTACAACCTGCAGACCTCGCTGGACGAGGAGACGCTGACCAAGATCGCGCAGACGACCGGCGGCGGCTACCACCCCGCCTCCGACGCCGCCCGGCTCGACGGCATCGCCGACACCATCGACCTGCGGCTCACCGTCTCCGACGAGCCGCTGCCCCTCGCCGGCGGGCTGATCTGGCTCGCCCTCGCGCTGCTCACCGCGGGAGCGGCGCTCACCGTGCTCCGCTCTGGACGGGTGATCTGAATGCTCCTGAACCGGACGTCCTGGCAGGTGGTCTGAGTGACGTTCTCGTGGCCGTGGGCCCTGCTGTTCGCGCTGGTCATCCCGCTCATCTTCGGCGTGCGCTGGTGGGCGCTGCGCCGCCGGCGGCGGGCCGCCGTACGGGTGACGTCGATCGCGCTGCTCCGTACCGCCGTGCCGGGGCGTACGCGGTGGATCAGGAAGATCCCGCCGGCCCTGTTCGTCGCGGGCCTGGCGCTGCTCGCGGTCGGGGCCGCGAGGCCGCAGGCGGAGGTGCCGGTGCCGCAGCGGTCGGCGACGATCCTGCTCGCCCTCGACACCTCGGGCTCCATGTGCTCGACGGACGTGGAGCCCAACCGCCTGACCGCCGCCAAGAAGGCCGCCGCCGAGTTCATCGAGTCGCAGCGCGGCGGGCCGCGCATCGGGCTGGTGACGTTCGCCGGCACCGCGGGTCTGCTCGTCCCGCCGACCGACGACACCGATGCGCTGATCAAGGCGATGGACGACCTCACCACCGCCCGCGGCACCGCCATCGGCCAGGCCATGCTCACCTCGATCGACGCGATCGCCGAGGTGGACCCGTCCGTCGCCCCCACCGGCGCGACCCCGCCCGCCGGCGACGCGGGCTACGCCGCCGCCGCGATCGTCGTGCTCACCGACGGCGCCAACACCCAGGGCGTCGACCCGCAGACCGCCGCCCAGGAGGCGGCCCTGCGGCACGTCCGCGTCTTCCCGATCGGCTTCGGCACCACCACGCCGTCGCCCATGGTGTGCGAGAACTCGCAGTTTGACGGCCGTGGCTTCGGCTCGTGGGGCGGCTGGGGCAGGGGCGGCTTCGACCGGGGACGCAACGTCCGCATGATCGACGAGCCCGCCCTCAAGCAGATCGCCGAGACGACCGGCGGCTCCTACCACCGCGCCGAGAACGCCGACGAGCTGGGGACCGCCCTCGACTCGCTGCCCGGCGCGTTCACCGTCGTCCGCGAGAAGGTGGACACCGCCGCCGGCTTCGCCGCGGGCGGCGCGCTGCTCATCGGCGCCGCCCTGGCCCTCTCCCTGTGGTGGAACCGCCCCAGGGAAAGTGCCAGGGCGGCCCGCTAGTCCCGCCGTCCCAGCAGCTTCTCGATGCTGCGGCGCTCGCGCTTCGTGGGACGGCCCGCGCCCCGCGCGCGTACGGCGACCGTCACGGCCTCCTCGCGCGGCGGCGGGGGAGGGCTCTTGTCGACGTAGCACTCGGCGGCCACCGCGGCGCCCACCCGCTTGCTGATGATCTTGGAGACGACGACGATCCGCTCGCGGCCGTCGTGCCGCAGCCGCACCTCGTCGCCGGGACGGATCGCGTGGGCCGGCTTGACGCGTACGCCGTTGACCCGCACATGACCGCCCCGGCAGGCGTCGGCCGCGACCGACCGGGTCTTGGTCAGCCGCACCGCCCAGATCCAGCTGTCGACCCGCGCGCTCGGCTGCTGTTCACCTGCCATTCCGTCACTTTACTGACATGGCCGCCCCGGTGAGCAGGTCGGCGGCCGCACGGACGTCGGCGTCCAGCGGCCGGTCCGGGTCGATCGGCGGGATCGCCTCGGCCAGCGCGTCGAGCAGCTCCGCGCAGGCCGGGGCGGTCGGCCGGCGCGCGCCGACGTGCGCGGCCTGCCGCAGTCCCACGGCCAGCGAGCCGCACAGCAGCCGCAGCAGGCCCGCCATGTCGTACGCCCGCAACGCCGCCTGCGTCCCGAAGGGCACCACGTCCTGGTTGTGCAGGTTCGTCGGCAGGCTCTGCATGCCGGCCGGCACCGCCGCGCGCCGCAGCTCGGCGACGAACGCCGTCGTCGCGAGCTGCACGCCCTGCATGCCGTGCTGCCGTCCGGGCCCGGCGGCCAGCATCGGCGGCAGCCCGCCGTTGCGCCCCGGATCGACGAGCAGGTCGAGCTGCCGTTCCGCGAGGTTGCCGAGCTGCGCGACGACCATGGCCAGCACGTCGGAGGCGAACGCGGCCGGCTGGCCGAAGAAGTTGCCGCCGTGCACCACGAGGTCGTCGTCGGGGAAGAACAGCGGGTTGTCGCTGACGCTCGACAGGTCGGCCGCGACGACGCCGTCCACGTACCGCAGCGCGTCCTCGGCCGCGCCGAGCAGCTGCGGCGAGCAGCGGATGCTGTACGGCTCCTGCAAGGCCCGCGTCCCCGAGGGGCGTGCCCCGGCCAGGGTCCTGCGCATGCCGTCGGCGACGTCCGCCGCGCCGCGATGCCCGTACGCGTCCAGAAGCCGCGGATCGAGGAACTGGGGGTCGCATCCGAGCAGGTCGGCCAGCAGGCACGTCAGCGTCTGGACGGCCCGGTGCGCGGCCCGCACGCTCTCCAGCGCCAGGGCGGTCGCGGCGGTGGTGAGCGAGGTGCCGTTGACCAGGGCGAGCGCGTCCCTGCCGTCCAGCGCCAGCGGGCTCAGCCCGGTCTCGCGCAGCGCGTCGGCGGCGGGCATGCGCCGGCCCTCCACGTACGCGTGCCCCCGGCCGCGCAGCGCCTGCGTGGCGTAGGCCAGCGGGATCAGGTCGCCGCTCGCGCCGACCGAGCCGTAGCGCGGGACCGCCGGGACGAACGTCGTCCCGAACATCGCCGCCAGCCCGTCCACCACGTGCGCCGACACCCCGGACAGGCCCTGGGCCAGCGACCACACGCGCACCAGCAGCGCCGCCCTGGCCACGTCGGGCGGCAGGTCGGGGCCCTGACCCGCGCCGAGGTGGGCGAGCGTGTTGTCGCACTGGTCGGCCTCGTCCTCCCGCCCGGCGAACCCGACCAGCGCCCCGAACCCGGTCGTCGCCCCGTAAACCGGGCGGTCCTCCTCCTTCAGCACCTCGCGCAGGTGGCCGCGGCCGCGCTCGACCCGGCCCCGTACGCTCGCGTCCACCACGACGGACACGGGACCCGCGGCGCGGCGGAGGTCGGCGGGACAGAGCGGGGCGGTGAGTTCGATGTCGCGCATGTCCCGGACGATAGGGCGGTGATTCTCAGAAACCTCTGAGAATTCGTCCTTAGCTTCCAGATCATGGCGCATGATTACGTGATCATCGGAGCCGGACCGGCCGGGCTACAGCTCGCCGCACAGCTGGAACGCCACGGTCATGACTATGTCGTCCTCGAACGCGGGCCCGGGCCCGGCACGTTCTTCACCCGGTTCCCGCGGCACCGCCAGCTCATCTCCATCAACAAGGTCCACACCGGATACGCCGACCCCGAGCAGCGGCTGCGGATGGACTGGAACTCGCTGCTCAGCGACGACCCCGACCTGCTGTTCACCCGCTACAGCGAGGAGTACTTCCCGCAGGCCGACGACTTCCTCCGCTACCTCGCCGACTTCGCGGCGAAGACCGGCGTGCGGGCACGTTACGGCGTCGACGTCGTCCGCATCGGGCGCGGCGACGACGGCTTCACCGTCACCGACGCCGCGGGACACACCTGGCAGGGCCGCCGCCTCATCATGGCCACGGGCGTCTCCCAGCTCAACGTGCCGCCCATCCCCGGCATCGAGACCGCCGAACGGTACGACACGTTCGACACCGACCCCGCGTCCTTCACCGGTCAGCGGGTGCTCATCATCGGCAAGGGCAACTCGGGCTTCGAGACCGCCGACGCGCTCATGGCCAAGGCCGCCGTCATCCACGTCGCCGGGCCGCACTCGGTCAGGATGGCCTGGCAGTCCCACTACGTCGGCCACCTGCGCGCGGTCAACAACAACTTCCTCGACACCTACCAGCTCAAATCCCAGAACTCCGTGCTCGACGGCACCGTGGAGAGCATCGAACGCCTCGACGACGGCCGCTACCGGGTCGTCTTCCGCTACGCGCGTACCGTGGAGGCGCTGCGCGAGCTGCACTACGACCGGGTGATCGCGTGCACCGGGTTCCGGTTCGACGCCTCGGTGTTCGACGACTCCTGCCGGCCCGCGCTGGTCATCGACGACCGCTTCCCCGAGCAGACCTCCGCGTACGAGTCCGTCAACGTCCCCGGCCTGTACTTCGCCGGCACGCTCACCCAGCAGCGCGACTTCAAGAAGGCGACCAGCGGCTTCATCCACGGCTTCCGGTACGGCGTGCGCGCCCTGCACCGCATCCTCACCAGCCGCTACCACGGCGGCGCCTGGCCCGCTCAGGAGCTGGAGCCCAGCCCGGACGCGATCAGCGACGCCATCATCGAGCGGGTCAACCGGTCGTCGGCGCTGTGGCAGCAGTTCGCCGTGCTCGGGGACGTCGTCACCGTCAACGGCTTCGGGCTGTACCAGGAGGAGGTGCCGGTGGCGTACGTCGCCGACGGCGGCCTCGGCCCGGCCAGGCACCGCTTCGTCGTCACCCTCGAATACGGCGCCGACCACGACACCGTGGACCCGTTCGACATCTCGATCCCGCGCGTCGCCGAGAACGACTACGAGAACGCCCACGACGCCAGCTACCTCCACCCGGTCGTGCGCTACTACCGCGACGGCGCGCTGACGGCCGTCCACCACCTGGCCGAGAACCTGGAGAACGAGTGGGACCTGCCGGTCGTGCACCGGCAGCCGCTGACCGCCTTCGCCAAGGAGTGCCTGGCCGATGCCGGCTGACCCGTACCCGGGCCCCGTCCTGGACCTGCTGGCCGCCGCCGGTGACCGTCCCGTCTTCGAACACGGGGACCGGGCGGTCACCGGCGCGCAACTGCTCAGCCTGGTCCGCCGCTGCGCGGCCGGACTGCGCGCGGCGGGCCTCGGGCCCGGGGACGGGCTGGCGCTGCGGCTCGGCGTCACGCCTGAGGCGTTCGCCGCGATCACGGCGTCGTACGCCGTGGGCGCCCGCGTCGTCGGGGTCCGGCCCGGCCTGCCCGCCGACCAGATCCACCACCTGCTGAGCCAGGACATCACCGCCGTCGTCACCGACGCGAGCCCGCCGCCACCCACACCGGCCCTGTCCACGCTGCCGCTTGGGGAGTTGCTGGACATTCCCGACGACGGCTCGCTGGTGCTGTCCGGCCGCCCTGACGACGTCGCCAGGCTCGTCCACACGAGCGGCAGCACCGGCAGGCCCAAAGCCTGCGCGCAGACGTACGCCGCCATGAACGCCGCCTGGAACGCCCGCCCCTCCGCCTGGCCGCCGGTGATCAGGGAGCTGGCCTCCCGCCTGCAGCGCTACCTCGTCTTCGGCACGCTGAGCAGCCAGGTCATGATGGAGTACGGCATCCTCACCCTGGCCGCCGGCGGCACCATGGTCGCCGCCGACCCGCCGTCACTGCCCGACGCGATCGCCAAGCACCGGGCCACGGCCAGCGTCATCACCGTCCCCCGCCTCTACAAGCTGGTGGCCGCCCAACGCACCACACCGTCCGACCTGAGCACCCTGCGCGCCCTCATGGTCTCAGGCTCCCCGATCCCGGCATCCAGACTGCGGGAGGCCCAGGAGGTGCTCGGCCCGGTCGTCTTCCACGGCTACGGCCAGACCGAGACCGGCATGATCTCCATGGCCACCCCGTACGACCCGCCTCCGTCCGTCGGCATCCCGCCCGACGCCGTCGACATCGAGATCAGGAACGTGTCCGGCGAGGACGGCGAACTGTACGTCCGCACCCCCTCCCAGGCGATCGGCTACTGGGGCGACCCGGAGGAGACGGCGGAGGTGTTCGTGGACGGCTGGATCCGCACCCGCGACCTCGGCCACTTCGACACCGACGGCCGCCTCCATTTGACGGGCCGCACAAGAGAGGTGGTGATCGTCAACGCCGAACTCCACTACATGGGCCCCATCGAACGCACCCTGGCCACCTCACCCGACGTGGCGGAGGCCTACGTGACAGCCGCCCCCGACGAGGAACAGGGCGAGGCCCCCCACGCCTTCATCGTCCCCGCCCCCGGCCGCACCCCCGACCTCGGGGCACTACGTGACCTGGTCCAGGACCGTCTGGGCCCCGCCTGCGTCCCCGTCACGATCACGTTGATCGACGAGGTCCCCACAGCCCCCAGCGGCAAGCCGGACAAACGCCTCCTGAAACCACCGAGTTAGCGCCCCGCGTCAAGCACCGGCTTCACATCGATGACCGGCGTCCCATCCACCGCCTCCAGATCCGACACCCGAACCCGCATCCCCTCAACCGCCATCACCCGCACCCGATGGCGGGCTCGAACTGGTCGTATCAGGAGATGGAGCCCGAGGGGCGAACACCTCGTGCGCACACGGCTCATGCGAACGGTAGCGATCGCCCGGCTCCGAGCCGGACGGCGAACCATCCCGACACCCCATGGCTTGGGCCATCATGGTCTGGCGTGGCCGCCGCCCATCGAAGTGCACGCCTCCTCACACATGACGCGCAGGTGAAGCAGCGAGGAGGCATGCGCTCTCACCCTCCGAACGCCGCTCGATGGTGCTCGCCGGCCTCGCGTGAGGCGTGCTCGTACGTCTCACGCCGGTCGGTGTCATCAGTTGCGGCGGTGTTCGATGGCGGCCAGGTAGGCCTGGCTGAGGCCGACCTGGGGCTCTGGTTCCGCCTCCCAGAGGAGGGTGTCGGGCCACGGGGGGATGCGGTGGTCCATGACCCGGTGGATCTGGACGGGGGTGCGGATCTCCACGGCGTGCGGGGGGATGGCCGCGTCCGAGAACGCGTACGGCGAGGAGGGGCGGTCGGGGCCCAGGCCGCGGGGGTAGGCCTCGGCGGTGTCCACGTGCCACACGCTGGCCCGCAGGGAGAGCGAGTCGACCAGCCAGAGCTCGTAGTCGTCGCGGTGGTCGGCCAGGTGGGCGATGTAGCGCGTCAGTACGGTCTGCGCGACCGTCTCGGCCCGGTCGGCCAGGGTCATCCCATGGGATTGCTCGCTGGGTGCCGGATACCAGCCTTTGGCGTGCCTGTCGGTGTATTCGATGAGATAAGCGAACTCGTCGGTCGTCTCAGGCTGCTCCGACGCGCCGAGTTGTTCGGCCGCGTGGGCCGACAGCCGCGCCCACTCGGCGATGCCGGCGTACAGGGCCGCCTGGTGGTTCTTGTAGGGAGCGCCGTCGTCGTCACGGGTGGCGTTCTCATGGAGACGCGGCATGTTCAGCAGGGCCGCTACCTGGTGAAGCTCGCGGGGCGAGATCAGGCGGTCCCGCGCGTCGGTGAGATCGTTCGTCACGGCCTTCAGTTTGAGGGGTCGGCAAAAGTACGACCCAGCAAAAGCCTAAAAGATCTTCGAAATTCCTCGGCGGGGAGTGGCATTTACCCCGTAGCAGGAAATATCCGTATTTGTGGCTTCAGTGCCGGTCCCCGGACTCCAAGGCGCTCTCAGCGGGCGGCAAGGGCAGCGGCTTCGCGGAGTGCCAGATCGCATCGAACTGCTCCAACCAGTACAAATACCACTGCGGCGCATTTTTCCGCGTCAGCTCCAGATGCATCCGCCCGGACGTCGACGCATTACTCACCCCGTGAATCTCCACGATGATGACCCCGTCCCGCTGCAGCGGATTGAACGCCACCAAACTGAACCCGGGGTTATAACCGAACACCTTGAACTGCCGGCTCCCCGGCGACTGCCACGACGCCATCGCGGCCATCATGCTTTGTGTGGTGCGGATGCTGTCGGCGAGCGGCTGCAGCGGATATTCCAGCCCATTGTCGAGCTGCCGGGTGGCGATGTCCACCGCCGCGGTCGCCTCAGGGTCGAGGACCACCATCTTGACGATTCCGTTGTGCCGCTTCAGCACGGTCCCGCCGATCGCCCGGCAGTTCTCGTCGGACAGGAAGTTGACCCCCGAAGGAGCGAACATCCAGATTTCCCGGCTGCTTCGCAGCCGATCCTTCAAAGGGGCCTGCTCGAAACCGGTCCGGTCTTCAAGGGCTCTGTCCGAAAGCCGGCCCTCACCCCGAGGCAACGTGATCTGGTGCACCAGCACCCCGACCCCGGCCAGCAACACCGCCCACTTGAACTGATCACTTACCTTGTCCCCGACCAACGTCAGGGCGGCGAAGACGATGGAGAGCAGGGAGATGACGTAGGCGTCGATATTCCTGCGCTCGCGTAAATCCTTGAGGACGCGCCGGGCAGATCGGAGCATGACACCTCCCACTTGATACTAAACCGCAGAGATTGCGGGTGGGCGGTGTCATTCTCCAATTACGTCATTGATTGCGCTCGCGCCACAGCGAGCGATGCCGGTCCGCCGCTCCCTCAGCCAGGGCGGCGGCCGCAGCCGGGACGGGTTCGCGTGCCCACTCGTCGAGCCGGCGCGCCATCCGGCTGACGAAGACCTCCCCCTCCTCGGTCAGCGCGCCGCTGTCGAGGAGGGTGCCCGCGACCTGGCGCGCCCCGGAGCGCCACCGGGCGAACTCCGCGTTCGCCCGGATCGCCGACTCGCCGCTCTCCAGGTGCCGCTGGCGTTCCCAGAAGTCGGTGACGCCGACGTAGGCGTACGTGCCCTGGAGGAGACCGGAGGCGGGACGGGGATCGGGACGCCACGGCGCGTAGTAGCGGCGGCCGTTGTCGGGCCTGGTCAGAGGCACGACGTCGAGCAGCGCCGACAGCTTGGCGTGCTGGGTCTCGTGAGTCAGCGTGACGGCCAGCGCGTGGGCGTCGGGCGGGGTCGACATGGCGATGCAGCCGAACGTCTCGCGCGAGGTGGCACTGGCCATCCCCATGCCCTCCTGCGGCGGGGCGAGCGGGGTGAAGACGGTGATCGCCGCCGACACCTGCTTGGCCACCGGCAGGTGGTTGCGTACGAGCAGGCCCCAGCCCTCGTCGAGGAGGTCCTGCCACAGCCGCGCCTCCTGCTCGGTGAGGGGGGCGCGCAGGGCGTCGGAGCCGGGCATGCGGTGCGGGTGGAGGTCGTCGATGAGGACGTCGAGCCGCTCGTCGTCGGCCTGCGCGGACAGGCCGCGCAGTGGCCGCCAGTTCGGCTCGTCGTCGCCGAGCTGGAGGAACAGACCCTCGGCGGAGACCTCCACGCCGTCGGCCGAGCAGTGCAGGGTCGCGGTGGTGACGCTTCGTCCCACGACGAACTGCCCGAGCGAGGGCAGGTTGATCACCCCGTCGATCGCGGTGACGTCGAGGTCGCACGCGACGCCGGCGCGGATGGCCGCGGCCGCCGCCAGCGCGGACATCTGCTCGGGAGCGTCGAGGGTCTTGATGGTGTGACGCGCCCACGCGGCCACGGCGGGGTGGTGCACCACGGCGTTGACCGCTTCGGGATGTGACGCCTGGATGCCGGCGAGCAGGTCGTAGGCCCGGCGTACCTCGGGCCAGCTGCCATGGCGGGCGTTGCGCGTCGTTTCGAGCACTCCCCGCAGCAGGAGAAGGTGCTTGCTGCGCTGGGCGGCCTTGAGCTGCTCGACCGTGGCCGTTCCGCCGGCGCCCGAAGCCAGTTCGTCGAAGGCCGCAGCAGGAATGCGGTGCTCTGCGAGGTTCATCTGTGGTCCTTCTGCAGTGCGTTGTAATCGCGCTGGATCGTGTCTTTGACGTGGGTGATGAGCCGCAGCAAGTCGGCGCAGTAGACCGACGGGTTGAGAAAGCCGCTGCCGGGCCGATAGCGATGAGCGTACTGGCCGCCGCCGCACACCCGGCCGACCGGGCAGGCTTTGCACGTGTCCGACAGCGCGGACCAGCCGATTTGGCGGGCCGCGATGGACGGCAGCCGCAGAACGTCATCGAAGGAATCGCGAAGGACGTGAAATCCGGTGCTGGGCGCGCCCGGGTAGGCGGATTTCAGGAAGTCCGACTGCTCGATCTCGCCGTCCGTCTCGATGACCACCATGGCGGCGGGGGACAGGCCGATCTGTTCGCTGGCCGACCCGCCCCCGAGAAGGAGGTAGATGATTTCGTCGAACAAACGCACCCTGGCTGGTTGAGCAGGCGCGGAATACCACTGATCGAAGATCGCGATCAGCCAGTCGGCGTAGGGCGTGGCGGGGTCGCCGCTGTCGAGCCCGGGAGGGGGTTGTGACCAGGTGCCGTGCGGAAGCAGCAGGTCGACGGCCGGCGGGCCGAACGCCAGCAGCGCCTGGTACGTCTCTAGGGGGTCGTTGCGCAGGTCGATCGTGCAGAGCAGGCCGCGGAACAGGTGATGGAACGGCGGCTCGGCGAGCAGCCGCAGGCCGGCCGCGACCTTGTGGTGGCTGCCGCGGCCGTCGGCGGTGCGGCGGTTGCGGTCGTGGGCCTGCTCGCTGCCGTCGAGGCTGACGCCGACCCCGATCTGGTGCCGCTCGAAGAGCTCCAGGTACGTCCGGTCCAGCCGGGTCCCGTTGGTCTGCACGGTGAAGGCGACGTCGGCGCCGACCGCGCCGCGTACCGTTTCGACCAGCTTGTCGATCTCCTCAGGACGCACGAGCAGGGGCTCGCCGCCGTGCAGGATCACCTCGACCGACGGGAGATCATGGGCGCGTACGTGCTCGGCGATCCGCGCCGCCACCGCGTCGACCACCTCGGGCGCCATGCGCATCGGCCGTGACCGCCAGCTCTGGTCGGCCATCTCGTACATGTAGCAATAGCTGCAGGCGAGATCACATCTGCTGTGAATCTTCAGGATGAACTGCCTGAACGGGGTCGGCTGCCAACCCTTTTCCGCCAGCGCAGCCAGGTCGAGTGTCAGCGGCCATTCGGGCAATGTCTGCCAGCCCGCGGAACGTGCGTCATGGCCGTTGAGCATAATGAATCAGTCCGGTTCGTGAAGCGTTATCCACGCTTGCTGGGCAAGATCTGACGGAAGGCCGTTGATGATCGTTTCGGCGGCCTTGGGCGTGCTCGACCGCTGGAGCGCCTTGGCCAGCGCGATCTGGACGGACACGTCGTTGGGTGCGTAGTCCAGGGCGGTCTTGATGCGCTGGATGGCCTGGACCGAGTCGTTCTGGTCAAGCCAGAGCAGCCCTTCCTTGGTCAGCGCGCGGGCCACGCCGTCGAACCGCTGGTACTCCGAGAAGATTCCGGCCGCCTCCACGCAATACCGCCTGGCGCTGCCGAGGTCGCCGCGGGCGTGCGCCACCCAGGCGAAGACCTCCGCCGCCTCCGCGCGCACCCACGCCTCGTCCACGTCGGCGGCGCGCTCGGCCAGCTCGGCGAGGTGGTGGGCGTGGTCCCAGTCGCGTTCCTCCACCGCCTGACGGGCCTCCTTCAGGTAAGACTCCGGGGCCTCGTACCTGGTGACGGGGGCGATGAGCCGGTCGTGGGTCAGCTCGTACCAGCGGATGCCGAGCCGTTGCTCGGCGCGCAGGAGGTGGCGGTCCTCAAGGGTGCGCGGTATCGCGTTGGGCATGCCCTCGGTCTCGATGAGTCCCTCGTAGACGGCGTTCCTGGTGCCGTGCTCGGTGATGAACGTCTTGCGCATCCACAGGCGCAGCTTGCTCGCCGGCAGGCCGTGTTCGGCGGCCACCTCGGCCATGGTGCGCCGGTAGAAGGCCGACAGGAACTCCTCCACCTGGGCGTACAGGAGGGCGTGCTCCTCCGTGATCTCGACGACCTCCGGCGGCAGCGACTCCCACAGGGCGGAGCACACCACCTGGAGCTGGATGGGCTCCACCGTGTCGACCTTGATGGTGGTGGTCTCACCGGCCTCGTTCTCGAAGTGCACTTCGCGCAGGTCGTCGATGAGCAGCTCGGCGGCCTCCGGCGTCATCGTCCTGCCGGTCTGCGGCAGCGGCCCGTGCACGACCTGCAGGGCCTGCTCGGGGCTGAGCGCCTCGAGGTGGAAGCGGCTGCGCGAGCCCTGCCCGATGCGGCGTTCGTGCGGCAGGACGAGGAAGAGGTACTCCTCGCGCAGTGCCAGCAGGACATGCAGTCCGGGGTGCTTCTTGACGGCTTCCGCCAGCTGGTCGAGGAAGACCCTGCGCTCCTTCTCCAGGATCGGCGAGCCATGGAAGATCTCCTCCGCCTGGTCGATGGCGGCGAGGATCGGTACGGGGTCACCGTAGCGGTCCATCCGCTCCGGCCGGTCGTCCAGGAAACGCGAGATCGTCAGGT
This sequence comes from Nonomuraea sp. NPDC049419, assembly GCF_040676995.1. NCBI lineage: Bacteria > Bacillati > Actinomycetota > Actinomycetes > Streptosporangiales > Streptosporangiaceae > Nonomuraea > Nonomuraea sp. NPDC049419. The sequence goes on along the minus strand of NZ_JBFAQB010000014.1, from coordinate 138,121 downwards.
CCGCGAGGTCCTGGCGGTCGGTCCAGCACGACAGCAGGGCACGGACGTACGGGTTGCCGCCCCGGGTCGCGGGCGTGCTCATCCGAGGGGCGATGCGTGCCACAGGCAGGACGTCGGCATGTTCGGGATCCAGCAGCGGCAGTACCCCGGCGTGCAGCAGAGACGTCTTGCCCACGCCCGATGCGCCGTAGAGCACGGTGAGGCCGGCGGCCTGCCAGAGCGTCGCGACCTCCTGCGCCTCCCGGCCGCGGCCGTGGAACAGCGCGCTCTCGTCACGCCGATAGGGACGCAGCCCGACGTACGGTTGCACCTGCGGGTCCGTCACTGGCATGCGACCGTCCTCACATCCTGCTCCGCAGTTCTTCGAAGAACTCCTCGGTACTGCCGATGAAAATCGTGATGTTCCAGCCGTCGAGATATCGCTGGAGGTATTCCCGCGCCCGGCCCGCGGCATCCGCGACGGAGGTGTTCAGATCCGGCATGAGTTGCACGCTGACGTGTCGCCGTCGCATGTTCTGCGGCATCGTCTTGAGCAGCCCGTAGAACAGCACCCGGAAATTCCAGTCGCGCAGGCTGTAGCCGACGAAGAGCAGAGGGCTGACGGTCATGGTGTGCAGCACCGTGCTGGGCAGCGGCGAACCGGCGGACGCGTTCACCTCCACGAGGTTCCCCAGGTAGGTGAGGTAGTCGTCCTCCGTGAGGACGAGTGACCGGGGATCGTTCCAGCGGCCGTGCAGGTGGTAGATCAGCGGCTCTGCCTCGGTCGGCTGCTCGATGTACGGCTTCTCCACCCCGACGTCCCACCACGAGCAGATCTGGCTGACCGGCTTCTTGCGTCCCCCGGTCTCCTGGTGCAGGGCGCGCAGCATGAAGTCGTCGTAGTTGGTGGTGAGAAATGTTTTGATGGGGAATTTCGCCAGCATCGCATGGGGGTCGGTGTCGCAGGCGTCGCCGGACGGCGCGTACTGCTGGAGATAGGTGCAGACCTCGTGCTTCAGCTCCACCGTGTCGCCGCTCACCCATGCCGCGTATTGCATGACCCGGGCCAGGTCATGCGAGTCGGCGAACGGATATTGGTAGCGGTCGGCAAAATATTGGGCGAGCTGGCCACCTGTTGGTAATCGTCCGAAACTCGCCCCGGCGCCGAGCAGCGGTGTGCAGTCCCCCCGGCTCAGTTGCTTGATCAGCCGATCCCAGTCCGGCTCCCTCAACACACCCGCCCCGACCGTCACCTCGTCTGCCCAAGTCTTCCGTCACATAATTGTTTTGGTTCAGGCTAGAACGTGTCCGGTGAAAGTCAAAGAGCTGATTGAAATCCTGCCACTGGACCTGAGCCGGCTTCGTCCAGCCGCCGCAGGGCGTATGCCAAGGGGCCGGGAGGCAGGCTGTCAAGGTCGGTCAAGCTCCAGTCGCTCACGTTGATGAGGCCACCGCCGTATTCTGCTTCACTGCTGGTCATGGGCTTTCCTCGGTCCATGAGTCGTGCTAGGTCGGCCTCATCCTCCCACGCTTGTGCGGACGTGGCGAGAGCGGCCCGCCCGTGGGGTTCACCGAGGTCGGTGTGACGTCTAAGCTTGCTTTAAACGCCCGGTCTAGCGGAGGCGGTACTGTGTCGGTTTCGCACCATTCGCCGGATTCTGCGCGCGTGCCTGCCATCTGGGGACGGGTTCCTCAGCGCAACAACAACTTCACCGGCCGCGCCCAATTGTTGCGAAATCTGCACGAAAGCTTGATGTCCAACGTCGCCGCCGTCGTCCCGCATGCCCTCCATGGGCTGGGCGGTGTCGGAAAGACGGTCTTGGCCATCGAATACGCCTATCGCTATCGCAGCGAATACGACCTTGTTTGGTATATCCCCGCTGATCAGCCGATGTTGGTGAAGTCGTCGCTGGCGGGGCTCGCGCGCGAGCTGCGGCTGCCGATCAGCGCCTCGGCGAAGGTCGAGGAGGCGGCGGAGGCGGCGCTCGACGCGCTGCGGCGCGGCGATCCGTACGAGAAGTGGTTGCTGATCTTCGACAACGCCGACGAGGTCGAGGAGATCAACACGATCGCGCCCCGAGGGCCCGGCCACGTGCTGATCACCTCGCGCAACCACAGCTGGCAGGGCGTGGTGCCCACGGTGCCCGTCAACGTCTTCCCGCGTGAGGAGAGCGTCGAGTTCCTCGTCAAGCGGGTCGGCCAGGGCATCACGGAGACCGAGGCCAATCAGCTGGCCGAGGCGCTGGGAGACCTGCCGCTCGCTCTTGAGCAGGCGGGCGCCCTGCAGGTGGAGACCGGCATCTCCGTCGAGGAATATCTGCGGCTGCTGGACGAGGAGACGACCCGGCTGCTCGGCACCAACAAGCCGACCGACTATCCGCTGTCGATGTCGGCGGCCTGGACGCTGTCGGTGCAGCAGCTCACCGCACGCATGCCGAAGGCGGTCGAAGTGCTCCGGTGCTGCGCGTTCCTGGGGCCTGAGCCGATTCCGCGCGACCTCTTCCAGCGGCTGCCCGCCGACTACGCCGCGGGCTCGAAGCTGGCCGAGATCCTCGCCGACCCCATCCTGACCAGCCGCGTCATCCGCGAGCTGGGCCGCTACGCGCTCGTCAAGATCGACTCGGCCAACCGCACGATCCAGGTGCACCGGCTGATCCAGGCGCTGCTGCGTGACGACCTCCCCAAGACGGAGCACGCCGCCATGCGGGGTGAGGCGCACCTCCTCCTGGCCGCCGCGGTGGCGTCGTTCGAGCCGGACGACAACGCGGCGTGGCCTCGCTACGCCGCCCTGCTCGGACACGTCTCACCGGCCGGCGTCCATCACTCCCGCGATTCGCGGACCCGGCGGTTCGCGCTCAGCATCGTCCGCTATCTCTACTCCTCGGGGGACTTCAAGTCGGCCCAGACGCTGGTCGAGCTGTTCATCGCGCAATGGCAGGCCGACAGCGGCCCCGACGACTACAGCGTCCTGGCCGCCCAACGCCACCAGGCGATCATCATCAGAGAGCTGGGGGACATCGCGGGGTCCTTCGAGCTCAACCAGCAACTGATGATCCGCATGCGCGACGTGCTCGGCGAAGATCACGAAGAGACGCTGCTGCTGCGTAACAGCCATGGCGCCGACCTGCGGTTCCGCGGCGACTTCGGGGAGGCGCTGCAACACGACCTCGACTCGCTGGGCCGCCACGAGACCGTCTTCGGGCCTGAGCACCGGCGCACGCTGCGGGCGATGAACAACCTCGCTCTCGACTACCTGCTGCTCGGCGAGTACGACAAGGCCAGCGAGCTGCAGACCACGACCTTCGAGCGGCAGCGCGCGAGCGCGGGCGTCAGCAGCCTGAACGTCCTGTCGTCCTGGAACGGCCTGGCCCGCATCACCCGCTTGCAGGGCCAATATCGTGAGGCCTGCGACCTCGGCGAGGACGCGTACGAGTTCGGCGTCGAGCAACTCGGCCCCGAGCACCCGTGGACCCTCCGCGTCGCCAAAGACCTGTCCATCGCCAAGCGGCGTGACGGCAAGGTCGAGGAGTCGCTGGATCTCGCCCGCCGCACCTTCGACACGCAGGTGCGCAACACCGGCATGGACCACCCCGACGCCCTGGCCGCCGGCCTCTGCCTGGCCAACGCGCAACGGGCCTTCGGCGATGTGGTCGAGGCGCTGGAGCTGCTGGAGGACCTGACGCCGCGCTTCAAGAAGATGTACGGCGACGACCACCCGTTCAAGTACGGCTGCGACACCAACCTCGCGCTGCTGCTGCGGATCAACGGGCGCACGGAAGAAGCGGTCGACCTCGATCGGGCGGCCCGCGAGGGCCTCGACAGGAGGCTGGCACGCGATCACCACTTCACCCTCACGTGCGCGATCAACCTCGCCAGCGACCTCGCCGCGATGAACGAGCACGAGCAGGCCATCCGACTGGGCGAGAGCACGCTCGGCAAGCTGCGCACCCGGTTCGGCCTGGATCACCCGCTCACTCTGGCCGGGGCCGCGAACCTTGTCGTCGACCTCCTGCAGCTCGGCGCGCAGCAGGAGGCGGACGAGCTGAAAGCCGACACCCTGCAGCGCTACAGGCGGGTCCTCGGGCGCGGCCACCCCGATGTGATCGTGGCGGAGCAGAACAGGCGGCTCGACTTCGACTTCGACCCGCCCGTGCTCTAAGCGGACTAAAGGCGCCGGCCCCCGCGTTGTACCCACCGCTTACATGATTACGGGCGGTGGGAGGGAATCATGAGTCTGCGCCAGTACGAGTACGCCTTGGCCGTTGCCGAGGAGGGATCGGTGACGGCGGCGGCCGAGGTGCTGCGGGTCGCGCAGCCGTCCGTCTCCCAGCAGATCCGCACCCTCGAACGCGAGCTCGGCGTCGCCCTCTTCACCCGCATGCCGACCGGCCTGGTCCCCACCGTGGCGGGGCGGGCGTTCCTGCGGGAGGCGCAGGTGGCGGTGACCGCGGCGCGGCGGGCGCGGGCGATGGCGAGGGCCGGGGCGGACGAGCAGCTGGCCGGTGAGCTGCTGGTCGCGGCGCAGATGGGGCTCGGCGCGCGGCAGCTGCCGAGTGCGCTGGCCAAGCTGCGCCGCCGGTTCCCCCGCCTGGAGGTCACCGTCTTCGAGGAGCCGAACCCGGCCGAGCTCGAACGGCTGGGCCGCCGCGGCGTGCTCGACCTCGTGCTGGTGGCCTCGACGTGCGACGAGGGCGGCGCCGACGCCTACCACCTCGGGGACGAGGAGTTCGTGGTGGTGCTGGGCGCCGGTCACCGCCTGCTCGCCGCGGACCGGGTCGAGCTGCGTGAGCTGGAGGGGGAGCCGTGGATCCGGTTCGACCGGGAGAGCGCGCTCGACGCCGTGCTGCGCGACGTGCTGCGGGACAACAGGATGGCGCCGAGCACGGTCGCGCGTGTCACGCAGACGGCGACGGCCGTGCGCTGGGCCGCCCACGGGCTGGGCGTGACGCTCGTCCCGGCCTCCGCCGTTCCGCACGGGTATGAGCAGCTCGCGCGGCCGGTGTCCCCGGTCGTGTCGCAGCCGGTCATCGCCGGTCTCAGGCTCGGCGCGGGCCCGGCGGAGACGGCCTTGCTGGAGCTGCTGCAGCAGGAGAGCTGGTCGCGTACGAGCTCTCTGGTCTAGAAGGGTCTAGAAGGTCGCGAAGGGTCTAGAAGACGCCGCCGCCCAGGTCCACGAAGAACGTGGTGCCGTTGACGAAGCCGGCACGCGGTGAGGCGAGGAAGTAGATGGCCTCGGCCAGCTCCTCCGGCCTGGCCGTCCGGGGGATGCCGAGGCCGCGGGCCACCGGCTCGTTGCCCTCCTCCCCGTACGCGGCCACCACCCCTTCGGTACGAACGGGGCCGGGCGAGACGGCGTTGACCCGGACGCCTCCGTCCCCGAACTCCTTGGCCCACGCTCGGGTCAGCGCCTCCAGCGCGGCCTTGGACGCGCCGTAGACCGACGCGCCCGCGAACCCCCGATGCGCCGCGAGCGTGCTGATGTTGACGATGCTGCCCTCGCCCTTCGCGAGCATGTGCGGCACGAGCGCGGCGACCAGGAAGAAGGGGCCGCGCACGTTCGTGGCGAAGATCTCCTCGTACCCCTCCGGCGTCTGGTCGAGGGTGGCGGCGGTGGGGAAGATGCCGGCGTTGTTGACGAGGATGTCCACCGGCCCGCTCTGCCTGGCCAGCTCGGCGACCGAGCCCAGGTCCGCCATGTCCGCCGGGACGTAACGGATGCTGCCGTCCTCCTGCGCCGCCCGTTCGGCGTCCTTGCCGCGCCGGCCGTCGCGGCCGCTGATGACGACCTCCGCGCCCTCGCGGGCCAGCCGCCGGGCGGTGGCGAGGCCGATGCCTGACGTGCCGCCGGTGACGAGCGCGATTTTGCCCTGCAATTCCATGTCGTTTTTAACCTTTCAGCCCATCGGGAATTCGCCGCCGTCGATGATGAGATTGCGGCCGATCAGATAACCCGCCCGCTCGGAAATGAGGAACAGCACCGCGTTCGCGATGTCGTCGGGCAGGCCGTCGCGCCCCACCGGCGTGGCGGCGTGGGCGGTGTCGTTCTGGGCCGGGGCGCCGGCCATGCGCGCGGCCACCTCCGCCCACTGCGCCCGGGTCTGCTCGCCGCCGGGCGTGGCGACCCGGCCGGGCGAGACGGTGTTGACCCTGATGCCGTGCGGGGCCAGCTCCAGCGCCAGCCCCCTGCTGTAGCTCTCCAGCGCCGCCTTCGCCGCCGCGTAGTGCAGGAACGACGGCGCCTCCGGGGCGAGGGTCGCGGCCGACGAGACGTGCACGATCGCGCCCCAGCCCCGCTCGCGCATGCCGGGCACGAGCAGCGCGTCCAGCCGTACGGAGGCCAGGTAGTTCAGGTCGAGCGCGTCCTGCCACACCTCGTCGGGGATGGCGGCGCTCCCCTCGTACGGCTGCGCCCCGCCCGCGTTGTGCACCACGATGTCCACGCCGCCCAGCACGTCGTGCGCGGCGGCCGCGATGCTCTCGGCCCCCGCCCTGGTCCGAACGTCGGCCTGGACGAAACCGGCCCCCTCGGGCGCCGTGCTCGCCGCGGACCGCGCGGTGGTGAGCACTCGGGCGCCGGCGTCCAGGAGCTGCCGTACGACGGCCGCCCCGATCCCGCGCGTTCCCCCGGTCACCACGGCCCGCTTTCCCGCAAGTTCCATCATGTCGTCCTTTCCGTATTAACCGATTGAACGCTACGTCCGGAAAAGAACGAGAAGCAAAGAGGAAATGTCGTTGGCCCCTATAGGCGGTTCCTATAGCGCGTGGGGGGCAACGAAATGTCCGGTCGATGGCCGGTCGGTGCCCTGGTTCGGCCGGGGGGCGACTTCCAGAATCGTGCCGTGAACCTCCAGCGATTAATCCGGCTATTACCCATCACAGCCCTCGCGCTCGCACTCTGCGCCGTCGCGACGCCGGCCCACGCGGTGCGGGGCGGCGAACAGCCCTCCGGCGGCGCGTGGGGCTTCGTCGCGAAGGTCGAGGTCGGCGAGCTGCACTCCTGCAGCGGTGCCCTGATCAGCCCGCACTGGGTGCTCACCGCGGCCACGTGCTTCACACCCGAGAGCGGGTCCGTCAGGACCGGCGCGCCGCCCCTGCCGACGACGGTGACGCTCGGCGGCACGGGCCTCACCGGTACGGGCGCGCGGGTGCTGCCCGCGACCTGGGTCCATCCCCACGACAGCCTCGACCTCGTGCTGGTCAGGCTCGCGTTGCGGGTGGTCGACGTGCCGCCCGTCGCGATCGGCTCCGCCCCCGTCGCGGGGGACGTGCTGCAGCTCGCCGGCTACGGGCGGACCGACGGGGAGTGGGCGCCCGACCGGATGCACACCGCGCCCGTCGCGATCGGAGCCGTGGAGGCGGAGTCGTTCGGCTGGAGCGGGGCGAACGGCGCCGACGTGAGCGCCTGCCAGGGCGACGCGGGCGCGCCGATGATCAGGACGGGCGGGAGCGGCCCTGAGCTCGTCGGCCTCGCCATCGGCGCCGGGCAGGGCGGCTGCCTGGGCGCGGCCGCCGACGGGGGACGCGGCGGCGAGGCGCAGCGGGCGGACGGCCTGGCGAACTGGGTGCGGACGACCGCGCGGGAGCCCACGGAGACGATGCGGGCGTTCGAGCACGGGTCGGAGGGGTTCGCCGGCTACACCTTCAATGACGCCAGGGACCAGGCGGTGGCCTTCGACTACGACCATTCGGGCAAGCAGGACCACCTGCTGTTCTACCGGCCGGGGGCGCAGCTGGTCACGATCGTCAAGCGGGGCGCGGAGGGCGCCTGGGCGCCGGTCTTCACCTCCACGACGGGCATCGGCGGCTACGACCTGAAGAACGCGGCCGACCGGATCGTCCCCTTCGACTACGAGGGCACGGGGAAGCTGGACCATCTCGTGGTGTACCGGCCAGGCGTCGGCACGATCCACATACTCAAGCACGGCAGCGGCACCACGTTCGCGCCGGTCTTCACCTCGACCCACGACGGCATCGGCGGGTTCACCCTGAAGGACGCCCGCGACCAGGTGGTGGCCTTCGACTACGAGGGGACGGGCAAGCAGGACCACCTGCTGCTGTACCGGCCGGGGGCGCAGCTGGTCACGATCGTCAAGCGGGGCGCGGGCGGCGCTTTCACGCCGGTCTTCACCTCCACCACGGGGATCGGCGGCTACGACCTGAGGGACGACCGCGACCGGATCATCGCCTTCGACTACGACCATTCGGGCAAGCTCGACCACCTGGTGCTCCATCGCCCGGGTGTGGAGATCGCGTGGATCCTGGAGCGCGGCTCGGGGGCCTCGTTCAGGGCCGTGTTCCACAGCTCGACCGGCATCGGCGGCTACGACCTCAAGAGCTCGGCCGACCGGATCATCGCCTACGACTACGACGGCTCGGGCAAGCTGGACCACCTGCTGCTCTACCGCCCTGGCTCGCGTACGGCCTGGATCCTCGCGCACGAAGCGGGCAGCTCGTTCAGAGCCGTCTTCCACAGCTCGGCGGGCATCGGCGGGTACGCGCTGGAGAGCCCCGTGGACCGGATCGTCGCCTTCGACGGCCTCGGCTGGGGCACGCAGAACCGGCTCTTCCTCTACCGGCCGGCCAGCAGGATCGCCTGGATCGTCGGCCGCAGCAACGGCAACCTGATACCGCGCAACATCGTCGTGTACCCCGTGCACCGCCCCGACTCCATCCTGGAGCGTTTCGCCTACCCGGCGACCTTCCGTCACGACTACGCCGGCACGTCAGGCCAGGCCGACTGGGGCACGGCCGCGGCCGAGGCGAAGAACTTCGAGCTGCTGTCGGGCAACGGCGGGATCATCTGGGTCTCGTGCAGCACCCCGTCGGAGGACGGGGTCGGCACGCTCAAGGTCTTCCCGGGCCTGATCAACGGCGAGGGCCAGGTCGGCGAGCCGTATCTCGGCGTGATGGCGGTCTGCTTCAAGATCCTCTCACCGAGCGGGTACGTGAAGCTGCGCATCCCGAACGTCCAGGAGGTCCAGGGCGACAGCCGCGCACCAGGAGCCGGCCACGACGTGGACGCGACCGTGCGGCACCTGGCGACCGGCACGGAGCGCACCAAGCGCGTCGAGGCGGACGAGAGCGAGCAGTTCGGTCGTACGGACCCCCTTTGCGACGAGAGCCACCCGGACTTCCCGGACAACTGCCGCGAGACCCTCCTCGAACTGCGGGTCGTTCGCTGAGCACCCGGCCGGCCGGACCAGGGCGTCCGGCCGGCCCTCTTTTCAAGGAGACGGCGATGAATGCGTTATGCAGAAGATTCTTAGGACGGACGGCCCTGGTCACCGGTCTGGTGCTCACGTCGGTCGCCCCGATCGGGCAGGCCGCCGCCACTGCGGCGGCTCCTGCGGCGGCTCCTGTGGCGGACCCGCCGCAGGAGCCGGTCTGCGAGCGGCAGGTGGTGCTGGAGGCCTGGGTGACGGGCGGGCTGAACGTCCGCCCGAAGGCGGAGCAGGCGCTGCTCGGCGACAGGGCGGCCGTCTGCGCCTTCCTCGCCGAGCTGCCCAGGCTCGCCGCCTTCGACGATCGCGAGCAGGTCGGCCGCATCAAGGCGCTCGGCGGCCCCGAGGTGGCCGCCGCCGCCAACGCCGCCCTGCGCTCGGAGCAGCCGGGCGCGGTGGCGGCGTTCCTCGACGGCGGATGGGAGCTGGCCCGCGAGATCGACCTGCGGGCCAGCGTGAACAAGATGAAGGCGGTGGGCGGTCCTGAGGTCAAGGCCGCCGCGAACGCGGTGCTGCGCAACGGCTCGCGCGGCGCGATGGGGGAGTTCATCGAGACGGGGTGGCGGCTGCCGTACCGGATCGATCTGCGGGCCGTCGTCAACCGCGCCATGGCCGAGGGCGGCCCCGAGGTGCAGGCGGCGGCGAACCGGGCGCTGCAGGACGGCAGCCTGGAGATGCAGGAACGGTTCGTCCAGATCGACTGGGGCGTGGCCCAGGCCAGGGACGACGAGAACCAGACGCTGGACGACCTGCGCACCAGCGCCACGGAGGCGACCAGGCGGGCCTCGTTCGAGGCGGTCTCCGCGGTGGCGCAGGCCGAGCGCGCCAAGGCCGAGTCGGCGGCCGCCAAGGCCGAGGCGGAGGAAGCCGAGCGGCTCGCCTCGCTGGCCGGACAGGAGTCGGCCGAGGCGAGGAAGCAGGCGCGGCGGGCCGCCGACGCCGCCGATCGTGCCGCCGCGGCCTCGCGCGTCGCCGTCCAGGCCGCGCGGTCGGCGGCGGAAGCGGCCCGCATGGCGGCCGGTGCGGCGGGACGCGCGGCGACCGCGGCGGCGCGGGCGCACACCAAGTCCGACGAGGCGTGGGCGGCCGCCGCCAGGGCGGAGCTGGACGCGAAGGCCGCAGCCGACGCGGAGGCGTACAACCGGGCGATGCAGCAGGTCGGCCCGGCGCTCACGGACTGGATGTCGCCCATCGACCAGATCGTCGCCGTCACCCAGCAGGCGCACGCCGCGGTCGCCGCCGCGAACTCGGCGCGGGCCAACACCGAGGCGGCCGGCCGCGCGGCCGAGGCCGCCGCCCAGTACGCGGGGGTGTCCAGCGCCGAGGCGAAGGCCGCGCTCGCGGCGGCGTCCCGGGCCAGGGCCGACGCGGAGCGGGCGAAGGCCGCCACCGCCGAGACCGTACGCCACGCGAACGTCGCCCAGGACGCGGCGGGCAAGGCACGGGACGCGGCGACCCGGGCGGTGTCGTACGCGGAGCAGTCGGCGCGCGCCGCCGCGAGCGCGGCGGGCCACGCGGGCTCCGCCGTCAACGCCGCCGAGCTGGCGACCGAGCACGCCAACAACGCCTTCAAGGCGGCCGAGGACGCGCTGGACGCCGCCGAGACGGCCCAGGACGTCTACAAGGCGGCGCGCGAGGCGGACGAGGAACGCATCAGGAGCGAGTACGAGCTGGAGCTGTCCTTCGCCCGGCACGTCACCGAGCAGGCGTCCAAGGCCAGGCTGCAGGACGCCCGCGGCTTCGACGTACCGATGAAGCGCTATCACACGCCGGAGATCGACGCGCTGATCGCGCAAGCGACGGCGGAGGGCGCCGACCTCGCGGTGGCGGCCGGCAAGGCGCGGCAGGTGGCCCGCTATTTCGCGACGGTGCCGGGCTCGTGGACCAGCTCCGCCGCCATGGCCGCGCTCGGTGAGGACGACGACGCCCGCGTCGTCGAGTTCGTCAAGAGCGGGCTCGCCGCCGCCGAGGAGCAGGACGACCGTACGACGCTGACCGGCCTCTCGGTCACGCGCAGCCCCGCCATGAGGGCGGCCGCCGAGCGGGCACTCGGCGGCGGGTGGCGTGACGTCGTCGCGTTCCTGGAGGACCCGGACTATCCCGAGCGCGCCGCCGAGGACCGGGTGCGGGTCGGCCGGATCCGCGGGGAAGCCGTCGAGGCCGGCGACACGGACACCGCGGAGGCGGCGAACACCGCCCTGCGCTCCGAGGACCCGGATGCGCTACGCACGTTCCTGGACGTGACGTACAACACCGCGCACGCGATCGACGTCCGCGCCAAGGTCGCCTCCATCGCAGGCGACGACGCCAACGGCACCGAGGTCCGCAACGGCGCCAGGGTGGCGCTGGCCGGCACGACCGCGATGCAGGTCGAGTTCCTGGAGGTGGAGCGGCACCGCGCGGCGCAGCGCGACCACGCGACCGCGACCCACAACTTCGTGGCCACCTCCCTGATGATCGAGACCTCGAAGATCGCGGAGCAGGCGGTCGACTTCGCGCGCACCGCGCAGGCCGCCGCCGCGCAGGCGCGCGGGGCGGCGGAAGAGGCCATCGGCTACTCGACCGCCGCGACCCAGGCGGCCGGCCGGGCACGCGAACACGCGACCAACGCCGTGGCCGCCGCGCAGGACGCCGCCCGGTCGGCGGAACGCGCCGCGCAGGCCGTCCGCACCGCCGCCGCCGCGACCAAGCAGGCGCAGGAGTCGGCCGGGCGGGCCTCGCTCTCCGCCCGCTGGGCGCGCGCCTCGGCCGTCTCGGCGGCGCAGGACGCGACCAGGGCGTTCGCCGCGTACGACACCGCGTACGACGCGCAGATCCGGGCGGGCAACAGCGCCTCGGAGGCGGCCCGCATCGCCGCCGAGGTGTTCGAGCACTACCGGGACGAGGCCAAGGAGAAGCTCGACACGATCAAGGCCGAGTGGTACGGGCACTGCAAGTGGGGGCCAGAGAACGGCCTGCCCACGTACAACGACTGCAACCAGTACGTGGAGGACCTGCTCGACGACCCCAAGGGGCCGCTCAACGACCCGGCCGGCTACGCCGGTGAGCGCGCCGACGCCTGCAGGAAGCAGTTCGTCGGCAAGGCGCTCGACGCGTGCCTGTCGGTCGTCATGAGCCCGCTGTTCTCGTGGGCGAAGCGCGGGATCTCCGACCGGGAGAGCGAGACCCACCGGCTCGCCGAGGAGTACATGGGCCTGACCGCGCTGGACCTGCTCAACGCCATGTCCCAGTGGAGCATCGTGGGCAAGTGCAAGAAGGCGCCCAAGAGCAGCCTCGGCGGCGCGACGAAGAAGTTCAGGGACTGCATCGCCGGAGCCATGGACCTGACCGAGGACCCCAACTGGAACGAGTACTCGAGCCAGTGGAAGGGGACCTTCGTCGAGTCGATGGTCGACCCGGACCTGCGCTTCGCCGAGTACAACTCGATCCTGGGCACCATGTACCTGCAGGAGAACATCCTCGACCGCGCGGTCATCTCGGCGATCTACGAGACCGACCTCGCGATGTCGCTGCTGCGCATCCTGCCCGTCGGCTGCGTCAGGGACGGCGGTGACTGCCCGTACGCGGAGACCGCCGAGCAGCTCAAGGACGTGAGCCGGACGATCAAGCAGCTCAACAACCAGGGCTACATCGTCGACTCGTCGGGACGCGTGCTCGACGCCGACGGCCTGCCCATCGCGGCCCTGCCCCCGGCCGACGACCTCGGCGCGTGGGCGAACTACACCGTCGAGAGCGGGCTCCACGACGACCTGAGAGCCCTGGAACAGCGGCTCGACCTGCTGTACCGGCGGGAGTTCGGCGTGCCCGTCCCGCCGCCCGCCCTGCATCTGGAGACGCGGCTCGCGTACCGGGTCGCCACCAAGGGGGTGGCGCTGCAGGACAACACGCTGCGGCTGGTGATGAACAACCCCGGCGGGGTGTGCGACGCGGTCCCGATCGAGGGCACGGGACCGGACGCGCGGCGGCAGGAGGTTGCCGGCTGCATCCAGGCCGTCAAACTGCTGCTCCCGGCGGGCACCACCATGGTCATCTACTACCCGAACCCGGACAACCCATCAGAACTCCTGGAAGTCACGGTCCACGGCGCCGGCCGCTGGCTCGACTGACCGTCATCTCGGCCCCTGCTCACGGCCCCGCCGGCTCATCACCCGGCGGGGCCGTCAGCCGGACGATGCCTCCTCGCCCTCATCGGCGGCAGCCGGCTCGGTGACCCGGCTGCGGGTCTCTCCCCGAGCCATGTCCGAAACGTAGGGACGAACCCGCGACTTGGCGAAGCTGCTGTCCACGAAGTCGTGGTGCCCGTGCCGCAGCTTCTTCTGTGCCGTCGGAAGGCCGAACGTCGTGGCGGCCAGAGCTCCAGGCGTGGCCCTGTGCATCGCCTCCTTCGCCTCCTTCGCCTCCCGCAGCTGCGACTCGCACGTGTCCCGCAACCCGCGAAACTCCTCCCGCAGCGCCTCCAACCGGCCCTTGAGGATCTCCACCTCGGCCCGCAGGCTCGTCGCGTCGCCGTCCTGATCGTCCCGCCTGGCCGTCTCCAGGCGCTTGACCAGATCACGCCAGGCGGCCCACTGCTCACGCGGAACGTCCAGTGCGTAAAGAATGCCGATGAGATGACAGGTCTTGGGCTGCCGCTCAGCCGCGAATATCCTCTGCAGCGTGGCCCGGCTGACGACGCTGGCCGCGGGAAGCTTATCCTTCTGGTTTCCCCGGACCATTTTGTCGTGCAACTCGCGCAGGCTCTGCCGGGGTTTCGTCGCCCGTATCGCCTTCAGCTGGGCAATGGCGTCCGCCCATGTGCTGATGGAGCTTAAGTCATCGCTCGCTTCTTCATTTCCACACATGGCACGAGCACAGCTCCTTCCCTGGAAGTGCGTCATGGCATGGGCCTCGATCGTAGCGACCGGCGGCCGGTGAACGAGTCTCCGCGCCCCTGGGCCAGGTGTCCCAATTGGTCTCAGCTTGACTCCCGACCTGAGGATACTGCGTCCCGAAACGTCCCCACCGGAGTTCTCCACGACCCCGCATGTCCCGCTGCGGCGAGCGCGTGGCTTAAGCCGTCCCAACCACGCTCGAAGCCTGGCCCCGCCCCGCCGTCGCGGTTTCACTGAGATCCCCGAAGGACCCGCTCCTTCTTGTCCGACCTTCTATGAGAAAGGTGAGCATTGCCATGAGTGGAGATTTCCGCAGAACCTTGGCCGTGCTTCTCCTGGCCGCCGGAGCCGTGTTGGTGGCTCTCGCTTTCGTCAACCCCACGATGGTCATTGTCACGGGCTCACTCGCCGCCGTGGCCGCTGCCATCGTCGCCATATACCGCGCTTTGTGGGAAGGAGACGACGACAACAAGGCGTGAACCGACAGGGGCTTCGGGGCCGCACCGCCCCGGGGCCCCGTCTGGCAAGGTCGCATCTCCGTACGTTGCAGGTGTGTGGCGCCGATCACATTCGTTGTGTGCATTCGTCCACAGTTGATCTGTGGGGGTCTCCGTAATGTCCCTGTCAACGGATCACACCGACGACGGGGAGGAACCCGAGATGCGTAAGACTCTGGCGATCGCTGCTCTTGCCGGTTCGATGGCTGTCACCGGTCTGGCGATGACCGCGCCGGCTCAGGCTTCGGCGGGGACGTCGTGGGGGAAGGTGTTCTCCAGTGACCACAAGGCGTACACGTTCGGCAAGACGTGGAAGTCGGGTGGCAAGGTGTTCACGAAGTGGTACGGGGTGGACAAGCGGGGCGGGAAGAAGGGCTGGGTCTGGTTCGAGGTGTACCAGAACGGTCGCTGGACCAAGTTCAACAAGGCGTGGGACGGCAAGGTCGTCGGCACGTGGAGCGGGCACGGGATCGAGAAGGTCTACACGTTCACCTGCTGGGCCGGGAAGTTCGACAACTGCGGCAAGAAGTACCGCATCTACTGAACACACTTCACGACGTCGTCCCGCAACCCGAGGCGGCTCTCGTACACGCCGACCTTGTGAATGATCAGCTTGAGGCACTCGTCCAGCTCGTGCATCCGCGCGAGCACCCGTTCCCGATGCCGGCGGAGCACCTCCAGCCGCTCCGCCTCGTTGCCCTGGCCCGCCCTGACCAGCTCGGTGTAGCGCCGGATGTCGGTCAGGGGCATGCCGGAGGCCCGCAGCCTGATGCAGACGCCCAGCCAGTCGACGTCGTCCTCGCTGTAGACGCGGTGCCCGGCGCTGCCCCGCCGTACCGGCTGGGCCAGCAGTCCCTCACGCTCGTAGAAGCGCAACGTGTGGGTGCTGAGACCGGTGCGCTCGGCGACCTGGCCGATGCTCAGACCTGACATCCCGCCAGTTTGACTTAGAGCCGGCTCTAAGATCTACGGTCGCGAAGTATGAGATATCGCATTCTCGGCGGCACCGGCATGGAGGTCAGTGCCTACTGCCTCGGCACGATGATGTTCGGCGCGGCCGGCAACCCCGACCACGACGACAGCATCCGCATCATTCATGAAGCGCTCGACCACGGCATCAACTTCGTCGACACCGCCGACATGTACTCGGCGGGCGAGTCCGAGGAGATCGTGGGCAAGGCGCTGCGCGGCCGGCGGGACGACGTGGTGCTGGCGACGAAGGTGCACTTCCCGATGGGTGAGGGGCCCAACAGGGGCGGCAACTCGCGGCGGTGGATCGTCCGCGAGGTGGAGGCGAGCCTGCGGCGGCTCGGCACGGACTGGATCGACCTGTACCAGATCCACCGTCCCGACCACAGGACGGACATCGAGGAGACCCTGGCCGCGCTGACCGACCTCGTACGCCAGGGCAAGATCCGCGCCTTCGGCAGCTCGGCCTTCCCCGCGCACGAGACGGTCGAGGCGTACCACGTGGCCAGGCAGCGCGGGCTGTACCGGTTCCGCACCGAGCAGCCGCCGTACAACATCCTGGCCCGCGGCATCGAGGGGGACGTGCTGCCGACGGCGCAGCGGCTCGGCATGGGCGTGCTCACCTACAGCCCGCTGGGCTGGGGTTTCCTGACCGGCCGCTACCGCAAGGGGCAGGAGATCGACCTGTCGCGGGGCCGCGCCGCGCAGGCGCCGCAGCGGTTCGACCCGTCCATCCCGGTCAACGCGGCCAAGCTGGAGGTCGTCGAAGAGCTGGTGAAGCTGGCGGACGAGCTCGGCCGCACGCTGCCCGAGCTGGCGATCGCCTTCGCCGCCGCGCACCCGGCGGTCACCTCGGTCATCCTCGGGCCGCGCACGATGGAGCAGCTGGAGGGCCTGCTGAAGGGCGCCTCGCTGGTGCTCGACGACGCCGTGCTCGACCGGATCGACGAGCTGGTGCCGCCCGGCACGAACGTCTACCACCCGGTCGGTCTCTGGAGCCCCGCCCCGCTGACCGACCCCGCCCTGCGCCGCCGCCCGGTCGGGGACCGCGCGGCCGGCTGATCTCCTTCAAGATCGCCGCCTGGTGCCTCCGGTGGTTAGGCTTTCGTGCGTACCGGATCGGCGGGAGCGAGGTGGCACGGGTGACGCAGGCGACGCCCCTGCTGATGGTCGGCGCCGGCCAGGTACGCTCCGACGCCCCCTGGCTGCCCGCCCAGGCCGACTCCGTCGCCGACCTCGTCCTCGTCGAAGCCCTGCCCGCACGGTGACCTGATCTGGATGGAGGCCCCATGGCAGCCGACGACCGCGTGATCACCGCCGTCATCGTGGACGACCACGCGGCCATCGCCGTGGGGGTGGGCGTCTGGTGCGCCGCCGCCGTGCCGCCGATCCGGCTCATCGACGCGGGCGACCGGCTCGCCGAGGTCTGGACCGGGCCAGGAGCCGACGCCGACGTCGTGATCTTCGATCTCGAGCTGGTGCCCGGCATGCCCGACTTCGGGGAGCTGCGCCGGCTGGTGGACAGCGGCCGGCGGGTGGTCGTGTACTCCCAGCACATCGAGGACAGCATCGCCATCAAGTGCGTCGATCTGGGCGCGCTGGCGTACCTGACCAAGCGGGAGGGGCCCGAGCACCTGGTGCCGGCCATCCAGGCGGCCGCGCGCGGCGAGGCGTACACGACGCCGTCGCTGTCCGGGGCGTTCATCGCCGACACCTCCGCCGAGCGGCCGCGGCTGTCGCAGCGCGAGGCGGAGGTGCTGCGGGCGTGGTTCGTCTCGTCCTCGAAGGAGCTGGTCGCGGCCAAGCTCAACATCGGCGTGAAGACCGTCGACACCTACATCACGCGGGTCCGCGTCAAGTACGCGAACGTGGGGCGCGCCGCCCGTACGAAGAGTGACCTGGTCAGCCGGGCACTCGACGACGGGCTCATCACGCTCGCCGAGCTGAACGACAAGGTGTAGGGCGTTCGCCGGACAGTACCCCGCCCGATACGTCCCTAAGGTGGTGGCCGTGCGGGTCGCCGCTGCACGGGGGAGCGGCGGTCCGGACCTGTGCGGTCATGCGCGCGCTTCCCCCTGGCACACAGAGATCCACACCTTCCCTCCAGGACGAACAGGGGGCTCTGATGGGGCTGGAGATCAACGTTTTAGGGCCGTGGGAGGTCTTGGCCGACGGCGAGCCCGCCGTACTGACCGGCAAGCGGCGGGTCGCCGTGCTGGCGAAACTGGCGCTGAACGCCGGGCATAC
Organism: Nonomuraea sp. NPDC049419; assembly: GCF_040676995.1. Taxonomy (NCBI): domain Bacteria; kingdom Bacillati; phylum Actinomycetota; class Actinomycetes; order Streptosporangiales; family Streptosporangiaceae; genus Nonomuraea; species Nonomuraea sp. NPDC049419. The sequence goes on along the minus strand of NZ_JBFAQB010000014.1, from coordinate 120,337 downwards.
CGTTTCGGCCGAGCGTCTGCGGGGGCAGATCTGGGGCGACAGCGCGGCGACGACGGCCGGGAAGCAGCTGCACATCGTGGTGTCCAAGCTGCGGGAGGCGCTGCCGCCCGAGATCATCGTGACCGTGCCCGGCGGCTACCGGCTCGACCTGCCGCGCGAGTCCATCGACGCCCACCGCTTCACGCAGCTGACCCGCCAGGCGCGCGCCGCCCACCGGCGCGACGACCTCGCCGCCGCCGACCGGCTCTACCACCAGGCGCTGGGCCTGTGGCGGGGGGACGCGCTGGCCGGCATGACCGACGCCTGGGCGCAGGCCGAGTCCGCCCGCCTGGAGACGGAGCATCTGGCCGCGCTGGAGGAGCACGCCGACGTACGGCTGGCGGCGGGGCAGCACCACGAGGTCGTGCCCGCGCTCACCGCCCACGTCGAGGCCCATCCGCTGCGCGAACGGCCGCGCGCCCAGCTCATGCTGGCGCTGTACCGCGCCTCGCGGACGTCCGAGGCGCTGGAGGTCTACCGGGAGACCCGCCGGGTGCTGGCCGACGAGCTCGGCATCGAACCGGGTCCCGCGCTGCGCCGCCTGCACCAGGCCGTACTCCACCGGGACCCGGCGCTGGACCTGCCACGCCGGCGAGTGCCGCCGGCCGGACCCGCCGTACCCCGGCCGGCGGCCGGGGTGCCCGGACACCCGTCCGGTCGCGTGGTTCCCGCCGAACTGCCGCCGGATGTCCGCACCTTCATCGGGCGCACCGCCGAGGTCGCCTGCCTGCGCGACACCCTCACCTTCACCCAGCCGGGGCTGCCGGCCGTCGCGGCGGTGCACGGGCCGCGCGGCGTGGGCAAGTCCACCCTGGCGATCCACGTGGCGCACGCGGTGGCCGACCGGTTCACGGACGGCGTCATCTACGTCGACCTCCGCGCCACCACCCGGTCAGTGGGGCCGTACGAGGTCCTGTGCCGGTTGCTGCGCTCGCTCGGGCTGGACGGCGCAGCCGTGCCGCCGGCGCTGGAGGAGGCCGCGGCCCGCTACCGCTCGCTGACCTCGGCGCGCAACCTGCTGGTCGTCCTCGACAACGCGCTCGACGCCGACCAGGTACGGCCGCTCATCCCCGCGGGCACACGCTGCGCGGTGATCGTCACCAGCCGCCGGATGCCGGCCACCCTTGACAGCGCGGGCCACCTGCGGCTGACCGCCCTCGACACGGGCGCCCGCGAGCCCGCCAGGGACACCGGCTGGTGCGCGGTGAAGCGCCTGGCCTGCCGCCACGCGGACATCCTGACACCTCAGCGGGTGTGACCGGGCCGGATGGTCCGGCGAAAGCAGTGAAGGAGGCGGCCCGCCGTGCGCGGGCCGCCTCCCCCGTACGAGGTCAGCCGATGGCCGTGATCCGCCAGTTGACGCCGATCTGGTAGCGGGCGCCGAAGCGGCCGTCGTCCCTGCCGGGATAGACCCACAGCGTGCCCTTGCCGTCGACGGCGACCAGGTCGGTCCTGCCGTCACCGCTCAGGTCCATGGCCACGGGCCTGTAGCTGCTCCACCCGGTGCCGGACTGGCTGCGGGCGTCGAGGGTGACGCCGTTCGGGCTGGTGTCGGCGTAGAACCAGAGCTCGCCCTCGCCGTCGATGGCCATGACGTCGGCGCGGCCGTCCCCGGTGAAGTCGGCGGGGAAGAGGTGGCCCCGTTGAGGTGGTCAGATCCAGCCTTGCTGCTTGGCGAGGAGGGCGCCCTGGAAGCGGTTCGCGGCGCCCAGGCGCTCCAATAGCGCGGCCACGTGCCGCCGGTACGTCCGCAGGCTCACCCCCATCTCCCTGGCCGCCACCTCGTCCTTGCGGGTGCTGGCCAGCAGGTACAGCACCCGCCGCTCCCGGGGGGTGAGCCCGGGGGCGGGGCAGGGTTCGAGGTCCTGGGCGTGCGACCAGACGCGTTCGAACAGGTCCGCCATCGCCGCCACCACGCCCGCCTGCGAGATGAGCAAGGCGCTGTCACCGCCGGGCTCGCTGGGGACGAAGACCACCGCCCGGTCGACGATCACCAGCTGCTGACCGTCGTCGTCCACCAGCCGGTGGTGGTCGCCCGAGCGGTGCAGGGCGCGGCAGCGGTCCAGGACCGCCTGATCCAGCACGCTCTTCCTGGAGACGATCGTGCGGCGGCGGGTGGTCTCGCCGAGCCCGTGCAGGTCGACGGACCGGTGCATGGCCAGCACCTCCTGGGCGTCGACCGCCAGGGAGCGGATGCGCTCGGCGACCCGGTCCGCGCCGTCGATCTGCTCCATCGTCACCGTACGACCCCGCCCGCGCTGCCGCGCGCTCAGCACGTGCACCGCCTCCCACGCCGCCGAGATGCGCCGCTGCTGCGCGTGCGTCTCCAGGAGCCGGCGCCGGATCAGCCGGCTGACCCCGATCTCCGGCTCGACGGCGACGGGGTGGCCGGCCGCGTCGAAGCGCACGAGGCCGAGGGCCGCGAGCCGCTGCAGCGCGGCGGGCACGCCGTCCGATGTCGTCTCGTGGCCGCTCAGGAGGTCCCGGTACACGCACTCCTCGAAATCGGTCAGTCCGAGACTGCTGAGGCTCATGTGGCTCCCGATGGACGAGTGACAACAAGCTGCCGGGCACGGCAGGTTGCTGTCGGCCCTGACCGCTTATGTCAGTTGATCATCCGTGGTTATTGTCCAGGTGTCGGCGCTGATCACCCAAATCGCGTACGTCGGCGCGCACTACAAGGAGGACCCCTGTGTTCCGTGCACTCAACGAGCTGAGCGACCGCCTGCTCAGCAGGTTCCTGCCCACCACCTCCGCCGAGGCCGAGCCCTGCTGGTGGACCGACACCGGCATGCGCTGCTGCATCTACGCCGGCAAGACCTACTGCCGCTAGGAAGACCGGATCGGCAGCATGGAGTACGTCGCGCTGGCCGCCCGCTGCACGCTGGGGATCGTCTTCCTGGTGGCGGTGGCGGGCAAGGTGCGCGGGCGTGCGGCCTTCGAGGCGTTCCGGCGATCGGTGCCGGCGCTCGTCCCGCTGCCGCGGGGCCGGGTGCCGGCCGCCCTGCCCGCGACGGTGGTCGCCCTCGAAGCCGCGACGGTGCTGCTGCTGACGACGGAGTTCACGGCGCCGGCCGGGCTGGCCCTGGCCGGCGCCGTGCTCCTGGCCTTCTCCCTCGGGATCCGGCACGCGCTCCGCGCGGGCTCCCGGGCGTCCTGCAACTGCTTCGGCGCCTCGTCGGCGCCGCTGGGCCGCAGGCACCTCGTACGCAACCTCGCCCTGATCGCCGTGGCCTGCACCGGCCTCGCGACCTCGTACGCCGGCCCGCAGCCGCAGCTCGCGGGAGCCGTGCTGGCGATCGCCGCCGGCGGCCTGATCGCGCTGTTCGCCGTCTTCACCGACGACCTCGCCGACCTGTTCACGGCGAAATGACGCTCCTCACCGCAAAGGGTCGCCGATGTCCTTCCTCGTGGCCGCCGTCGTCTTCGTCGGCGTGCTGAGCGCCGTCAACCTGTTCCTGCTCCTGGCCGTGATCCGCCGCCTTCGCGCGCACGCGAACGTCCTGAAGCACGTCACCGCGCCACCCGCCTTCACCCCGCCGGGCACCAAGCTGGCGGGCTTCACCGCGCCCGTCACGTTCACATCAGCGGCGACCGTCGTCGGCATGTTCTCCACCGACTGCTCCGCCTGCGACGAACACCTGCCCGTGTTCGCCGAACGGGTCCGCCACCTGGGCCGCGACCGCGTCGTGGCGCTGGTCGTCGGCGGCGGCCCGAAGGAGCAGACCTTCACCGCCGCACTTGAGGACGTGGCGACGGTGGTGACCGAGGAGCGCGACGGCTCCCTGTACGCCGCCTTCGGCCGCCCCCCGTTCCCCGGCTTCTACCTCGTGGACGCCGAGGGCACCGTGACGGCCTCCGCGCACTCCACGGACGAGCTCCCCATCCCCGCGAACGTCTGATCCGGCATGGCGAACCCCCTGCTCGGACGCATCCGCGTCGCCGCCGCCCTCGCCTGGACCGCCCACCCGGCGGCCGCCGCGGGCGCGGCCGTGCTCGGCGTGCTCACCGGCGTGGCCCCGGTCGCGACCGCCTGGCTGACCAAGCTGGTCCTCGACGGGCTGGTCAGGGGCGACGGGTTCGCCGCGCTGGCCCCGACGGCCGCCGGGCTCGCCGTCGCCGGGCTGGCCGTCATCGTGCTGCCGCACCTTGCCGACTACGCCAAGGCGCAGCTGCGCAGGTCGCTGCGGGTGCTCATCTACGACCGGCTGTTCCGCGCGGTCAACCGCCATCCTGGGCTGAGCCGCTTCGAGACGCCGGCCTTCCACGACACGCTCAGGCTGGCGTACGACGCGAGCCACAACGCCCCCGACCGCCTGGTCATCGGCGCGCTGGCGATCGGCCAGGCGATCATCACGCTCGCCGGCTTCGCCGCCAGCCTGGCGGCCGTCAACCCCCTCATGATCGTCGTCATCGTGGTCGCCGCGCTGCCCTCGGCCCGCATCGAGCTCATGCTGAGCCGCAGGCGCGCCGAGGTCATGTACGACATCACGCCCGCCATGCGGCGCCAGGTCTTCTTCGGCGACCTGCTCACCCGGCCCGAGGCGGCCAAGGAGGTGCGGCTGTTCGGGCTGGGCGACTACCTGCGTACCAGGATGCTCGACGAGGTGCGCGGCATCAACCGGGCCGAACGCGACGTCGACCGCCGCGCCCTGCGCAGCCAGGGCGCGATGGCGCTGCTCGGCAGCGTCGTGGCGGCCGGCGGCCTGCTCTGGGCGATCATCAGCGCCGCCGCCGGGAGCATCAGCGTGGGCGACGTGACGGTCTTCGTCGCGGCGGTCGCGGGCGTTCAGGCGGCGCTGAACGCGATCGTCAGCCATTGGGCGGACGTGCACAACGCGCTGCTGATGTTCGGCCACTACACGGACGTGGTCGCGGCCGACCCCGACCTGCCGGTGCCGCGCGAGCCCGCCGCGCTGCCCGCGCTGCGCCAGGGCATCGAGCTGCGCGACGTGTGGTTCCGCTACAGCGACGAGCACCCCTGGATCCTGCGCGGAGTCGATCTGTTCATCCCCTCGGGCCGGACGGTCGCCCTCGTCGGGGTGAACGGCGCGGGCAAGAGCACGCTGGTCAAGCTGCTGTGCCGGATGTACGACCCGAGCAAGGGCCGCATCACCTGGGACGGCGTGGACCTGCGCGACGTGAGCCCCGCCGATCTGCGGGCCAGGATCGGCGCGGTCTTCCAGGACTACATGGACTACGACCTCACCGCCGCCGAGAACATCATGCTCGGCGACCTCACGGCGGAGCCGGGGCGGATCCGCGACTCGGCCAGGCGGGCGGGCGTCCACGACACGATCGCCGCGCTGCCTCGTGGCTACGACACCATGCTCAGCCGCCTCTTCGGCGACCGGGACGACCAGTCGGGCGTCTCCCTGTCGGGCGGGCAGTGGCAGCGCCTGGCGCTGGCCCGCGCGTTCCTGCGGCAGCGCCAGGACCTGCTCATCCTGGACGAGCCCAGCTCCGGCCTCGACGCCCAGGCCGAGCACGAGGTGCACACCAGCCTGCGCGGATACCGGGGCGACCGGACGAGCGTGCTCATCTCCCACCGGCTCGGCACCGTACGCTCCGCCGACCTCATCGTGGTGCTGAGCGAAGGGCGGATCGCGGAACGCGGCACGCACGACGAGCTCATGGCGTCGGACGGTGCGTACGCACGCCTGTTCACCCTGCAGGCCACCGGCTACGAAACCGCGCCATCCGACACCTCAGGAGACGACGGACCGGGCGATTCAGGAGCGGGGGACAGCGTCCGCACGACCACGCCGAGCACCCGATCGGCCGGCAGGTAGCCGTAGACCCGCGAGTCCGCGCTCGACGTGCCGTCGCCGACGACCACGAGCGCCCCTTCCGGCACGCGATCGCCGGGCCGCGCCTTGGCCGCCTCCGCCACGTCACCGGGCACCAGGTCGCCCGGCACCGCGGTCACCCGCTTGATCGCCCAGGGCGGCGCCGGCGGCCCCGTGCCCCACCCCGTGGGCCGCGTCGACTCGAACACCACCACCTGGCCCCGCCGCACCGCCGCGGTCCTGCGTACCAGCACCCGATCACCAGGACGGAACGTCGGCGCCATGCTCACGCCGCCCACCCGCACGACGACGAGAGCCCGTCGCGCGACGACCGCGAGGACGGCGAGCACCGCGACGGCGCCGAGCACGTACCACACGCCCTCACCCTAGCCCGACAGCTGGCGGGTGATGGAGGGGTCGGTGATCGCGGTGTCATCGGCCAGCAGGAACGCCTTGCTGAGGATGAGCGCCAGCCGCCCGTCCTCCTCGAACGGCAGGAACAGCCCCGGCTGGAAACCGCGCGCGGAGACGATGCAGAGGTAGGCGTCGTTGGGCTCCATGAGGATGTTCGCCGACCCGAGATGGATCTTGTACGTGCGCAGATCACCTCGTACCACCAGATAGCGGTCGGTGAGCGTGCACCGGTCGGCGATGGCCGTGCGCCCGATGAGGCGGGCCAGCGCGTCCTTGCGCACCTCGGCGGAGGGCGTCAGCGGCGCGAACGGCCCGGCCTCCCAGTGGTCCCGCAGCCGGTCGGGCCCCTGACCGGCCCACTGCGGATCGAGGGTGATGGAGGCGACGCCCACGAACAGGTCGATGTCCCGCATGCCCTCGCTGAACACCAGCGGCGGCACCTCCCTCAGCGGCACGTCACGCCAAACGCCGCCGCTCCTGCGCTGGAAGCTCGCCCGGCCGATGTCGGCGTGGACCTCGTCCGCCAGGTAGTGCTCCAGCGTCGCCCGCCACTCGCCGCCCGCCATGACCCGGTGCGCGTCGCCGTCATCCTCCCAGTGCCCCTGGAACTTCGACGTCCAGCCCCGATCCTTGAACAGCGCCCGCAGCCGCCGATAGTGCACCACCTGCCCCTCGAACCGGCTGGAGTAGACGCCGGACGCCTCCTCGGCGGGCGTCAGCAGGTAGATCTCGCGGAAGGCCTGCTTGAACGGCTGGCGCAGCTCCTTGTCCTGCACCACCTCCCGCCAGCCGCGCACCTCCGCCACCGACGCCCTGGCCGGATGCCACAGCCGCACCGGCACGTCGGGGACGTGCATCCCCAGCTCGGCCCGCCACACGCCGGGCTCGACCTCGAACTCCCAGATCAGCCGCTCGGCCACCGGGTGCCCTTCGAGCTGCCGGTACGGCGGCGCCGTCGCGCCCGTGTAGCCGGCCTCCAGCGCCCTGGCGAGCGTCGCCTGCTGCTGCTGGGTGAGCTTGGCCAGCTCGCGCAGCCGCTTGACCTCGTCGGGATGCTCACGCCTGACCGCCGCCGGGACCGACCGCAGCTTCTTGGGCCCGTGCCACCACGACAGCTCGACCCCGCCGTCCGTCGAGATCACCGCCGTGTGCTCGCCGAACTCCTCCCGCACCCGCCCGTCGGGGATCCTGAACGCCACCTCCAGCCGCTCGGCCAACGCCGGCTCCATGCGCTTGAACTTGCGGTCGAGCTGCATCGGCACCCCGCCGTGCCGGGTGATGCGGCGGGCGGTGCGCAGCGCGGAGATCACCTCGGGCGTCGGATGTTCCTCCGCCGCGCGGGCGATCTCGAACAGCAGCTTCTGCGACGGCAGCGTCTTGGCCTGGGTGGGCGCCACCGCGATACCGCGGACCAGCTCGTCGAGCAGCTCGGGCAGCCAGCTCTCGTCGCGCAGGAGCGCCAGCCGCACGGCCCTGCCGAGCGTGCGCCGCTCACCGTCGTCGAACGCCTTCTCCGCCCGGTAGGGGATCTCACCCGCGTGGATCGCCACGGCGCGATCGCGCGCCATCTCCAGCGCCGTACGGGCGAAGCCCACATATCCCGGCAACCCGCCGATCCACTCGATCGGGACGGGCACCGGCTGGCCGTCCTGCATGCGGGTCTCGGCGAACAGCGCCCGCAGCTCCACCTCCCAGCCGAGCACCAGGTCGATCTCGGCGACCGCGATCGGCCCGTGCTGCCCGGCGAGCGCGGCCCGCACGTCGGCGTCCATGCCCGCCAGCCCGGCCGCCACCACGACGGCGGGCCAGCCGTACGTCTTGGACAGCATGAACCCGACCAGCTCCCGAGCCGGCTCGACCAGCTTCTCCCTGGTCCGCGCGTCGAGCGCGTAAGGCGCCGGTCCAGTGGCGATGGGTGATCCGCTGCCCATGCCTGCGAGACCGACGCTCAGCCGAGGCACCTCAGGCCAGCGGGTGGGATCGTCGGCGGTGCCGTCGATCAGATCGCAGAGCCGCCGCGCGAGCGGGGACAGCCCATCCACGTCAGCCACCCACCAGCGGCACGAGCGAAGACCTCACGTCCACGTCAGCCACCCACCAGCGGCACGAGCGAAGACCTCACGTCCACGTCAGCCACCCACCAGCGGCACGAGCTTGACGAACGACACGACCGGGTCGGCGTCGAGGTCGATCTGCACGTCGAGGTCCATGATCTGCCGGTCGCCGACCAGCAGCAGGAACCCGTTGCGCGCGAACGCGGCCTCAGCGGCGTCGGCCTGCTTCTCCCAGTCGAGCTTCCGCGCGGCGCGTAACCGGTAGCCGTTCAGCTCGGCCTCGGCATCGGCCGGCTTCACCAGCCCCCTGAAATGCCGCTTGGGGGCGGCGTTGTGGCGTGCCACCTCCTCGCGGACGCGCAGCCGTACGAGCTCCCTGGCCGAGATCCGGTCAGGCAGGCCCGGCAGGGAGAACTCCTCCAGGGCCCGCCCACTCGCGGACTCGTCACGAAACGTCACCGATGCCATCGGCCATCCTTCTGTCGTCGGAGATCAGGTGGTGGCGTCATCTATAGCAGCGCCGAACGACAGAACCCGCGCTCAGTCGGTGACCGACCGCCACCTGGGCGGAGCGCCCTACCAGGACGTCTGCCCTCAGTAGCTCGCGAGCCGCCGATCAACCAGAGGCAGCAGGACGTCGATGGGCTCGCAGGCGGTGCACCGCCACAGCCGCACGGTCGCGTCTCCGTGCGCGGTGGCCACAAGTTTCCCGTTGACGGATAACGAGATCCCGCCCACCCGCGCCGCGAAGCCGCCCACCGTTATGGGCAGGGCGGCCACATCGGTACGCCAGATGCGGACCGTCCCGTCATTTCCCGTCCCGGCCACCCAGCGCCCGTCCGGACTGAACGCGACGGCCCACACCATGCCCTGGTGGCCGCGTAGCACCAGAGGTTCCCCCTGGCCGGACGCGGGCCAAACCCTGACGGTGCCGTCGGTTCCCGCGCTGGCCAGCTGCCGCCCGCCGGGGCTGAACGCGACCGCGTAGACCAGCCCCCGATGGCCACGCAGGATCACGGGCGGCAGATCGCGGTGGGCGTCCCAGAGCCGTACGGTGCCGTCCTGCCCAGCGGTCGCCACCCGGCGTCCGTCGGGGCTGAAGGCGGCTTGGCGGATCTGGTCCGTGTCGGCCCATCGGACCAGCGGGGGACTTCCGCCCGTCAGGTCCCAGATGCGCAGCGCGCCGTCCTGCCCGGCGCTCGCCACCCGGCGTCCGTCGTGGCTGAACGCGGCGCTCCACACCGCACCCTTGTGACCACGAAGCAGCACCGGCTCCGTGTCTCCGCCGGTGACCCTGATCGTGCCGTCCATCGCCGCGCTTGCCACCCGCTGCCCGTCGGGGCTGACGGCCAGGCCGGTCACCTGGTCGTCGTGGCGGGTCAGCACGCGGTGCGTGCCGGCGTGCCGGTCCCAGCGCCGTACCGTGCCGTCCGCGCCGCCGCTGAACACCTGCCGGTCGTCGGTGCCGAACGCCGCCACCCACGCCTCTCCCTCGTGACCGCGCAGCACCGATACCCGGCCCATCCCGTGCGGGTCCCAGACCCGTACGGTCCCGTCGTCGCCGGCGGATACGAGCCTGGTCCCATCGGCGCTGAAGGCCGCGCCCCACACGACCCGTTCGTGGCCGCGCAGGACCAGCGGATCACCGGCGCCGTTCGGCGACCAGACGCGGATGGTGGCGTCGTCGCTGGTCGTGGCCAGGAAGTGTCCGTCGCGGCTGAAGGCCAGCCCCTCCACCGAGCCCTGATGTCCCTGCAGCACGACGGGCGGCAGGTCGCCGGCGAGACTCCAGACACGTACGGTGCCGTCGGTGCTCACGCTGGCCAGCAGCCGCCCCTCAGGGCCGAACACCACGTTCTTGATCGCCGCCGTGTGCCCGCGCAGAACCCGGGGCCGGTCGGGCCGCCTCAGGCCCCAGAGGCGGATGGTCGCGTCGCGGCCGGCACTGGCCAGCGTCCGCCCGTCGGGGCTGAACGCCACGTTCCACACTGGACCGTCGTGCCCGGTGAGCGTGATGCGTCCGGTCTTGCCGGACAGGTCCCAGATCCGGATCGTCCCGTCGGTGCCCGGGACCGCCAGCCGCCCCCCGTCCGGACTGAACGCAGGACCCAGCGCCTCGCCACGATGTCCGCGCAGCACGACCGGCGGCTCGGCCGGCAGGCCGTCTCCGCGCCACGGCCACACCCGGACCAGGCCGTCGGCCGAGCTGACGGCCAGGCGTGTGCCGTCCCGGCTGAACGCCACGCCCATCGCCCGTCCCAGCCCGGGGATCGTGGCGCGTAGATGGTCCTCCACCATGCCCTGCCGCAGGACCGACTCGGCCTCGATCGTCGGCCACAGCCGGTACGCCCGTCGCGCCAGGTTCAGCCCGCGCCCCGGGTCCAGCGCCAGTTCGGCCCGCGCCTCGGCGGCGAGCTGCCGGGACAGCGCTACGTCCCGCTGCTCCCTGGCCTGACGGCCCTGCAACACGGCGACCCCGGCGAGCACGCTGACCACCACCGTCGTCGCGGCGAGCGCCGTCCACGCCAGGCGGGTGCGGCGGCGCCGTACGGCGGACCTGGCCGCCTCCCGGCGCCGGCCCGCGTCGAGAAACGCGCGCTCAAGGTCGCTCAGCGTGTCGGCGGGACGGTCGAGCCAGGTCGCGAGGCGAGTCCCGTGATAGAGGAACGTCTCGTCGCGGCCGTGCTGCTCCCATTCGACGGCGGCCTCGGCTAGCCGGCGCAGACCGTTCAGCCTCTCGCGGTCCTCCTCGAGCCAGGTACGCAGGCGCGGCCAGCCGTCGATCAGCGCCTCGTGCGCGACGGTCACGGTGTTCTCCTCGGCCACGACCAGCCGCGCCTCGATCAACCTGTCGAGCACCTCGGACGTACGCCGCCCCGGTCGCCCAGCCTCCAGTTCCGCCCGCGACGCGCGCCTGCGGGTGTCCCTGGTCCCCTCGCCGGGCCTGGTCAGGCGCAGGAACACGTCCCTGGCGATGTCCTGGCCCGCCGGATCCAGCTCGCCGTAGACGTGTTCGGCGGTCTGCGAGATCGCGCCGCGCAGGCCGCCCGTCGCCAGGAAGGCGGCCACGGTGAGCGAGGCGCCCGCACGGTGGCGCCAGGTCTCCAGCAGCGCGTGCGAGACCAGCGACAGCGCCCCCACCTGGCCATGCGCCTCGTCGACGACCAGGTCGACCAGCTCGGGATCGACCTTCACGCCCGCCTGCCGCGCCGGTCCGGTGATGACGGCGCGCATGTCGTCGTCCTCCATGGGCCCGATCAGCACCTGGTTCTCCTGGAGCGCGGCCACCAGCTCCTCATGCTGGGCGCAGTGTCCGTAGAAGTCGGCCCGGACGCCCAGCACGACCCGCACCCGAGGCTCGCGGGCGGCGCTCAGCAGCGCGGCGATGTAGTACCGGCGTTGCTTCTCGTCATGGCAGAGCGTGAAGACCTCCTCGAACTGGTCCACCACGACCGCCAGCCGGGCTCCATCGGCCGTACCGGTCATGGCCTGGGCGCACAGCAGGCCGACGCTCTCGGGGGAGTCCAGCAGCGCGCGTTCGACGGGGGCGGCCGCGATCCCGCACAGACCGGCCAGCCGGATCGCCAGCTGCCGGAGCGGCCGCTCGCCCGGCGTGACGAACGCGATCCGCCACGCGGATCCGCTCTTGGCGAGGGCGGGAAGCAGCCCCGCCCGCAGCAGCGACGACTTCCCCGCCCCCGAGGGGCCGAACAACGCCAGCAGCGGAGTGTCCGTCAGGCGTTTGCGCAGCCGCCGTACGAGGCGCTCGCGCCCGAAGAACAGCGGCGCGTCTTCCTTTCGGTACGACATCAGCCCCAGATACGGTGCCGCATCGTCCGCGGGGGAATCGGCCGACGCGAGCTCACGCATCAGGGAATACCACCGGCGCTCCCACCGCGCCCGATCGCCCTCGCACGCCTCGACATACCCGAGCGTCACCGCGAGGCTCGGAACGACCGTTCCGCCCGCCGCCTCGGAAAGCGTCGTCACCGAGAAATGGGCGCGTTTCGACAGCTCCCGATAACTGGGCTGTCCTGCCTTGAGCCTCAGCTGTCTGAGCTCGAACGCGAATCGGTGGAGTGGGTCGTTCTCCGGATCCAGCACACGCTCAGGACGTCCCATCGCCCCCATCCCCGGGCAGTGCGGGCCAGCGTCAACGCATGCTGGCACTTTCCGGCAAGGCCCGTCAAACCTTTTGACCGGCTGACTCCGTGCCTGGTCGGGCTGCGCGTTGTTTGTCCGGTGGCCTTCGCCCTCGCCGGACAACCACCGGCTCCCTTACAACGGGGACATGTCGCCCGCCGTACCTCCATCCAGGCCGGCCAGGAGCGGCCACTTCCCCTTCTTTCAGTTCTGCGAACGGAGAACCATGCGTAAAAGAGGAATCCTGTTCACCACGCTCACCGTGGCCCTGGCGACGCCGGTGGTCGCGCTGTCGGCGCCGGTCGCCCAGGCCACCGCCACCACCCAGCAGGCGGCGGTATGCGAGTTGCACATCGGCCGCACGACAAAGAGCGGCAACACCATCATCGGCTACGGCAGCCAATCGCAGGACTGCGGCACCGGCGGGACGTCCCAGCTGGTCATCCAGCGCCACCGCTGGAGCGGCTGGACGGACGACCTCGCCACCGCGACCGTCGTGGGCCGCGGCCACGACGTCTACGTCCGCTACAACTGCTCGGGCACCGGCACCCACACCTACCGAACCATCCACAGGGGCCGGACGGTCGGCGGCTCCCCCGAGTTCAAGGAATCCAACCACCTGCGCGTCTCCTGCTGACACTTGCGCTGTTCGCCCTGTGATGCCGCGTTGACCGCCTGGCAGCGGCCGGCGACCGACCTCCATGAGCCGCCCCGTGCGACGAGACCTTCTCTCTCGCGTGTCCCGTCGCACGGGGCCCGTCAGGACCACGGCAGACGGACCCACATGTCGGGTGGACCGACGACGGCCCGCGCATCGACGGGCCGAAGCCCCGCCGCTGCGCAGCAGTAGGCCACGGCGTGGCCTTGATAGAGGTACTCGGCGAGAATCTCCTCCGACGTCAGGTGCCCGCCGGCATCGCCCCCGCCGGGATGGGTGTCGGCGTCTTCGACCGTACCGTCGCGAGCCACGATGCCCTGGTTACCGCTCTTGGGATTGGCCGCCACGCCGTAACAGACGCTCCCCACGGAGAGAGGCCCGACCACCTCCGGATCGGCCGGAACGTGCCCCCAAGGCTGGATCACCACACATCCCCCAGGAACGTCGCTGAGCCCGACGACCCGCGAACTCCCATCGAAGTCGGCCAAGGGATCCCCCAGGATCGCCGCGACGGCGTCCGCATCGACCGGCCGGGCCCGCAACCGCCGAACAGCCTCGACCGCGGTGACTCCGGCGACACACGCAAAAGCCGCTCCCTCCTGCCCACATCCCCCGAGAACGGAGATCAGCCGCCGCGCCTCCACCACCGCCGCACTCTCGGCCGGCGACAAACCCGCCTGCCCTGCCGGCAGCGGAAACAAGCCCGGCTCAGGACCGGCGAGCGCAAGCCGCCCAGGAGCCCACCCAGCCATCATCGACCGCCACGGATCCGCCCCGGCCGCGACCAGAACGCGAGCATTGTCGAAGCGACGCGCAAAGACAGCCACCCACAGCGCGGTCCGATCGTCGTACTCGGCATCCACATCCTCCACCCACCCGACCAGCTCCGCCACGGTCTCTGGGCTGCCCCACTCAGCCACAAAATGCAAGGGTCGCCCCTCGTACCCGCCAAAGGCGTAGACCCCCGAATTTGCATCCGCCCCTGCGTCAAGCCGAGCACGCACCAAGGCCAGATCAGCCCACCCGGCCCCACCGACACCGCCCCACCCACCGAACCCGAATCCGCCCACGACACTCCTCGGCTCGCACTGACTCGAGTGAGAAGATCATGCCGCACCCAGCCGGAGTGCTGCACCGCTTGAGGGACCATGACGCACGGACTATCTGAAAGGACCGCGAACCGGACAGGTTCGACGCACTTACCCTTCTATGACTCTCCGATTGAGCTCGATTACCGAGAGTGCCACAATGTGGTGGCGTGTGCGGCGTTGCCGAGCTGGGCGCTGAAGACGACTGGGATGCCTGCCTGACTGCAAGACCGAAAACCCCGGCGAAGAATTGGAGGGACCGGCGTGCTGACCGGAGCCGCTTCCCGTGAGCTCCCGCAATGGTCCCGTCAACGCCGACCAGGACTTGCCGCACTTGCCGCACTGCTGGTGCTCGGAGGCGCCCTGACCTCGATGACGCTCGTGATGCGCGCCGACGAACGCATGTCCGTCATCCGCGTGGTCGGCCGAGTCGGCGCCGGCCAGCCCTTCGGAGGCAACGCGCTCCAGGAGGCAAGCATCGCCGACGATGGGGCCACTTATTGGCCCTGGTCACAACGCGATCAGCTGGCAACCACCGTGGCAACGGTCACGGTCCTGCCGGGAACGCTGCTCACGAGAGCGATGGTGCTGGGCGCCGACGGCGAAGCAACCACAGGAAAAGCAGTCAGAGTGGGCCTAGCCCTCAAACCCGGCCAAGCCCCCTACGACCTGCAACGAGGAGAACGCGTCCAACTCATCCACGTACCCGGCCGCAGGACCGGCTCCGCAGCCCCAGTAGTCATAGCCGAAGAAGCCATGATCGACGGCGTGAACTACACGTCCGGCTCAGCCGCCCAGGCCACCGTCATCGTCGACAGCGTGGCGGCACCCACGGTCGCAGCTCACGCCATCAGCGGCGAAATAGCCATCGCCGCCATCCGCCCCAACCCCTGATCCTGTAATTCGTTGGCACCTACTGGCGCATAGCTCGCCGGACCGCTGCCAGCAGATCACAGGAGCTCCATGCCGAGCAATTCTGACTTCATGGTGTCTGTGGGGCTCTGGCCAAGAGGCATCGACCCCTCAGGGAGCGGAAGAGGGCTCAGGGGTTCCGTTGGGCCAGAGGCAGGTGGAGTTGGCGCCGAGGGTGAGCACACCGTCGGCCGCCCAGCCGATGGCCATGAGAAAGTCTTCAGGGCGGGAGTGCGCGTACAGTTGCAGCCCGCTCTCATTCTGCCCCGAGATGTAGTGGCCCTCTTTTTCCCAGTACGCCTTGACATCGGCGAGCACCCGCTTGAGCGCATCCTCATTCTTGGGGAGGCCGCGCAGGTGATATTCGCGGCCGACCACGATCCGGTCTTCGGAGCCTCCATCAAGCGGGCCGAGGCAGGGGTCGTCGATGAGGCTGGGCTTGTACAGGTCCACCTGCGGCTTGGGGCTGATGACACTGATCGTGCCGTTGATCAGCTGCTCGATGCGGTCGAGCGCCTGAGCTTTGGTGATCGTGGGCTTGTGGGCCGGCTGGTTCATGGCTCCTCCCGGGACTTCGCCGGGTGCGCATCCGCTGACGAGGACCGCAGCGGCGATGATCAGGCTGGCGGCGCGGAACATCTAGTCTCCCGTCGGCGTGGGCGAAGGCTGTGCAGTGGACGACGGCGGGGACACCGGTTCGGGTGACGGGCGGGGCTGAGGTGACGGCGATGGGGGTGGCGCTTGTTTCGGCGTCGGAAGCACCGTGACGCGATCGTACTGACCGTTGATGATGAATCCCATGTTCCTCAGCGATTCGGACTGCGCTTCCCAGTAATCGGAGTGTGTGCCGATGTCATAACCCGTGAAGGCAAGAGGGCCTGACACGGGCTTCGGATCGACCACAAAGCGGTTGGCGCCGAAGGCGATGTTGCTGGGGTCGGTGCCGAAAGGGCCGGCGCCGTTCGGGAACCAAGGGTTCAGGACGCCCGAGATCGGGTTCCGCCCGCCGCTCAGCGGAAGATGTCCCAGATCAGCGATGGGATCATGAGGTGATTCGCCGACCCATACGTGCTTGACTCCGAGATCGTTCGCACGGGCCGCCATCGTTCCTGGACTTCCCACCAGGATGAGTTGGTCGGCGAACGTCCCCTTCCGCGCTTGGGCAGCTATGCCGGTGACCACGCTGCCGTAACTGTGGCCCAGCACCGTGAACCGCGGTGTGCCGGTCGGTCGGTGCGTGGCGTGGAGACCGTCGAGGAAACCGGCCAGCGCGCCCGCCCCGGTCTGGGCGAGACGAGGTGACGCTACCGAGGAGTCAGCCATGAGCACGCCGGCGTTGAGCTGCGGTGCCTCGTAGCCGAGCCAGATGGTCGAAGCGACCTCGGTGCCGGGTGGAACATTATGGGCTCGCTCCCACAAGGCCATGGCACGGGCTGCGTCACCGCCGACCCCCTCCAATGTGCTTCCTGTACCCGGTACGGAGGTGACCACCGAGTCGGCCTTATCGGGATCTCCGAAGGAAATAGCCGTCTTACCGAGCCCGCCCAGTTCGAGGTGGAGTAGCAGCGCCGGCGGCCGGCCCTGCAACCCACCCATCGCCAGACTTCTTTCAACGGCTGCGATCTGTCGCTGTTCCGCGTCCAGCGCACTCATTTCCATGAGTAGGTGAGAATGTCGCGCTCCTCGCTTCATGTTCTCTTCAAGCTTGCGCAGTTCCGCCAACTGCTTGGCGACGGCGCTCTTGCGCAGGCTCAGATACGCACGGTTCGCACTGTCTCGCGTGGCGGACGGTACGCCGTTGAGCGAGCCGACCAGTTGCGGCGCGGCGTTGATGAGCTGTTGGCGGGCGGCCGGGTCGAGCATCTGCCACCAGGCGCTGACGCGGGAGGCGAGGGTCGAGTCCCTGCCGCTGTTCTGCGCCTCCAGCACCTTCTTCAGCGCCTCGGGGTCGCCGTTCGCGGCGGAGGTGAGCAGGCCGCCGAGGCCGTTCGGGTCGGGAGCGAACCCGCCGAACAGCCCGAAGCCGAGCGCGGCCGCGTTGGCCATGTCACCGGCGGGGCGCTGCTGCAGCACGGTCAGTCGTCTGCGCAGGTCGGTGGCCTGCCCGGAGGCCCAGGCGCCCACGGCCCCGACTTGTTGCCCAGGCGCGGCGCTGACGCATGCGGTGCCCAGCGCTGCGGAGAGCCGGCTGCCCGCGGTGGGCAGTTCGTGGCCGGCGCGCTCCAGGTCGGTCACCATGCGGGTCATCGCCTCTACGTCCATCCCCGCGTAGCCGCCGCGCGCGGACGTGCTGATGGGGAGCGAAGTCGAGAGCGAAGGCGCCGTGGCGTTGCCGCCGAGGGCTCGAATCCGCTCGGCGATTTGTGCTGCCGCGGTGTCGAAGGCCAGCTGGAGCCGGGAGCGCTGGTCCTGGGTCGCTTGGGTGAAGGGGGCCGCACCACCACCGACCCAGGCGTGGGCCGCCATGTGGCGCATCGTGGAGTCGAGCGCGCCAATGTGATCGCCCGCCAGTCGCACCACGCGACTGAGTGCTTCTTCTAGACCGGCTGTCTCGCCTGCCACGGATGAGACGATCTCATGCTGCACACCTTCTCGTCCGCGCGGCATGCGGACTCGTTATGGGAATCGCCTGGACTGTGGATTTGCGGACATTAGTGAGCGTTCCCGGAAAATCTGAGGAAGAGCTTTGCTGGGGTACCGTCGAATGCATTTCTTAGTACCAACAGAGCCGCTCACGGATACTCGTTCGTCTCCTGCCTGTGGAGAAATGTCGGTTCAGCCGGCGGTTGCCTTGGCGTAGTGGAAGACCTCGGGTGGTAGGCGGTGGTCCAGGCGCCAGGTGAAGCGGACGGGGCGTTCGCCCTCGTGGCTCACGTACCGCATCGGCCCCGCGTACGTGTACGGCGGTGCGCCCAGTCCTTCGTCGCGCTTGGACTGCCTGATGAGGAGGTGCACGGTGGACTCGCCCGACATGTAACGGCGGGCGGTGGGGGCGGCGGAGCGGAGAGTGCTCTGCGACTCCCACTGGAACAGGTTCTCGCTGATGGCCCGGTCGGCGTAGAGCGTGGTGGGGGAGTAGTGGTCCGCTGATTTGTCGATGGTGACGAAGAACAGGTCCGCCTGGTGCTCCTGTACGTATTTGACGCCCTCTCGCATGTGCGCGGGCTTGTCGATGCCGAAGGCGGCCAGGACCTCGTTCTTGCTGTAGCGGGCGTGTACGTGCAGGGGCACGACGGGGTCCAGGGGCGGGGCCACGTGACGGAGGCCGGAGCGGAGGACGTTCGCCAGTTCTTGCAGTTCCGCCGCGCGGACGCCGGTGAGGCGGGCGAACCGGGCTTCCATTCCGGAGGTCGGTTGGGTGCCGCCCCACATCATCGCGTCCAGCATGGCCATCAGGCGAAGCTCGCGCGGTGATCGGGGAGCTCGTCCGGCCAGCACTTCGGCGAGGAAGGCGAGGCGTTCGACGTCGTCGATGTGCAGCATCCGGCCGAAGGCGCGTCCGAGCGCGTCGTCGCCTGGTGCGGCGCCGAAGCCGGCGGTGTGGCGCAGTGAGGCCCAGCCCTGGCGGCTGCGGCGGTAGAGATCTTCGACGTCGAGTCCGGTTTCCTGCAGGAACGTGGGCAGGGTGACGTCTCCGAGGTCGCGGAGTTCGCGTGCGAGGTCCCGCCAGTTCAGGTTGAGGGCCTGGCGGACGTTGTCGAGGACGAGGCGGCGTACGTCGCGGTCCAGGTCGATCACGCAGCCGGCGGGCAGCGTGGGGAAACCCTGCTCGATCTCCCGGGCGATGCCGGTACGGCTGGCGCCGGTGAGTGCCCGGTAGCGCCGGTCGAAGCGGAACTGCTTGTGCTGGTGGCCGACGAAGTCGAGCACGGTCAGGCAGGGCTTGTCGTCGGCCAGCCGGAGTCCGCGGCCGAGCTGCTGGAGGAAGACGGTGGCGCTGTCGGTGGGGCGCAGGAACAGGACGGTGTCGATCTCCGGGACGTCGACGCCCTCGTTGAAGAGGTCGACGGTGAACACGGCGTTGACCTTGCGGTCGCGCAGGTCGCGGAGGGCTTGGTCACGTTCGTCCCGGAGGCTGTGCGCGGTGACCGCGACGGAGGGGAGTCCGGCGCGGGTGAAGCGGTCGGCCATGAAGCGGGCGTGGTCGACGCTCGCGCAGAAGCCGAGGGCCCGCATCCGTCCGACATCGCCGACCTTGCGTTGCAGCGCCTCCAGGATCACGGCGGCGCGGCGGTCGTTGCCGGTGTAGACGTTGGAGAGCTGGCCGATGTCGTAGCCCTGGCCCCGGCGCCAGCCGATCTGGCTCAGGTCGGTGCCGTCGTGGATGCCGAAGTACTGGAACGGGGCCAGCAGTCCGCGTTCCAGCGCCTCCCATAGGCGCAGTTCGGCGGCAATCCGGCCGCCGAACCAGTGCTTGATGTCCAGGCCGTCGGCGCGTTCCGGGGTGGCGGTCAGGCCCAGGAGCACCTTGGGCCGCACTCCGGTGAGCAGTTTGCGGTAGGTGGCGGCCTCGGCGTGGTGGAACTCGTCCACGATCACCATGTCGTAGCGGTCCGGCTCGGGGAGCGGGTTGGCGTCCAGGGTCTGGATCGAGGCGAACACGTGCCGCCACTGCTCGGGGCGGGCGCCGTCCACGTACAGCTCGCCGAACGTCTCGTCCCGCATCACCTGCCGGAATGTGAGCAGGCTCTGCCGCAGGATCTCCTTGCGGTGCGCGACGAACAGCACCGACTCCGCCTGCCCGGCCGCGCGCAGCCGCCGGTAGTCGAGCGCGGCGACGACGGTCTTGCCGGTACCGGTGGCCATGACGACGAGGTTGTGCCACCGGTCGTGGATCTGCCGTTCGGCGTCGAGCTCGTCGAGGATCTCGCGCTGGTAGGAGTACGGACGGACGTCCATGTGCGCGAAGTCCAGCACCACGGCTTTGCCGCCCGACCGCTCGGCGGACAGGGCGCGGTCGAGCCGATGGGCGTCGCGTGCCGGGTCGTAGGGTTCGAACGACGGATCGCCCCAGTAGTCGTCGAACGTGGCGGCGAAGGTGTCGATCAGGTGGGGCTGTTCGGCCTGGGCGAGGCGGACGTTCCACTCCAGGCCGTGGCTGAGGGCGGTGCGCGACAGGTTGGAGGAGCCGACGTAAGCGGTGGACAGGCCGTTGCCGCGGTGGAACAGCCACGCCTTGGCGTGCAGCCTGGTCATCCGGGTGTCGTAGGAGACGCGGATCTCGGCGCCCATCTTCGCGAGGCGGTCCAGGGCCAGGCGGTCGGTGGCGCCGATGTAGGTGGTGGTGACCAGGCGCAGCCTGCCACCGCGCTGGAGGAATTCGTCGATCGCCTCGGCCAGCACCCGCACACCGTTCCACTTCACGAACGCGCACAGCAGATCGACGTGGTCGGCGGAGGCCAGCTCGCGCTTGAGCTCGTGGCCGATCTCGGGCTGGCCGCGGCCGTTGACCAGCAAGGCGCTGCCAGTGAGAGGGATCGCAGGTCGCGCGGGGAAGCGCACGTGTCCGCCCGCGTCCCTGCCTGTGGCGATGCCCAGCAACTCGTCGGCGGCTTCCACGAGCTCCTCGGGCGCGGCGGCCTCGGGCACCAGCTCACCGATCAGGCCGGCGATCCGGTTGACGATCTCCACCTGCCGCGCCAGACGTACCGTGTCGCTCTCGCCCCGCACAGAGCGCAGCGCGCGGCGTGTGAGGGCGGCCAGGTGCCGGGCCAGGGTGACGTCAGAGTCGGCGGGATCCAGTGACCGGCGATCGATCAGGTCGCGATCGGACACCGCACGCAGCAGGGCGTCCAGTTCGCGAGTGATCAGATGCTGGTAGACACCCGGCTGGAGATCGCTCACGTCGGCGACTATAGAGCGCGGCCGGCTCCCGCGTGGGCTCCGCACTGACCGATCGGGGACTGGGTCGAGCGGGTCGCCGAGGTCCGGCGCTGGGGCCGGGGTGGTGAGCGGGCTCCGCACAAACCGCTGCTCCTCCTGTACGCCCTGGGCCACTTCCAGCGGCACGGCAACCGGCCCATTTCGTTCAGTGCCGCCGAGGCCGTCGTCGCGGGACATGGTGCTCGCGCTGGCCGGCCGGTCCGCCAGGCGGCCCCAGCCAGGACTGGGCGTCGTCGGACAGGACCACATCGGCTGGCACAGCGACCAGGTGTTCCGCAGACCCGCCCGCGGCTTAGGCCGCGAACGTTTCCCTTGAGCCCGTCAACTGTGCTGGGGTGGCTCCAGGAGTTGTCCGGGGGCCGGTGTCGAGTGGTGTCTGCTCGGCTGGGTTCTGGGTCGGGTGCGGAAGGGGGCGAGGGTGGTGTGGACTATGTCGGCGGCGCCCCAGTCTGGTGCGAATTGGGCGATGACGGCCAGGTGTTGGCGTAGTTGCAGGATGGGCATGCGGTTGCGCCAGCCGGGGTCGAGGTCCGTCAGGTCGGCGTACAGGTCGAAGAATGCCCTTGCTTCGGGGGGTGGTGCGGTCGTCCAGAGGTGGGCGAGGTCGACTTCGGCCCAGGTGTACGACACTGCCGGGTCTATCAGCGCGGGGGGGCCGTCAAGGGTGGACATGACGTTCTGTGTCCACAGGTCGCCGTGGGTCAGGCAGGCGGGCCTGGGCGGCAACAGGTCGGGGAGGCGGTTGCAGAGGCGTTCGAGTGCTGCTCGGTCTGCGGGGTCGAGGGCCTCCTGGACGCGGGGTTCGGTGAGCCAGCGCAGCAGGCGGTGCTGGGCGAAGAAGTCGTAGCCGTCGTCGGTCCAGGTGTTGAGCTGCCGGCGGCGGCCCAGCCAGTTGTCCTGGTGCCAGCCGAAGCGGGGGTGGCGGGTGGTGGTGTGCAGGTGGGCGAGTGCGTGCGCGAACTGCTCCCAGAAGGCCTCGGTCGTCGGGCGGGGGTGCAGCGTGGACAGTACGAGCACGTCGCGGTCGGCGAGGATGATGTCGGGGGTGGTGATGCCGCCTGCCTCGCGCAGCACGGCGAGGCCCTCGGCTTCTGTGGCGAAGACGTCGTCCGAGGGCGGCTCGGTGAACGCCTTGACGAACACCGACGTGTCGTCGCCGCGGCGGGCGAGGCCTGCGGTCGCGGCGAGGCCTCCGGTGGCCGGCTCGACGGCGGTGATGTCGGTCAGGCCGGCCGCGTGCAGGCGTTCGAGCAAGAAGGACCCCGGCGCAGTAGACATGAGGTCATCTTGCCTGGTTTGTGGCGGCAACTAGGAGAAAGTCGCTTATATGGCAGCGCCGGCCCAGGTGAGGTCTGTCGCGCGACGGCTTTGAGCCCCGCTCAACCCGCCGCGCCGCTCCTCAAAGTCTTCACATACTGCCGGACCCGGTCGGGGTCCTGGGGGAAGAAGCCGGCCCAGTCCGCGTCCAGCCGATGCCACAGTGCCGGTTGTCCGGGTTCTGGGGTCAGCGGCTCGGCCGGGTGGGCGATCGCGGCATAGGACATCGACAGTGTCAGCGGCAGGTCCGGGTGGAACGAGCGCACGGCCACCGCGGCGGGCCGGTCCAGCAGCTGTGGGCGCAGCCCGCACTCCTCGGCCAGCTCTCGTGCCGCGCCCTGGCGCGGGCTCTCGCCCGGTTCGACCTTGCCGCCCGGCGGCACCAGGCCGCGCCATGGATGCTGGACCAGCAGGATCTGCTCCAACCCAGGATCCAGCACCCAGACCTCGGCGCCCAACGGCTCCATCGGTCCGTCCAGCGCCGAGCGCAGCCAGGACCGGGCCTGATCGAACTCCAGCGTCGCGGACTCGGCATCGAGGGCGGCGGCCTCCAAAGAGCGTTGCTCCCACGGGTCACGGATCACCGCGCCAGGCTACGGCGCGGCGCTGACAACGGAATCAGGCGTTGTAGCCGCCGTGGGCGTCCAGTACGGCGCCCGTGACGTACGACGCTGCCGGACTGGCCAGGAAGGCGATCGCGGCGGCCATTTCGTCCGGGTGGCCCATGCGCTGCAACGACAGCGAGCTGAGCAGGGCCTTGATGATTTCCGGGTCCGGGTGTTCCATGCCGTCCGTCATCATGCCGGCTTCCACGACGTTGGCGGTGATGTTCCTGGGGCCGAGGTCGCGGGCGGCGCCCATGGTGTAGCGCTCGACGCCGGCCTTGGTCGCCGCGTAGTCGGCCACGCCAGGGACGCCGGCTCGGGTGCCCAATCCGGAGCTGATCGTGATGATGCGGCCGCCTTCGCGCAGCACCTGGGAGGCGGCCCGGATGATGGCGATGACGCCGAGGTAGTTGGTGGCGTGCATGCGGTCCAGGGCGGCGGTGTCGGCGTTCGGGTCGTCGACGGTGGCGTTGATGGAGATCGCGGCGTTGTTGACGAGGATGTCCAGGGCGCCGAAGTGGGAGATCACGTTGTCGATCAGGGCCGGTGCCTGGCTCGTGTCCGACTGGTCGGACTTGTACGCGGCTACCTTCGCTCCCTTGGCCCGTACCTCGTCGACGATGGCCTGGGCTCGCTCGTCGGAGCTGACGTAGGTGAAGGCGACGTCGGCGCCCTGGTCGGCGAGGAGCCGTACGGTCGCGGCTCCCAGCCCGCGGGATCCTCCGGTGACCAGGGCGACCTTGCCGGTCAGTGGCTTGTTCATGGTTCTCGTCCTAACTGGTTGGCCATCTCCGACTGTCGTAACGCTAATAGTTACGACGACATGTCGCAACCATAGCTGTTACGACGAGCATGTCGTAACATCGGGAGTTGCGACCGGGAGGGACGACAGCATGAGCGCCAACAGCAGGTTGACCATCGCCGCCCACGCGCTGGCCTGGATCGGCCTCTACCAGCGGCAGGGCCATGAGGTCGCCACCTCCGAACAGATCGCGTCCAGCGTGAACACCAACCCCGTCGTGATCCGGCGGCTGCTCGGCGACCTGCGCAGGGCGGGGCTCGTGGAGTCGCGGCGCGGGCTGGGCGCGGGCTGGACGCTGGCGCGCGACCTGGAGTCGATGACGCTGCTCGACGTGTACGAAGCGGTGGAAACCGGCCCCCTCTTCGCCCTCCACCGCGCCACTCCGGACCAGGATTGCGTCGTGGGCCACGGCATCCAGCCGGCGATGCGGCGCATCTACGACGGCATCGAGGAAACCCTCCGGGGCGAGCTGGCCCGCGTCACCCTGCAGAACGTCCTTCAGGACGTCCTCGCAGCACCTGAAGACGTCAGGTCCAGGGCCACCTCCAGGCGTAGGTAGGCGTCGATCCAGGTCTGTTCGGCCGTCTCGGTCGCGAACGCCGTGACCGCCCCGGAGATGCGGTGGAGGCCGAACGTGGTCAGCCGGCGGGCGGCGGTGGCGAGGCGGTCGTCGTAGGTCGGTGGGAGGTGGGCGAGGCCGTGGTGGGCGGCTTCGGCGAGCAGGGCTCGGGTGTCGGTCAGGACGGCGGTGAGCGGGTCGGACGGGCCGGGCTCGGCGATCGCGAAGGGGGCACTGGCTCCGGCAGCTTCCAGGTCGGGGACCACGACCCGCTCGCCGGTGGACAGGCCGATGGGGTCGATGACGATGCCGCCCGCGCTACGGCCCACGACTCCGCTGACGTAACGTAACCCGCCTTCCAGGACGGCGGCCAGCGCGTCGAGGCGGCCAGGAGCGGCGGTGGTGTGGGTGGCGGTGATGGTGGCGGTGTTGCCCGCTCGGTCGGCGACCAGGGCGTCGAGGCGCTGGTCGCCCGGGACGTACGCCGTGGAAAGCACCTGGGAGACGGCGACGACGCGGACCAGCTCGGCTTCCACCCGCGGGCGGATCGGGCGGAGGGTGAGGGCGTCGAGCTCGCGGCCGAGGGCGGCGAGGTCGGTGACCAGCAGGGACGGTGAGAGGTCGGCCCAGGCGCCGCGCGACGCGCTCACCGTCGTCTTGGAGATGCGTCCGGTGGCCAGCCGCACGGTACGGCTGGCGCTGCGGACGGCCGACTCCGTGACGAGGTCGCCGGTGGCCAGGTCGGCGAGGGTGGTGCCGGCGATGCGGCGGCCCGCCGGCGCGGGGCCGTCGTCGTCGCCGTCCCATTCGCGGCGCAGTACGAGGACCATCGCGCTGGCGCTGTGGGCCAGATAGACCTCGGCGATGCGGCGGCCGGCGAGGCCGCGGATGCGGCAGCCCAGGCTCTCCAGGCGGGCCCGGCGCAGCGGGGTCTCGGCGGCTTCGGTGGTGCCGAGCACGCTGCCGCGGAGGGTGGCGTCGGGGCGGGTGACGGCCCGGTGCCGGGCGTGGAGCTCGGCGAGGTGGCTCGCGAGCAGCTCGGGGCGGTAGTGGGCGCTGCGGTCGCGGTACGCGGCTAGCTGTTCTGCGAGGTCGCCGACGGCCAGCAGGGGCCAGCGGGCTCCGGCGGCGTCCAGATCGTGCTGTACGTCGGCGATGGTCGCGTCGAGCCCTTCCCCGAGGTGTGCCGCGCCCTCGCGCAAAACCGTGCCGGCCAGCTCCAGGGCTCGTTCCAGCCCGGATCCGGTGCCGGGTCCTGGCGAGCCCCCGACGTCCACCCGTGCCTCCCGCACCCCTGGATGCAGCTCGTCGGCCACCCGGAACGCCCACACGGCGAGGGCGATGAGGTGGTCGCGGCTGCCCGCGACGGTGTCGGTGTGGACGAAGCCGAGGTCGCCGGGGATGAGGAAGCGTACGGTCGCGGTGGGGAGCTCGACCTGCGGGGCAGGGGTGCGGCGGACGCGGGCGGTGTAGCCGGCCTTGAAGGTACGGCGGGCGGCGGTCATCAGGCGGGCGCCGATCCGCAGAGCCAGCTCGTCGTCGGTCACGTCCCCCGGCGACCAGGCGGCAGCTTCCGGGGCACGATCGGCGTGCCGGCGCTGGTACGCCAGCACCACCGCGACGACATGCCGGCACACCCCATGCGCACCACACGTGCACCGGGCCACGTCGAGCCCACCGGACGGCAAGCTGGCGGTGGGCCCGCCCGCGAAGTCGCCGTGCACGGTCCCATCGGCATCGGTACGCAGGTCCGGCGCGGCCTCCTTGCCCGCCCGCTTGACCAGCCCCCGGTTGGTGAGCGCGGCGAGGGCGTCGGTGGTGAGCCCGAGCAGATCCGTCCTCATCGGCCCACGTGCTCCGCGACGAAGGCCGCCAGCTCCCCTGGAGTCATCGCGCCCACGGACGCCCCGGCATCGGCCAGGCGCTGGGCAAGCTCCCGGTCGTAGTCGGGATTGGCCTGCGAATCGAGCGCGGCCAGGCCGAGGACCTTGCTGCCCTGTTCGACCAGGCCACGGACGATGCGTACGAGCCGGTGGGCATCGCCGCCCTCGTAGAAGTCGGAGATCAGCACGACGATGGCCCGCCGCGGCCGGTCCACGAGCCCGGCGCCGTACGCCGCCGCCCGCGCGATGTCCGTGCCACCCCCGAGCTGGACTTTCATCAGCAGCTCAACGGGATCGTCCACGTCCGAGGTCAGATCGACCACATTGGTGTCGAAGGCAACGAGGTGGGTGCGTACGCCGGGCAACCCCCACAGGCAGGCGGCGGTGACCGCCGAGTGGATCACGGAGTCGGTCATCGAGCCGGACTGGTCCACGAGCAGGATCACCTGCCACTGTTCGAGGTGGCGGCGGGTGCGGGTGAAGAACAGCGGGTTCTCGATCACGACCTTACGGGTGTCGGGCTGGTAGTGGCCGAGGTTGGCGCGCAGCGTCCTCGTCATGTCGAAGTTGCGCGCCACCCGCAGCCGGCCTGGCCGCCGCAGCTTGGTGCCGGAGAAGGCGGTGCGCACCTCGGTGGCGAGCTTGTTCATGAGCTCCCGTACGACCTGCTCCACGAGCCGCCTGGCCAGCCGCAGCACCTGCGGGTTCATCAGGTGTTTGGTGTGCAGGACGGCCTTGAGCAGGGCGGGGTTGGGCTCGATGCGGGCGAGCACGTCGGGGTCGGTGACGAGGTCGTGGATCTCGTAGCGTTCGACGGCGTCGCGTTGCAGGCGTTCGACGGTCTCCTTGGGGAACAGGCGGGTGATGTCGTCGAGCCAGTCGAAGGTGGTCAGGTTCGACGGGCCGTTCCCCGACTGCCGGACGCCGCGTTCGCGCAGGTCCTCGTCGCGGCCGTACAGCCACTCCAGGGCGGCGTCGCGGCCGGCGGACTCATCGTCCAGGCGGCCGCCGCCGAGGCAGGCGCCGCCGGCCTCGCCGAGCAGCAGCCGCCACCGTTCGAGAGTCATAGGAGCCCCTCCCCGCGCAGCGCCGTGTCGACGCGTTCGTCCAGTGCCATGCCCGCGGCGACCAGCTCCGGCGGAGCGTCCAGCCGCAGCAGGTCCCGGGCGGACATGCCGGAGCGCAGCTCGACCAGGCGGGTGGCGATGAGGTGCCGCTCGCGGGGCGGGAAGTAACTGAACGCCTGGCGCAGCGCGGGCAGGGCCACCAGGAAGTCCTGCTCGGTCATCGCCTCGACCAGCTCGTCCAGCAGCTCCAGCATGCCGCCGGTGTGCAGGACCTCCTCCCGGGCGAGCGCGAACAGCCCGGCCAGCCAGTCGCCGGCCGACTTGGGGACGAACGCGCCGCGTACCGCACGTACGGGATCAGCAGCGGTGCCGCGCAGCGACCAGGTCAGCCCGAGCGAGGCGCCGCGCAGGTCGGGCGGCGCGTCCTGGCGGGCGGCGACGCGGTCGGCGACGCCCAGCGCCGCGTCCACGTCCAGGCCGAGCTGAGGGCCGGCGTGCCGGAGCGCGTCGCGTACGGCGGCCATGGCGCCGATGCGTCGCGGATCAGCCGGTACGGACCCGCCGCGCACCCCCTCGGCCAGCCACAACACCCGGAGGGCGGCGGCCCGCACGACGGTGCCCGAGGTGATCGCGAACAGGTCGTCGTGCCGCCACATGCCCAGGGCGACGGCGAGGGTACGGCCCAGCGCGCCCAGGTCGGCCGCCGCGCCGATCGCCCGCTCAAGGTCGTTCAGCACCCGCCCCGCCAGCTCGCCGATGCCGCACAGCGCGGCATCGAACAGCACGTCGGTCAGCCGGCCCAGGCCGGCGTCCCTGATCCGCTCGGCGAGGACGGACGCCGCCGCCTCCTGCGGGTCCACGCCGTAGGAGCCCGCCTCGATCAACGCGGGCATGCGGTCGTCGGTGTCGGTCAGCGTCCACTGCTCGACGCGGAGCCCCGACGCACCGCGGACCACGCCGGGAATGCCCAGAACGCGCAGCCTGTGCAGGAACCGGCTGCGCTCGCGATCGGCGGGATCGCCGAGGTGGAGGCGTTCGTCGCCGGGGCCGCCCAGCTCGGCGAGCACCGCATGGACCAGCGGCGGCAGCGGCGTCGAGGGGTGCAGGCGGCCTGTCCGGTCGCCGCTGAGCGCCGCGATCATCTCCACGACGACCGGATGGTGACCGGCCTGGAGACGTCCGCGAGACGCCCAGGGCAGCGGGGTGTCGAGCGCCTCGCCGACCAGCGCGCCGGCCAGCCCGTCGAGGACGTCCACCCGCGCCGGATGCGGGTGGCCGCGCAGCAGCCCGAGGGCGTCGGCGGTGGCACGCGCGGCGACCAGGTCGGCCGTGGACACCGGCTGCCGTCGGGAACGCAGCCTGGCCGTCACCGCCTCGATGAGCCGGCGGGCGGCTTCATCGGGGCCGTGCTCCCACAGGTCCTGGTAGTAGCCGGGCGACGGCATGCCCGCCTGGTAGCCGTCGAAGGCGTCCAGCCGGCGGAACGCGTACGGCACCAGATAGCTGCCGGCCACCGCGCCCTCGGGCGGCCGTGGCACCTCCGGCCAGCTCCGCTCGCCCCGCGCGGCCAGCCGGATCAGCGCGGGACGATGGAACCCGCCCGTGACCACGACCACCGGCCGCTCGCCCGCCTCCCACGCGGCCGCGCGGACCCAGTGCGCCATGTACGCCTCGCGCGCGGCGTCGTCAGGACCGGCCTCGGCGTCGCCGCGGACGAGGTCGAAGTACGTGGCCAGCCGTTCGGCCAGTCCGTCGGCCGGTGCGACCTCGAAGAGGTGGTCCCACAAGGCGTCCGCGTTGTCCACATCGAAGGCCCGGCAGAGCTTGTCCGTCACCTCGTCGTAGCGGGCGTCGGCGTACCGGTTGGCGAGGTCCGCGAGCGCGGGGTGCCAGGCGGGCAGGTCGATGAAGCGCAGCTCGGCGCCGGTTTCTCGGCCCGCGCTCAGCGCGGCCCATTCGGGGGAGTAGTCGCACAGCGGGGTCCACGAGCTGTGGCGCCGCTCGTGGTCGCGGTAGCCGGTGTGGACGGCGATCGGCAGGTCGTGGCCGAGCAGCAGCTCGTCCATCCGATCGTTCATCTCGGCCGGGCCTTCGACCAGCACGTACGCGGGACGTACGGCATGAATGGTCTCGGCGGCCAGCCGGGCGCAGGCGGGACTGTGGTGCCGCACGCCCAGGAAGACGACCCCCATCGCGTCAGCCCGGCAGGAGGTGGCGGGCCTCGTACAGGGCCTGCCACTGGTCGCCGTGCCGCCTGCGCTCCAGGTATCTGCGGAGCTTGGCCAGATCGTCCGGGCTGTCCTTGGCGGCCGTGCCGGCGAGGCAGGAGACCAGGTCGGCGGCGGTGCCCGGCTCGCCGCGCAGGAACCAGCCGCGCAGCCCGACCGCATGAGCGACCGACACGGCCTCCGCGGTGCTCATCACCCCCGACAGCCGATCGGTGGTGTCGCCACGCGCCGTCTGCCCCTGGCGCAGCTCACGGAAGGCGGTGACCAGCACCTCCAGCACGTCGCGGCGCGGCGGCGCGGTGACGCCCGAGCGCTTGAGCAGCGCCGTCGCCTCCGCCTCCACCAGCGCCAGCTCGGTCGCGAAGTCGGCGATCGGGAAGACGGTCTCGAAGGTGAAGCGGCGCTTGAGCGCGGCGCTCATCTCGTTGACGCCCCGGTCGCGGGTGTTGGCGGTCGCGATGACCGTGAACCCCTCCCGCGCGTACACCATCGACTCGGGACCGCTCAGCTCCGGCACGGCGAGCACCCGGTCGGACAGCGGTGACAGCAGGCAGTCCTGCACCTCCAGCGGGCAGCGGGTGATCTCCTCGAACCGCACCACCTTGCCCTCGGCCATGCCGCGCAGCAGCGGCGCGGGCACCAGCGACCGGGGGGAGGGGCCCTCGGCGACCAGCAGCGCGTAGTTCCAGGAGTATTTGATCTGGTCCTCGGTGGTGGCCGCGCCGCCCTGGATGGTGAGCGTCGAGGTGCCGCTCACGGCCGCGGCGAGCAGCTCCGAAAGCAGCGACTTCGCCGTGCCCGGCTCGCCCACCAGCATCAGCCCGCGGTTGGTCGCGAGCGACACCAGAGACCGGTCGATCAGCGAAGGATCGCCCACGAACTTGCGGCTGACGCCCAGCGTCTCGTCCCCGAGGACGAACCGGCGGGCGGCCCGCAGGCTGAGCGCCCAGCCGGGCGGCCGGTCGCCGGTGTCGTGCTCCCGCAGCCTGGCCAGCTCGTCGGCGTAGCGGAGCTCGGCGGGAGGCCGCTGGGCGTTCATCGGGCGATGTCCTTCAGGTCGCGGAGGATCTCGGAGGCGGTGATCGGGTCGAGGTCGTCGAAGCCCGGCGTCATCAGGGTCTGCTCTTCTGCGAAGTCGGGGTGGCCGACCACGATGCCGGGATCGAAGCTGATCGTGATGATCCTGCCGCCCGGTACGTCCCGCTCGATCCAGAACTGCCAGCCGGCGTCCTGGGGCGCGCCACGCCGCCAGCCGCGCCGCTCCAGGCCGATCACCGCGCGGGTGGGGACCTTCGCGGCCTCGATCTCGGCGATCAGCTTCGGGTCCGGCTCGTACGTCTCCCTGTCCAGCTGCTGGAACGGCTGCAGGATCTCGTAGTCGGCGAACACCTCCGCCCACGCGGCCAGGTCGTCGCCCAGCTCCAGCGGGTGCACCACGCCGACGAGGGCGTCCTGGGGGAGCGGCAGCGCGTCGTCGTTCACGTCGGCGAAGCTGCGGTCCTCGGCCACCCGCAGGGTGCCGGTGAGCCGGCCCGACGGGTCGTACGTGCCCCAGACGAGCCGCCGGACGATGTGCCACAGCAGCGGGTGGCCGACGAGCAGCCTTCCGAAGTCGGCGGCGCTCCAGCGGCGCCGGTCCACCATCGCCTGCTCCAGGCGGTGGATGGTGTCACCCGCCACCGAGCGCACGTCCTTCTTGAGCCCCGCGAAGCGGCGGTAGGCGGCGGGCGCGAGCTTCTGATCGTCGTTGACGCCCGGCTTGGGGAGGTTCTTCAGCCGCTTGCCGGCCGCGTCCGTGACGTAGGGCTTGAGCTGCTCGTCGAAGCCCACCACGAACTGCCTGCGCCCGTAGTCGAGGGTCAGGCTGCCGTCGTCGGACAGCCCGAAGCCGGGCACCAGCCGGTCGGCCAGCTCCTGCGGTGTCAGGCCGAGCTCGGCGGCGACCTCCTCCATCTTGAGCTTGGCCCGGTTCTTGAGCCCGGCGAACTTGCCCTTCTCCGCGAGCCCGTGCAAATGCATCAGCGCGACCTCGGAGCCGATGGAAGCCAGCAGGTCGAGGCCGGTGACCGCGCGCGCGTGCCCGTTCTCGCCGGGCCAGGCCCTGATCAGCGGGGTCAGCCGGCGTACGGTCTCGTCGTCGCCGAGCAGCGCCTGCGCGTGCATCACCCACTTCTCCGTGGACGGATATCCGGCCCCCTGCCAGCGCTGGAACAGGCCCCAGGCGAACTCGGCGAGGCTACGGCCCTCGCAGGTCTCCTTGACCACGGCCAGCCCGGCGTACGGCTCGCCGAGCTTGGAGATCGCCAGCATCGTCATCAGGTGCCGGACCGCCTCGGCGGGCAGCGCGCCCGCGCCGCCGCGCAGGTGGATCGGGGTCATGATCGCGACCTCCGTCCACTCGGGCAGCTTCGGCATCGTGGCCGGCAGCACGTCGAGCGGGTCGGTCACGAGCAGGCCGGCGATCGCGGCTTCGGCGGCCGGTCCATAGCCTGTGGCGGCCTCGGCCACGGCGTCCCGGTGGCCGGTCGCGACCAGCGTCACCAGTGCCTGCTCAGCCCGCTGCCTGGCGGTGCCCGGCTTGCCGAGAGCCGGCGGGATCAACGCTCTGGCGGCCGCCGCCGGGTGGCGGTGCAGCCAGGCCAGGGCGGTCATGCGTACGGACTTCAGGCGGCTCAGCCAACCGGCCATCAGCACGGCGACCTCAGGCGCGGCGAACGGCAGCAGCGACGCGGCGAGCGAGCTGGGCGCGCGGCGGGCGCTGTCGAGCACCATGGGCAGCGCCGCCGTCCCGAACCTGGCCACCACCGTCGGCATCCAGTCGCCCGCGCCCCACAGGTCGCCGGGACGCCACTGCTCGATCAGCGGGGCGGCCATGTCCTCCGGCCCCGCGACGAACAGGGCGATCTCGTCGGCCCAGTAGCCGTCCGCGCCCTTGGCGATATTGCGTGCTATGTCCTTCCAGCTCCGGTGCCGGTCCCATGAGGTGTTGTTCGTTCTCGCCCGCCAGCTGTCCTGCTCGCCCGGCGCCCACACGAGGGCCGGCGCGTCGGTGCACGTGAGGCCGTTGACCACGACCGTTTCAAGGGCTCTGCGCTCCCGGGTCCAGGGCGGGCTGACCAGCACCTCGGGCAGGGCCTCCCGCGGAGCGGCGGTGGTGTCCACGAGCTTCTTGAGGCGCTCGTCCGCCAGGTCGGGATGGGTGGCCACGTGGGTGCGCAGCAGCAGGTCCACGATCTTGCCGTCGTACTCGGGCAGCAGCCGCATCGCGCGGCGCGGGAAGCGGGCGGCGGCGCGCAGGAAGGCCGGCTGCACGTACGTCTGCTCGACATGGCCGAGGAGCGCCCGCATCGCCGGGTCGTACGGCAGCTCCGCGAGCACGCCCAGCAGCCGCTTCCTGGTGTCCGTGCCGTGGAAGCCGGCCGTCCAGAAGGCCAGCAGCGGCACGGCCGCCTCCCCCATGCCGTCGATGACCGTGACGGGCAGGGCGAGGTCGTCCCCCACGGAGTAGGGCGGCACGAGGTCTTTGATCAGCTCGGCCTGCTCCGGTGTGCTGATGGCGGGGAGCAGGCGTGGGGCGAGGGCCGGGAGGTTCTGGCGCACTTCGGTGCAGTCGGCCGTCACCCAGCCGGTCTCGGTGGGCGCCAGGTAGGAGGCGGCCACGCGGTGATGGAGCCCGCTCTCCCTGCTCACCGCCAGCGCCGCGACGACCTCGGCGTACTCGGTGTCGGGCACGGTGGCCAGGACGGCGCGGACCCGGGCGTCGATCCGCTCCGTGGCGTTCCCGCCGTACCACCTGTCGGGGGCCGCGCCGCTGGGCACCTGCCGGATCTGCAGGGTGGCCCCGTGGTAGGCGTACTCCAGTGAGGCCAGCTCGGTCACGGCCACCGCCGCGAACGCCAGGCCGCGTCCGGCCAGCCAGGCATCGGCGAACAGGGACAGCTTCTCGCGCTCGCTGTAGGAGAGGGTCGCGGCCATCGCCGTCGCGACCACCGCCGCACCCAGCGGCGTGCCGCCCGGATCTCCCGCCAGGTACGCCGCGCCCGCAGCCGCGAGCTCGGGGTCCTGGCACGTCGCCACCATGCCGGCGAGCGCCTTCCGGTGCTCGCCCAGCTCGGCGGCCAGCTTCTGGGGCGCGCTCGCATCCGGCCCCGGCACGGCGACCTTCGTTCCGCCGCGGCGGGGGTGGAGAGCGCGCAACCAGGCAACCGGCCACGTCAGCCGGTCCTCATCCGCGCCGCCGCCGCCGGTCGCCTGCGGCGTTTCGTCCTCCGTGTAGCCCTTACGCGCCTTCTCCGCCACCAGCTTCTCCGCGGCCGCTGCAGCGGTGGCGTCCGTGTCGAACGACTTGACCTGGGTCTGCCCGGCCGCGCCGATCCGCCCGTACCGGATGTGCAGCTCCGCCCCGTCCTGCCGCACCTCCCAGAACTTGGCCGAACCCCCGCCCACGAACGTCAGCCTGCGCTCCACGCCCATACCGCTCCCACCGCCCTGCCTCATCGTGATCGACAGCGGCGAGTATGGCGGCACCGACCGACAAAGCTCTGCGACCGGTCAGCCAGGGGAGTCGTTCACCCACCTATGCGGCACCACCAATGGTCGTATTCCACGCTTACGGCCATCAATTCCATGTCTCCGGTCATTCTGTTCACGGTCGCATCGCGCTCTCGTACTCTCCCCGTCATGAGCGCCCCTTCGCCGACGGCCGGCCGCCGGCACTTCGTCCTGCATCGCTGGCCCACCGCACTGGGACTGGCGGTCGCCATCCTGTCCCTGGTGACCGGCAGCAACGAGGAGTCCCTGGCGATCACGCTGGCCGTCGCCGCCGTGTGCTACCTCGCCGCGGCGGCGCTGGGCAGGCCCTGGACCGTGTGGCCGGCCGTCCTCGGCGCCAGCCTGGTCGTCGTCGTCAGCGAGCTGATCGGAACACCTTGGTGGGCCGGCCTCGGCGGCACGGCCGTCGTCCTGGTGGTCGTCGGCCTTGCCCTGCGCGTGTCACGGCCCGCGCTCCTCGCTCAGGCGCTCGCCGTGGCCGGATTCGGCGGTGCCGCCGTGATCGCGGTGTTCATCGCACCTCAGGCAGGCGTGATCGTGGCCGGCCTCGCACTCGCGAGCCACGCGATCTGGGACGTGATCCACCTCCGCCGCAAGCTGGTCGTGGCGCCGTCGCTGGCCGAAGCCTGCATCTTCCTCGACGTGCCGCTGGGCCTCGGCCTCATCATCCTCACGTACGTCACCTGACCGGTCGCCATGGCGCGGTTCTCTGGCCGGCGAGCCGAAAGCGATGCCGGTAGGCCGACGGCGAGACGCCGAGCACCCGCAGGAACGCCCGCCGCATCGTCTCGGCCGAGCCGAAACCGCAGGCACGGGCGACGGCCGGCACCGCTTCTTCGCCGGACTCCAGGAGAGCCTGCGCCGCTTCGACCCGGAGGCGTTCGACGAACTGACCGCACGTCATCGCCAGCTCCCGTCGGAACAGCCGGCTCAGGTGGCGCTCGCTGACGGCGAGCGCGCCGGCCATCGTGGCGAGGCGGTGATCGCCGGACGGGTCAGCGGCCACGAGGTCCAGCGCCCGGCGCAGCGTCGCAGAACGCGGCCCGCCGGCGGCGTCGCGGGCACGGAACTGGGACTGTCCACCGGGACGCTGCAGGAACACGACCAGGTACTTCGCGACCGCACGAGCCCGATCCTCACCCCGATCCTCCCCGACGAGCGCGAGAGCGACGTCAATCCCGGCGGTCACCCCCGCTGAGGTGACGACCGGCCCATCCCGCACGTAGATGGCGTCAGGCTCCACCCGCACCCCGGGATACATCTCCGCCAGCGCCGCACATGCCTGCCAGTGCGTCGTGGCCCGCCGCCCATCGAGTAACCCCGCCTGCGCCAGGACGAACGCCCCCGTACACACCGAAACCACCCGCCGCGCACCAGCCGCCACCCGCCGTACGCCGTCCACCAACCCCGGCACAACTCCGGCGAACTCATCCCGCGGATAACCCGGCACCACCAAGGTGTCCACGTCACCGCCCACCTCGGACAGCGCGAGATCGACGCCCAGCGAGACGCCGACATCGGTGCGTACGGCCCGCCCGTCCACCGAGGCCAGCCGCACCCGATACCCACCCGCGCTGTCGAACACCTGGACAGGCCCGGCCACATCGAGCAGCAGAACACCGTCGGACACAGCGAAGACGACATCACCGGTCGCGCTCATCACCATCTCCCGGGGCATCGAGGCAGTCCCGGCGAACGGAGCAGTGCCGCGTCGGGGGACACCGCTCCAGCGTAGTCACGGCCGTGGCCGGCCCGGCACCGGCGAACGCCCAGCATGCCCCATAGGCGGTATCCGCACCGGCCGGAGGACTGGTGCGTGTCACCTCTAAGGTGGTTTTTCGCAACAGGAGTCTGGAACGACGGGGGTTCGTAGTGCAGCGCGTCAGCCGACG
Organism: Nonomuraea sp. NPDC049419; assembly: GCF_040676995.1. Taxonomy (NCBI): domain Bacteria; kingdom Bacillati; phylum Actinomycetota; class Actinomycetes; order Streptosporangiales; family Streptosporangiaceae; genus Nonomuraea; species Nonomuraea sp. NPDC049419. Next base: position 84,453 of record NZ_JBFAQB010000014.1, on the reverse strand, counting down.
GATCAGCACCATCGCAGGAGCGGGCGTTCTCGCACTGCTCCTGGCCGGCTGTGGAGGCGCCGGCGCCGGCGCCGGCGTTGAGAAGCCGAAGACGGCGGACAAGACGCAGGCGGCGGACAAGCCCGCGTCCCCCGGTACGCCGCTGACGCTCGACACCGCCCCGCGTCGCGTGAACTACACCGACCGCGACGAAAAGGTGCACAAGCTGACGCTCAACCCGACCCGGCTCACGCGCGGCTCGGCGAGCGACCTCGACGGGGTGCGGCTCGACGACGACATGCGCGGGATGGTGCCGCACTACCTCACCGTGTCGATCACCAACGCCGGTACCGGCGCGGTCGAGCCCTCCATGGCCGTCAGGAACTTCCGCGTGGCGCTCGCCGACGGCACCGCCGGAAAGGCCGTCCAGTTCTTCAGCGGCAACCCGCTGGCCACGCCCGGCACCGGACCGCTGGAGACGTGCATCGCCACGAAGGCGCCGGAAAGCTTGACGGCCGGCCAGGCGGCGACCGAGTGCCGGGTCGTGCTGCTGCCCGAGGACGCCAAGCCCGCCACCGTCTCCTACAGCGACGAGTCCGTCACCAGGACGTGGAAGGTGGAGGGCGGCGACCTCGGCGGCGGCGTGCTGGCCGCGGGCAAGCCGGCCAAGGTGACGTGGAAGGACACCGACGACAAGGACGTGCCGCTGACCGTCACGCTGAAGAGCGTGCGCAGGGCCGGCGCCGGCGCGCTCGCCGGCTACAAGCTGAACGCCAGGCAGAAAGCCGCCTCGGTGTACTTCGTCACGCTCGCGTACCGCAACAACGGTAAGTCCAAGCTGTACCCGGGCATGGACGACGCGGTCTTCCTGCGTACCGAAAGCGGACAGACCCTGCGCAAGCTCACCCTCATCGCGATCGGCAGCAACGGCCCCAAGGGCTGCCCGTCCTCCCAGCCGTACGGCATGGTGCAGCCCGGCAAGAGCGTGCAGCAGTGCGGCGTGTACCTCGTCGACAAGGGCGACAAGCCCGTCACCGTCACCTTCTCCTCCACCGCCGAGGGCGCCGAGCCCGTCACGTGGAAGGCCTCCTGAGACGGCGGTCAGGAGCTGTCAGGCGGCGCAGCCTTGCATGGGGATACCGGCCCTTGGGCCTCTCAGCCGTTTCTGACCGCCTTGCTCACCTGGGAGGGTGAGGTGCGCCAGGGGGCGCCATGGCCGGGGAGCACCCAGGATGCCGGCAGCCCGGCGATCCGGTCGAGGGAGGAGAGTGCTTCGGCCGGGTCGTCGGTGAAGGGCGCGGGCTGGGGGCCTTCGCGCCCGGTGAGGACGTGCCGCGTGGTGAGGGCGTCGCCGACGAAGACCGCTTCGGCGAGCGGGACGTGCACCGCCACGCTTCCCGGAGAGTGGCCTGGCATGCCCACGATCACCGGATTGCCCGGCAGGTCCAGGACGTCGCCATCGCCGATCTCGGTGACTTCGCCGACGTAGCGGGTGCGCAGACCGTTCTTGCGGAGGGAGTAACCGAAGAATCCAAGCGTCGGCCCGAGGCGCATGGGGCCGAACGCGACCTTGGGCTTGTCTCCCGTACGGGTGCGGACGGCGTCGGCGGCATGCACGAACACCGGTACGCCGTGTGCGCTTCGCAGGCGTTCGGCGAAGCCGATGTGGTCGGAGTCGCCGTGGGTCAGGACGAGTCCGCGGATGTCGCCGACGGACTTGCCCAGGGAGCGGAGTTCGCGCTGCAGGTCCCGCCAGTGGCCGGGCAGTCCCGCGTCGATGAGCGTGATGCCTTGGGGGGTGTCGACGAGGTAGCACGCCACGAGATCGTTACCCAGGCGGTGCAGATGGGGTGCGATGTGCATGGGGCTTCTTTCGGGGTGTTGGAGCGTGTCTTGGTAGGCGGCCGGCATGGGCTTCGAAGCGTTCTAAACGTTTAGATCAGGTGCAACGATGATGGTCGCGCACGTGGGCTGTCAAGGAGGGAGCGGGTATGGCGCTGACGATGGCCGACGTGGCCTGGCTACCTGCGCTGCCCGTCCGGTTCCGGTCCGCGTAGACCGGCATCGCGCGCGACCACCGGGGGCGCCGCCTCCAGCTCGGTGTCCGTCGCCCCGAGCCCGGAGAAGCCCGGGTGGGAACAGCCGCAGCTCCGCCGGATCGCGAGCGTGGCCGCCGGAGGGGTGTCAGGCGCGGGTTCGCCGAGCAGGTGGCGTACGGCCCGGCGGGCCATCTCGGCGAGCGGCTGTTCCACCGTGGTGAGCGGCGGCACGGTGAACGCGGTCTCCGAGCTGCCGTCGCAGCTGATCAGAGCGAGCCTGCCAGGCACCTCGATGCTCGCCGCGCCGCAGCCGGCGAGCACGCCGACGGCCTGTTCGTCGGTCGCCGCGACCAGCGCCCGCGGCACGGCCTCCAGCCCGGCCACGAGGCGGGCGGCGGCGGCCCGGCCGTACTCGGAACGCAGCAGCTCGCCCGGCACGCCGGTCGCTCGCCAGGCCGCGACGCGGTCGCCCACGGGTCCCTCGTCGGTGGGGCCGGCCAGGAAGTCGACCCGGTCGTGCCCGTGCTCGCGCAGGTGGGCGACCGCCGCGGCGACCCCGGCGGCGTTGTCGGCGGCCACGAGCGTGGTGTCCGAGCCGGGCGGCCGATGGTGGACGTGCACGAGCGGGACGCCGCTCTCGGCCGCGAGGCCGGCCGGGTCGCCGGCGCCCGGGGTCGAGACGACGATCAGGCCGTCGACCTGCGCGCCCAGCAGGGCGTCGATCACGGCGGCCTGGCGCCGCCCGTCGTAGCCCGAGTTCGCCACGACCATCAGCTTGCCGGAGGCGGTGAGGGCCTCCTCCAGCCGCTGGCCGAGGGCCGCGAAGTAGGGGTTGACCGTGTCGGGAAGCACGACGCCGACCAGGCCGGAGGAGCCGGAGCGCAGCGCGGCGGCCACCCGGTTGTGCCGGTATCCGAGCTCTGCCGCGGCGGCGAGGACACGTTCCCGCGTGCGCGCCGCGACCGGCCGCGGCCCGCCGTTCACGACGTAGCTCACCACCGCGATCGAGGTTCCGGCGCGGCGGGCCACGTCGGCCATCGTCACCGCCATACCCGCTCCCTTCTTGACAGCTCACGTGCGCGGCCACCATCGTTGCACCCGACACTGAATCTAAACGTTTAGAAAGTCCGTTTCCCTCCACGGAGCCGTGATGAAACTGATCGTGGACACCGACACCGCGTCCGACGACGCCGTGGCGCTGCTGCTCGCCGCGCGCGACAGGCGCGCCGAGCTGGAGGCGGTGACGACCGTCGCGGGCAACGTCCCGCTGCGGCAGGCCACCCGCAACGCGCTGCTCACCCTGGAAGTCGCCGGGATGGACGGCGTGCCGGTGTTCGAGGGCTGCGACCGCCCGATGGTGCGCCCGCTGTCCACCGCGCAGCCGGTGCACGGCGACGACGGGATGGGTGATCTCGGCCTGCCCGGCCCCGCCCGCCATCCCCATGCCGGGCACGCCGTCGACGTGCTGCTCGACCGGGCCCACGCGCGACCGGGCGAGTACACGCTGGTCACCCTCGGGCCGCTGACCAATCTGGCCGCCGCGCTGCTGCGCGACCGCGACCTGCTGGGCCGCTACCAGCAGGTGTACTGCATGGCCGGCGCGCCCGACGCGGTCGGCAACATCAGCGCGACGGCGGAGTTCAACGTCTGGGCGGACCCCGAGGCCGCGCACGTCGTCCTCGCGGCGGCCGATCCCGGCCGGGTCACCTGGATCGGCTGGGACGTCTCGCGGCGCGACGCGGTGATGACGCCGGCCGACCAGGAACGGCTGATCGCCCTGAACTCCCCGCTGGCCGGTTTCACTCACCGCATCAACCGCAAGGTGACCGAGTGGGCCGCCCGGGTGACCGGGCTCTCCGGTTACGACCTGCCCGACCCGGTGGCCATGGCGGTGGCGCTGCGCCCCGGCCTGGTGGCCGAGCGGGAGACGGCGCACGTACGGATCGCGCTCGGGGACGAGGCCCGGGGCCAGACCATGGTCGACCGGCGGCTGACCGGCCCGCCGCCCAACGTCACCCTCGTCCGCCGCGTGCACGAAAAGAGCTTCAAGGACCTGTTGTTCGGCCTGCTGGCGCCGGAGGAGGCACACGCATGATCGGCCGTTACGAACTGCACTGCCATCTCGACGGTTCGGTACGGCCCGCCACGGTCGCCGAGCTGGCCGCGCAGCAGGGCATCACGCTGGGCGGGCCGGTCGAGTCGCTGGTGGTGGCCCCGCGCGAGTGCGGCGACCTGATGACCTACCTCACCTACCTCGACCCGGTCCTGCGGGTGCTGCAGACCCCCGAGGCGCTGCGCCGGGCGGCGCTGGAGCTGGTGCACGACTGGCACGCCGACGGAGTCGTGTACGGCGAGGCCAGGTTCGCGCCGCAGCTGCACGGCGAGCGGGGGATGACCCTCGACGAGGCGGTCGAGGCGGTGGCCGACGGCCTGGCGGCCGGATCGGAGCAGACGGGCGTCCACTGTGCGCTCCTCCTGTGCTGCCTGCGCCAGCAGCCGCCGGAGGTCAGTGAGCGGGTCGTGGCCGCCGCGCTGCGCCACCGAGGATCGGTCGCCGGCGTGGACCTGGCCGGCGACGAGAGCCGCCCCGGCGCGCCGCACCTGCCGGCGTTCGCCGCCGCGCACGCCGCCGGGCTCCCCGTCACCGTGCACGCGGGCGAGGCGGCCGGGCCGGAGAGCGTGTGGGAGGCGCTCGACGTGCTCGGCGCCGCGCGCATCGGCCATGGAGTGCGGGCGGCGGACGACCCCGCCCTGCTCGACCGGCTCAGGCGGGACGGCGTCGCCCTGGAGATGTGCCCGACCAGCAACCTGCAGACCGGGGCGGTACGCGAGGCCGCCGCCCATCCTGCCGCCCATCCCGCCGCCCATCCCGCTGACCGCCTGCTGGCCGAGGGGCTGGCCGTCACCGTCTCCACCGACGCCCGCACCACCTCCGGCACCACGATCGCCCGCGAGTTCCAGCGGATGGGCGAGTGGTACGGCTGGACCGAAGACCACGAAACGCGGTGCCAGGAACACGCGCGGGCCGCCGCGTTCGGCGACGTGCCCGGCGGCCGTGCTCGGGCTCAGCATGGCCGCCGGCTGCCGCCCGATCTTTCGACGCCTGACGCCATGGACGTCCCAGGTGACCTGGCCCCCGGCCCGAGCCCGCGCCCGGTGTCCGTCCTGCGCGCCACACCAGAGCACCCGCGCGAGCTGTACGCCACGGCGCGCCCGGGAGACGAGCTGATCACCGGAGGTCTCGACCGGCAGGCCCTCGACCGCGACGACCATCTCGCCGCGCCGGCGGCGACCTCGGGCGAGCAGAGCGACCAGGTCGCCGTCGCGGTGTCCGGTCCACGCGACCGTGTCACGGCGGTGACCGAACACCTTCCTCACCGTTCGCAGGACGCGAAGCGGCACGATCAGGGCCCGCTTCTCCCCGACGCGGACGGTCGGCGGCGGCGAGCCGAGATGTTCCCCACGGCCGATGACCGCCGGTTCGACACCCTCACCACGGGCGACGAGCGGCGCATGCTCACGGACTTCCTGCGAGCGCAACGTTCGACCCTGGAGGTGAAATGCTCCGGCCTGGACACCGAACTGTCCCGCCGGTCGGTCAAGCCCTCCACCCTCTCACTGCTGGGGCTGGTCCGCCACCTGGCCGATGTGGAACGTCGCTGGTTCCGGCGCGTCCTGGCCGGCCAGGACGCACCGCATCTCTTCTCCTCGGCCGCGCGGCCCGATGAGGACTTCGACGGCGCGGTGCCCGATCGGCGGGTCGTCGCGGAGGCATGGGAAGCATGGCGCAGCGAGGTGGCGTTCGCCGACGCGTTCACGGCCGACGCACCCGACCTGAACCTGGAGGGCCACGACGAGTGGCGCGGACGGGTGTCGCTGCGCTGGGTGCTCATCCACATGATCGAGGAGTACGCCCGGCACAACGGCCATGCCGACCTGCTCCGTGAACGGATCGACGGAGCGATCGGACTGTGAGGACGGCATGCGGCCGTCACCACCCCAGGCGCTGTTCAGTGCCTTGCGCGCGCCTGCCCACCCTCGCCGGCAGCGGCTACGACGGTGCCGGAACCGGCATTCGTACACCGATCCCGGCGGCACGACGAAGCCACGCAGGCCCCCGGCTGCTGCAGGACGCCGGGCCGCGTTCAGAGCTGGGAGCCGCCGCCGTCCACGGGGAGTTCGGCCCCGGTGGTGAAGGTGGCCTCGAAGGCGAGGAACACGACCGCCTTGGCGACCTCGGACGGTGTGCCCATGCGGAGCATGGGGTTGTCGGCGGCCATCTGCGCCTTGGTCTGGTCGGCCGCCTCCTTGGGCATCGACTTCTCCAGGATGCCGCTGTCGATCGGGCCGGGGCTGACCGCGTTGACGCGGATGCGGCTGGGCAGGAGTTCGCGGGCCAGGCTGCGGGTCATGGAGCGCAGTGCGGCCTTGGTGGCGGCGTACGCGCTGAGCATGGGCAGGCCGAGCACGTTGGCGACCGAGGTGGTGAGCACGACGCCGCCGCCCTCGGCCATCAGCGGGGCGAGCTTCTGCACCGTGAAGTACGGCCCCTTGGCGTTGATGGCCATCAACTCGTCGAACAGCTCTTCGCCGGTCGCCTCGAAGGGGGCGAAACCGTTGACGCCGGCGTTGGCGAACACGGCGTCGACGGTGCCGAACTCGGCCTTCACCCGTTCGGCCAGCGCGTCGATGTCGGGGAGGGAGGCCGCGTCGCTGCGGACGGCGATCGCGCCGTCGCCGAGCTCCTCAGTGGCGGCGTCCAAGGTGGCCTGGGTACGCCCGGTGATCAGGACCCGCGCGCCCTCGGCCACCAGCAGCCGCGCGGTGGCCAGGCCGAACCCGCTGCCGCCGCCGGTGATCACAACATTCTTGCCCTCGTACTTGCCCATATCGGACAGCCCTTTCAGATGTATTCGGGTTACCGGTTCTCGTCCTCAGCGGGACGTCCCTCAGTCAACCGCCGCTCTCACCTGGGCGTCCAAGACCTGTTCCGCACCTCGTCATGCAGGATCCGCATAACGGATACGGTGATGACGTGTCCGAAACAGGAGTGTCGTCGCAGCCCGCCATCGATCTCGACCTGCGGTTGGTGCGCTACTTCACGGTCGTGGCCGAGCACCTCAACTTCGCCCGCGCGGCCGCGGCACTGCACCTGGCCCAGCCGTCGCTGAGCCGGCAGATCCAGCGGCTGGAGGACGTGCTCGGCGTGCGGCTGCTGGAGCGCACTCCTCAGGGCAGCCGCCTCACCGTGGCGGGCGCGGCCTTCCTTCCGAAGGCGCAGGCGCTTGTGCACGCTGCCCAGCAGGCGGCGCTCACCGCCCGCTCCGCCGCCCCGCCGCGTACGATCACGATCGGCTACGTCGAGGACCTCGTCATCTCGCCCGCGGTACGAGACCTGCGCCGCCGCCATCCCGGCGCCCACGTCCGCACCCGCCACCTGGACTGGGACGAGACCGCCGCCCTGCCCGAGCGCCGGGTCGACGCGCTCGTCGCCCGGACGCCGCTGCCCATCCCGACCGACGGCCTGCGCGTGACCGTCCTGTACGACGAACCCCGCGCGCTCCTCCTGCCCGCCACCCACCCGCTGGCCGGCAAGGAGTCGGTCACCGCCGCGGACTTCGCCGACGAGCCCCTCGTGGCCTGCGCCGGCATGGCCGCGCTGTGGACCGGGTTCTGGCGGCTCGACCCCCGTCCGAACGGCGACCCGGCCCCGCTCGGCCCCATGATCGTCGACACGTTCGAGGACAAGCTCGAAGCCGTCGCCGACGGCAGGGCCATCGCTCTCGTACCCGCCGACGACCCGCGCCCCGCCCTTCGGGACGACCTCACCACCGTCCCCGTCGAGGGGATCGAGCCCTGCCAGGTGGTCGTCGTCACCCGGAACGACGACCGGAACCCGCTGGTGGCCCACTTCGTGCAGTCCGCGAAGAACCTGCTCCGGCGCGACGCCTGAGCACCCTGACGTCGCTCATGGCGCGCATCGCCCCTGCTCATGTGGGCTCCCTGCTGCTGCGGAGCCTCACATTTGCCCGGCCTGCGTCGTCATGTTGGAGAGGGCGGCGACTGGTGCCCCCAGAACGGAGTGCGGAAATGAAGGTTTTCATCGCTGGTGGGCGCGGCCGTGTGGGGTCCCGCCTCGCCGGCGACCTGGAGGCTAGGGGCATCGAGGCGGTCCCAGGAGGACTTGAGGACGGAATCGACGTGATCTCGGGCAAGGGGCTCGCCGAGGCTCTGGTCGGAGTCGACACCATCGTGAACGTCCTCAACACCCCCCGCTTCGATGCGGAGGGGGCGATCTCGTTCTTCGAGGGAGCGATCAACAACCTGACCGCGGAGGGCAAGCGCGCGGGTGTGCGTCATCACATCGTGCTCTCCATCGTCGGCGTCGGAGAGGGGGACGCATCTGACATCGGCTACTACCTCGGCAAAGTGGCGCAGGAGAAGGCCGTGCGATCCGCTTCGATCCCCGCCACCATCATCCGGGCCACTCAGTTCCACAGCTACGTTCCCGTCCTCATCGACCAGCACACCGTGGACGGAAAGGTGCTGGCTCCGAGGTCATTCATCCAGCCCGTCGAGCTGGACGAAGTCGTCGATCTGCTCGCCGAGGCTGTCACGACGCTGGAGCCGGGAAGTGTGGTCGAGATCGCTGGACCTGACCGCTTCTACCACGACGACCTCTTCCGTGCCACTCTGGCTCATCGCGGAGACCATCGTGAGGTGGTGACCGTGGACGGACAGGAGCCTCTCGAGGCCATGGTTCCGCGCGGCGCGTACCGGACGGGCACCGTGCGGTACCCGATTGCAGGGATCCCCACCGCCTGAATGCGATGATGAAGGAAGGCGGGAACGTCTGACCGCCGGAACATAGGTCAGGCGTGCCGCGCTCCAATGGGAAGGGTTGCCCCATGCCGGAGGACACTCCTGCCGAATCAGCGGAGATCGGAGGAGCCGAGCGTGATGAATCACGGGCTCTCGATTCGGTCATGGCGGAGCGACATCGTCTGCTGTCGCTGGCGTTTCGCATGGTGGGCACTTTGGCCGATGCCGAGGACGTCGTGCAGGAGACATATGCGAGGTGGTGCCGCCTCGAACCCGAGGAACGCGACAAGATCGCCGCACCTGCGGCATGGCTGATGCGAGTTGCGAGCCGCATCTCACTCGACCTGCTGGGTTCCGCGCGTGCGCGGCGAGAGACGTACGTCGGGCAATGGCTACCGGAGCCGGTTCCCGCCGGCCTTTTCGCAGGCACAGCGAAGGCGCCACCGGATTCCCGTCAGTTTGCCGCTGATCCGCTTGAACGTGTCACCCTCGATGATGCCGTCAGCATGGCATTGCTGACGGTCCTCGAGGCCATGACCCCGGCGGAGCGAGTGACGTTCGTGCTGCATGACGTGTTCGGGGTCCCGTTCGACGAGATCGCTGGTGTCGTAGGTCGTTCGGCCGCAGCAACAAGGCAATTGGCAACGTCCGCACGCCGCCACGTTCGACGAGGAAGACGCGCACAGGTCTCTCCACGCCAGCATGATGAGGTCGTTCGGGCATTCCGTGACGCGACTGTCGGCGGAGACATCGAGGATCTGCTCCGCTTGTTGGCTCCAGACGTCGAACTACGAGTAGACGGCGGCGGCTTCGTCAATGCCGCATCTCAGGTCATCCGTGGGTCGGATCACGTAGCCCGGTGGTTCATGGGAGTGATGCGCAAGCAGCCCGCCCTCCGTCTTGAGCGACGCGATACAGCTGACGGTCTCGGTTACATTATTCGCGACAAAGGGCATCGATACGGAATAATCACCTTCGACGTCAGTGATGAGTGCGTCACGAACGTGTGGTTGATGCTGAATCCAATGAAGCTGACGTATTGGTCGCTCGACTAACAGGTCATCTCATTCGGTAAGCCGGCGGTGTGATGCGCCGGTCGCGTAGCCATCGCCGCAGGTGATGGTAATGGCGGCACTGTATGCCGCCGGCCAGGCGGAAAGCCTCTCGGCCCACCAAGGTGACCTGGCGGCACTGGCCGAGTGGCGCGCGAGGCTGAACGACAAGCCCAAGGAGGTCAACCCGTACGGCCTCGGCTCCGGCTCGAAACATCAGTGGGCGAGTTTGACGATCTTGCTTGAGTAGACCGCTACGGACCAGCGGGCCTGGCGGTTGGGGTGCCCTGCCTGGACCTTCACCTTGCCCGAGACGGTGATCGTGGCGCCTTCGGGGACTTTCCTGCTCCACAGCATGGCGTTGGTCTCGGTCGGGCGTCCCCGGGTGCAGATCCATGCTCCTTGGGAGGCTTCGTCGCCGATCCGGTACGTGATGGTGAGACGGCCCGCCAGGTCGCCCGTGCAGCGGTGTTCGACGCGGAAGTAGCCGCCTGGGCTGGTGACCGTCAGTTTGAAGGACGATGTGCGGGGCCACACTCCCGAAGCCTGGCCGGCCAGTTTCAAGGTCCCCAGGGTGCGGGGGAAGTCTTCGATGGATGCCGGCTCGACGGGCTGGGCCGGTGGTGTGTACTCGTAGACCGCTACGGGCCAGTCGGCGGGTTGGCAGGGTTCGATCTGCTTGCGGGCGCACGGCTCGTTGGCGGTGTCGAAGGTAATGGTCACATGGTCGGCGCTCTTGGGCACGTTGACTGCTTCCAAGGCCATCCGCTCACCCGTCAGGCACTGCTGGAACCAGCTGCTTGACGGCTTGCCGTTCACGAGGACCCCGGGTCCAGCGAAGCGGGTGGGGTTGTCCTTGGGACATAGTGCGGCCACCTCCAGCGGCTTGCCGGAGACCGGGACGGTGAGCGATGCCTTCTTCGCTTCTTTGGTGAGGGTGGCGAACGCCAGGCGGTGGTAGGCGGAGCCGTCGTTGGAGGTGAACTGCATCGGCAGCCCGGCCGGCGGTTCGACGGCTGCGGTCGTCTCGCGGTGCGGCGGGGTTGGGCCGGGGGATAGGACCGTGGGGACGAACATGGTGGCGGCCGCTACTACGGCGGCTGCTGCGAGGGCGGTGCCGGTGGCGCGGTGGCGGGTGTCGCGGCGGATCCGGCGTTCGAGCTGGGTGATGCGTCCGCGGTTGTCCGGCGCGGCGGCGCTCATGTCGTCGAACAGCTCATGCAGGTCGCGCAGGGTGGGCGTCATCCCAGCTCTCCTTCCGTACGGGACGCCACCGCCGGCGGCGCGATCTGAGGGTCGATGCGCAGCTTGGCCAGCGCTTTGCTGCTCTGGCTCTTGACGGTGCCGATGGAGCAGTTCAGGATCTCGGCCACCGTTGATTCGGGGAGGTCCTCGAAGAAGCGCAGCACCAGGACGGCTCGCTGGCGTGGTGGTAAGCGTCCCAGGGCGGCCCAGAGCACGGCCCGTTCGTCGGTCATGCCGATCGTGTCGTCCGGTGCGGGGTGGTCGGGGGGCGCTTCCGTGGGAAGTTCGCGTCGCCAGAGGCGGCGTCGCCAGGACAGGTGGGTGTTGATCAGGACGCGGGTCACGTAGGCGTCCGGGTGCTCGCCGACGCGGCCCCAGGCTCGCCATACGCGTACCAGGGCGGTTTGGAGCAGGTCTTCTGCTTGCGTCCAGTCACGGCAGAGCAGGTACGCGGTGCGTAACAGTCGCGGCGAGCGCGCCTCGACGTACGCCACGAACTCCGCCTTGTCTCGCATCAGCCGCGCCCTTTCCGTCGTACCGGCTCCCCTTATTACCTGGTGGAAGCCGCCAACGGTTGCCCTCAGCGCAGTACTACGGAGTGGGGTGACCGGTGTTCTCGGGGCCGGTGTCTCAAGGGATGGGCCGAGGCGGTGAACAGCTGGATGTCTGGCGCCATGGAAGCGGGGGACCTCCATGCTCCCCAGGAGGCATGTCAGATGGCCCTGGGGTGAGCGAACCCAAGCGAGAGAGGCGTTGTCAGTACTCCGGCCTATGCGGGCTCGGGAGAAAGATCTACCATAGGCCGCCACCCTACGCCGGCTGGCGACGCCGGAACGGGGCGAGCGTGGTGCGGACGATGTCGGCGGCGCCCCAATCGGGAACGAACTGGGCGGCAAGCCGGCACTTGCCGGCCTCCGCAAGAGAGCGCCGTCCAGATGAGTCTGGACCGGAATGTCCCGCCAAGCCGCTTGGGGGGCGAAAAAGGCGACGAGTTCCCGTTCGCCTGTCCCCTGGAAGGGGCCCAGCGCGCCACTCCTTCCTTCAGCTTCGAAGCCGGACGTCTACCAGAACGGGTCGATGTACGGACGCGCTTTCACCCGGGCATGGATGCGGCTCAACCAGGGCTGCCGTATCGCTGGTGATTGCTCCAGCGTGCTGAGGAACACCCGCCCATCAGGGCGGAAGAGGGAGTCCGGCAGGAGCGGGGGTGGATCGTCGCGGCGAACGTCGGCGGCCATCCCGCGCGCCCCCGGCACGAGCCGCCCGCTTCGGGAACACCGCCTCAAGCAAAGGGTGCGCCAGCTCACCGCCGGCAACCGAGTCCTCGACGGACGGCTCAAGGCCACTCGCTCCAACGTCCGTTTCCCAGAGCGGCGAATCGCCGACTTGGAGCCCGCCTCCTCGACCACGGATCGGGGACGTAGTGCCTTCGCCACTACACCACGGCCCGCAGCAGCCGAGGGACGGAATCGGGTTGCAGTGGCGGCCGCCGGGCCGGGAAAGTGCCACGATGACGGAGATTCTTCTGTTGCCTGGCGGTGGGCGGAGGTCCACGGACTGGCGGCTCGCTGCGCCGCTGCTGGAGGCTGCGGGGTTACGCACGGTGGCGGTCGACTTGCCGGATCTGGGCTCGTGGTCTTGGGCCGGAGCCGTCGAGTCCGTGGGTGAGGCGATCAACGATCACGGCATGGAGCATCCGGCGGTGGCCGGGCACTCGCTGGGCGGCATCGTCGCGGCCCTGTGGGCCTCAGAGCATCCCGAGTGCCCGCTCGCGGTCAATCTGGACGGGCATACCAATCCCACGGGGCCCTTCGACGGAGTCGACCCGGTCGGCGCTGAGCACACGATGCGCGCGTTCCTCGCCGAACAGACGGCGGGCGATCCGGAGATGACCCACTTCATCGCGCAGATGGACGCGCTCGACCTCATCGCCGTCTACCGGGCGGCCCGCTGTCCCCTTCTCGTCGTCTCCTCCAGCGGCTCGGACCTGAGTGCGATGTTGCCCCCGGCCGTCTCGGTGGCCTTTGATGCCTACGTCCGCGGCTTTGCTCGCGAACTGAAGACAGCCGCCGCGCATACTCCGCTGCTCTCCCTCGCCGACCTGACCACCGGCCACGACATGCACCTGGAGGCTCCGCAGGAAGTGGCGCGCCTCATCCTCGGCCACCTGAGCCCCGGCCACCGTCCGACCCCGTAATGGTCGGCTTCCTCCCACCACGGCTGAAGACCATCCAGCGCCCGCTTCCGCGTGATCACGGCGGAGCGGGCGCAACCAAATCACCCGTGGAACCCGGACGAGCAGACATCCGACTTCCGAGGCGCCGACTACGTGCCGGTAGCGGAGGGCCACCTCAACGGCGCCAAGTCTCTCCAGTCGCAGCGCCGCTACCTGAAGGAGCAGAGCGCACAACTACGACCAGGGCATCACACCCCAATCGAGGTTCACCGTGGAGGCGGCCCACGTCGAGTCTCGCCGGTCTCCGCACGCGAAGTCGCCGGCCTTTTCCTGCCAGTACGGCACATTGCGACTGACCGTCGACCGCCTCGACCACTACAACATCATCCGGCTGTAGCCCGAGCCAGAGGTGTGCTCCTGGGCAGCCGCGACGCCCCCGCGACGCCCCCGCGGTGCCCCGTTCGGCCATGCTGAGCGCCACTACGCCCGCGTCATCTCCGTGGCCGACGTGTTCCCCTTCGTCACCGGTCCGCGATCGTGATCGCCCTCAGGGCGGTGGTGAGGCTCGGCGTCGTCGCTGGTGCCGGTCAGGCGGCGGGCCGGTAGCCAGGGATGTCCTCGACACGGTAGTAAACCGGCAGGCCGCGCTCGGTGGCGATCCGCACGTCCTCATCCGCGCCGGTCGACGCCCCGGGCAGGCGCAGGACCGCGTCGCAGTGCCGCAACAAGCGTTCCGCGGTGGGGTACATGATCTGCTCGGCTACCGGGTCGGCCGGCCCGGTGCCGCCCGCGCCGCGCAGGACGGGCAGGGCCACCCATTCGCCGATCATCGGGACATGGCCGCTGCGGAAGATCGGCCATGCGGCCTCCTCCAGCCGGGCCAGATTGTTCGCCATCAGTGCGGGGTCGTCACCCGTGCCGGAACGGTAGGGACCCGCGATCAGAATCATCACGTTGCGGAACTATAATAGGAAAAAATCGGAAGAAACAAGGAGAAGCGTGCATGCTGGCCGCCCAACGCCGTGAGCTGCTCCTGGAACGCCTCCAGCTGAACGGCCGGATCGTCGCCAAGGACCTCGCCGCCGAACTCGGCATCTCCGAGGACAGCATCCGCCGCGACCTGCGCGATCTGGCGGCGGCGGGTTTGTGTCAGCGGGTGTACGGCGGCGCGCTGCCCGTCTCGCCCGCGATCGCCGACTACGCCACCCGCCAGGGCGTCGAGGTGCCCGGCAAACAGCGCGTGGCCGCCGCCGCGGCGGCGCTGATCAGGCCGGGCAGCACCGCGATCCTGGACGGCGGCACCACCGCGCTCGCGGTCGTCCGCGCCCTGCCGCTCGACCTGCGCGCCACCGTCATCACGCACAGCCCCACCGTGGCCAGCGCGCTGGCCGAGCATCACGACGTGGAGGTGTACCTGATCGGCGGCCGGCTGTTCAAGCACTCCATGGTCGCCTGCGGTGCCGCCGCCGCGGAGGCCGCACGCGGGCTGAACGCCGACCTCTTCCTGCTCGGCGTGACCGGCGTGCATCCCGATCTGGGGTTGACCACCGACGACGCCGACGAGGCCGCCATGAAGCGCGCCCTGGCCAGGCAGGCGGCGGACACGTACGTGCTGGGCAGCGCGGAGAAGATCGGCGCCGCCTCCCGGTTCGCCGTCCTGCCGCTGACGGAGGTCGCGGGAATCGTCACCGACGTCGACCCCGGCCACGCCACGCTGCGGGCGCTCAGCGTGCCCATCATCCACGCCACCTGAACGATGAACGCGGCGAGTCAGGAGGTGCGTATTTTTTCACGATTGTGCGTGATGCTCTATAGTCTGGATCGTGCCCGCCCCCGTACCCGACCTGCCGGCCAGGATGGAGCTCAACCTGGCCGGACACGCCTGTCATCTGCACCGAAGCTTGGCAGGCGCGACCGTCCTGGAGACCGACGACCTCCTGATCGCTGACAGCGGCCTGAACGACGACACCTTCAACATCGTCGCCGCGGCGCGCTTCACCCCAGCCACCGCACCGGCACGCATCGCCGAGACCGTCCGGACACTGGCCTCCACCGGCCGCCGCTTCTCCTGGTGGGTGGGGCCCGCCTCGTCACCGCCGGACCTGAGCGCGCAGCTGTCGGCGGCCGGCCTGCCGGCGACCGAGCGGGAAACCGCCATGTGGGCCGAACTCGACGACACCCTGCCGCCGCCCGCCGCGGAAGGACTGGACATCCGTACGGTGACCGAGCACGGTCAACTCGCCGACTACGCCGAGATCCTGGCGGCGAACTGGTCCCCGCCCGCCGACACGGTCCGCCGCTTCTTCTCACGGGCCGCTCCGCAGGCGCTGGCCGCCCACAGCCCGGCCCGCTACCTGGTCGGTTACGCGGCGGGCCGGCCAGTCTGCTCCGCCGAGGTCTTCCGCCACGCGGGCGTCGCCGGCATCTACAACATCACCACCCTGCCCGCCCACCGCCGGCGCGGCCACGGAACCGCCATCACCCTCGCCGCACTCCACGCCGCCCGCGAACGAGGCCATCGCATCGCGGTCCTGCAGGCCTCCGCGGCCGGCGAGCCCGTCTACCGCCGCCTAGGCTTCCGCTCCTGCGGCCATTTCACCGAGCACGCCACCAACACCACCTGAGCGTGGCGGCACCACGAACGCGCGATGCACGCCGGGGCGTTCCAACCGATCGACGGCCTACTGGGCTCTGGCGGGAACAGTGCCGCGAACGTCTTTGACGTTTTCATGAGGGCAAGGAGACTGCCGGGGGCTTCGAGGAGACCCTGACGGTGCAGGAGCGGGTGGCCCGTACGCGGGACAACCTGGCCGCCTTCATCGCGAAGGTGGTCGCGCAGGCCAGGCGGTCGCCGTCACCGTCAGCGGCCCCTTCCGGCTCGGCCGGGACGCGCTGCCGCCTCCCGTGAGTTCGAGGCCCTGCGCTACGAGAACGTACGGATGGTCTTTGACCTGGTCGTAGATGCGGCGCAGCCACAGCTGCCGAATCGGCGCCAGTTGCTCCAGCGTGCGGAGGAACACCCGCTCATCAGGGCGAGAAGGAGCGGTCGGCAGCAGCGGGGGTGAACCATCACGGCGGTCGCGGTGGTCGTGACGCACGACCTGGCGACCCGCCTCGGCGAGCCGGGTACAGAACCCCTCTTCCCACCAGATCACCGATTGTGCTCCGCCGGCGATCAACAATACGGAGGCATCGGCCGGGACGCCGAACGCCTCGCAGCACGGGTCTGTCCCGTCGATGACGACCGCTTGCCGGGTCGTGGCTCGTTCCTTCAGGTCGTGGCGGGGCGCGGTTCGGAAGAGCCCAGGTCCGTCGTCGGATGCTTAGCTGATGTCGTCGGCGTTGTCGGTGGAGGTCGTTGAGGGCTGACCAGTTGGCCTGTGGGGCGTGTCGCCGTTCTGCCGGGCGTGTAGCAGTTCGAAGGCGCGTTCTTCGTACCGGATGCGGGCCGGGGAGAAGTCGTACGGCATCTTGCCGATGGCCTCCGACGCGCTCATCGTCGTCTCGCTCTCGTCCTTGTCCGCAGTCTCGTCGTACTGCTCGAAGAGGTCGTCGTGCGTTTCCTCCAGTCCGGCGTCCTCGATGGCGGCGAGCAACGCGGTCTCGTGTGCGCACCGCTGGATGGCGAGGGCGTCCACGCGGGGGTCGTCGGGGGAGACACTGTCGTCCAGGGCCGCCTCGGCCTCCGCCAGGCGGTCGTCCTCGGCCCGCAGGTCGGGCCGGGCGGCCAGGACGATGAACCGGTCGGCCTGGACGGCAGCGCCGAGCGGGCCGAAAATGCGCTCGGTGACCAGGAGGGCATCGAGGTCAGCAGGGCGCAGGGCCCCGGGCGGCACGTGGCGCAGTCGGCCGGTGACCAACGGGGAGAGCAGGCCAAGGGGGTTGCCGGACTCGCGCAGGTGGCGGACGGCGGTCCGCTGGTGTTCGATGGCGGCTGCCTTGGCGGTGAGGGAATCCTCCAGCCGGGCGAGCGACTGCTCGATGTCGACGGTGCCCTCGAAGGCGGTGCGGATGTCGTCCAAGGGGATACCGGCGTCCGCCATCTTGCGGATCCACAGCAGGCGGATCATGTCGTCGTAGCCGTAGCGGCGGCGGTTGTCGGCGCCCCGCTCCGGTTCGGCAAGCAGCCCGATGGCGTGGTAGTGGCGGATGGCTCGGGGGGTGGTCCCGGTGAATGCGGCAGCGTCGCCGATCTTGACCCAGCGGGGCGTCGCAGGCAGGTGCATGAAGGAAACCTCTCAACGTCGTGCTCACCGTCCACTGGACCACATGCCGCTACGGCATATGCAAACCCCGCCGGCGTCGAGTTCGCGATCGGGGGTCCCAGTGGATCCCCTCGGAGATCCATTGACGCGATCCGTACACGGAAAGGTCCCCTGACGCGACCTTGATCAGCGCGCACAGCGTGACTCGCCAAGAAGCCCTTATGCCAAATGTGGCTTATCGCAGGTTGGCAAAGGCCGACGCTCGCCTCCCGGACCAGGTCCGGGAGGCGAGCGCGGGCGGTCGGTTGCGGGTTCGGGTCAGTGCAGCTCCGGCTAGTGCGTACGGGCGTCCTGATCTTGTAGCTCTTTCGACTGCCCCGGGTACGGCCGGCAGTTGTGCAAGCTGATCCTCTATCCGGGTTGCCCGGCGAGTCTGGTCGACGGCAAGTGCCCGTTCAACGCCGTCTCTCCGAGTTCGATCTTGCGAACATTCGTCGTTGAGAGGCAGGCTGAGTGTGGGCTCCCACTCTCTCAAGAGAGTTTCATCCCGTTCATCCGCCTCTGTCTATTTTGCCAGGGGGTCCGCCACTCCCGAGCCGCCCTGACAAGCGGTCTGTCACAGGCACTTAGCAGGATCATGTGTCGGCGTTGCACCCCTTCAGCGTCACCACGTAACGCGCCAGCTCTTCCGTCGTGACGCTCTCCTCCCCCATGGGAGGTGGCCCCTCCATCACCTTCACGTCGCTGTAGGGGGAGAACGTCGGGGTGATCTCAGGGGCGGGCTGCTGCACCGTCGCCGGCGCATTCTCGGCGATCCAGGCATCGATCAACTTGTCCGTGTACGACGTCGACATCAGGCAGGATACGCCGACCGGCGCTGCTGCCGGAATCGTCGAAACCGCGGCCAGACCCACGCCGATCAGGACTGCGATACGCCCTCCCACTGCCGCCTCCCGACCGCTTGGATTAGAGACCTAATGTGCCCTACCTAGATCACAGACAGAACAAGAAGGGCCAGGTCACCCGTAGGTGCGTCGGCCCTCATTGCACGTCACGCTGCCCTCAGCAGCGGCGAGGTCACAGGGGGACTCCAGGTCCGCCCCGGCGACTCCAGCAAATGTGGCATCATCAGGCGTTCGGCGCGTCTGGCCTCGGCTAGTGAGTTGGCTTGGAGTTCTGTAGTCACCACTTGTGTTGCTTCGTGTAACTGGGTGGTGACTAGGACCCGGTTGAGTGTCTCAGGTCATCGGAAACCGGATCAGCGATCACGATCAGGGAGAGTGTCGAAAGCCAGACTGATCATCACTGCGGTCGTCGTCGAGGGCCGCTCCCAGACCGAGGCCGCCCGCACCTACGGTGTCTCCAAGGGTTGGGTGTCGAAACTGATCGCGCGCTACCGCGCCGATGGGGGGCGGCCGCGGAACCGCGTTCCCGGCGTCCGAAGACGTCCCCGGCCGCCATCGACGCCGACGTCGACACCGACACCGACACCGACACCGACACCGTCGAGCTGATCGTCCGGCTGCGCAAGGAACTCAGCGACCGCGGCCTGGACGCCGGCCCGGACGCCATCGCCTGGCACCTGGCACACCACCACGCCCGTACCGTCTCCAGCGCCACCGTCCACCGCACCCTCACCCGCCACGGCCTCAGCGAGGCCGAACCGAAGAAGCGGCCACGATCGTCCTACATCCGCTTCCAGGCCGACGCCCCGAACGAAACCTGGCAAGCCGACTTCACCCACTGCCGGCGGGGGTTCGCCCCGAAGTGTGGACACCGAGATCCTGTCCTGGATCGACGACCACTACCGCTACGCCCTACACGTCAGCGCCCACCACCGCATCACCGCATCACCACCGATCGTCCTCGACACCTTCCGCGCCACCATCGCCCGCCACGGCATACCCGCCTCCACCCTGACCGACAACGGCATGGTCTTCACCACCCGCCTGTCCGGCGGCCGCGGCGGCCGCAACGCCCTGGAACACGAACTCCGCCGCCTGCACATCCAGCAGAACAACAGCCGCCCCCATCACCCCACCACCTGCGGCAAAGTGGAACGCTTCCAGCAAACGATGAAGAAATGGCTACGCACCCAGCCCCGGCCAGCCCGCCACCATCACCGCCCTGCAAACACTCCTCGACCGCTTCACCGGCACCTACCACCGGCACCGCCCCCACCGCTCGCTACCCCACCGCGCCACCCCCGCCGCCATCTACACCTCACTGCCCAAAGCCCTGCCCACCACCAGCCGCGACCTCGACACCCACACCCGCGTACGCCACGACCGCATCGACCAAGCCGGAGTCGTCACCCTCCGCCTCGCCGGACGCCTGCACCACATCGGCATCGGCCGGACCTACGCCCGAACCTGCGTCATGCTCCTCATCGAAGACCTCGACGTCCGCACCATCAACGCCGTCACCGGCGAACCCCTCCGCGAGCTAACCATCGACCCCACCCGCGACTACGAGCCACAACAGCTCAGAAGGTAACAAAAACCCCTCGAACCTAAGGCCCACCGCAGGTTCGAGGGTTTCCGATGTCGTGCGACATCACAAAGTGCCCCCGGCAGGATTCGAACCTTGCGGCACCCGCTTTAGGAGTCCGATAACCAACGAGGTTGCACCATGAGTGTCACCTGCAGCTTTGCTCCCGCAGCTGAGTTGCATAGGAACCAGCGGGAACGCATTGGGAAACGATCATGTCTGTGTGGTCGTTGGCCTCGCGTAGTGGCTGTCGCCACTGCGGCGGTGAGCTTGACACCACGATGCTCGGGTGACGATACCGTCGGTGAGCCGGTACCGGGCGTTCTCGCCAAAGGTCTACGCGCTAGGTCCGTCGCGTGGTGCCGGGAATCACGTCGATATGCAAATGCTCCTTGATGAGGGTTTTGAAGGCGGCGCCATTGATGAGCGTGATCCTGTTACGCTCGGCGAAGCGCTCGCTGGCTCGGCTGAACCACGATGTGGTGACAAGGACGCCGCTGACCACATTGTGGGCTTCCATTGCGCTACTGAGGGCGTGGACGGCTGCCAGTCCAACCGTGCCTGACCATCGCTTCGCCTGAATAAGACAGACACCACCGAACAAAAGGTTATTGCTTGTCGCCACAGCGTCAACGCCGCTGTCCTCGGACACCATCGTCGTCCACGTGTCGGTACCCATCGCAGTGAATAACTGTCGCACTAGGTGCTCAAACTCGGAAGGTGAGAGCTCAAGCAAATTACGGGGTGCCTCGAGATTCGACGCGACATCCGTGCTTTGTGGGCCTGTTCCCAAGACTTCAGGACGCCCCCTCGCACTGGGTGATGATGTATCCAGGTTGAACGCTTCCCTGGTATATGTGATGTAGCCGGTGGCCCTGTTGTGGTCGCGGTCGCTGTCTAGACCCCACACTTGGACGGTTCCGTGGAGATCGGCAATGGCCAGATGGGGGCGGCGGTCAATCTCAACGGTGCACATGCTGGTGATGTCACTGGGATAGAACATGTGGGTAGGCACTTCGATGCGTTCCTGCCTCACGGCCTCACCGTAGAAATGTAGAGTCCCACGTCGGTCGGGGGTTGTTGCCGAGAGATGAAGGATCCCACGTCGGTCAGTGTCTGCATCCCAAATCTGGATGACCCGGTTTTGATCGGCGATGACCAGATGGGGGCGGCGGTCAATCTCAACGGCACACATGCTGGTGACATCGCTGGCGTAAACAACGTGCTTGCCGCCTCCATCGCGTTCTAGGCTAGTGGTTGCATCCCAGGCTTTGACAACCCCGCTTTGGGTGGCTATGACGAGATGGGAGAGGCCACCAATCTCAATGGCACATATCCTTTGTGCCCTATCGGATCGAGATACTTCATGGGGCAGTTGCGTACCGGTGGGCGCGTCCCAGATTCGCACAGACCCCTCATGATTGGCGGTAGCTATGTGAGGGCGCCCGCGAGCTTCGAAAGCGCACATGCTGTATATTTCGCCGGCATATGCGGCAAGTCGATTGCGTTCAGCGCCGCTAGCAGCATCCCAGATGCGCACTGTACAGTCATCGCTGGCGCTGGCAATACAGGGCCTACCATCGATCTCGATCGTGCATACGTCGTAAGCTCTGATGGGATGTCGACCAGTGGAAGTTCGGAATAGATGCCGTTGCCTACCTGTGGTTGCATCCCAGATTCGGACTGTCCCGTCGCGGCCAGCGCTGGCCAAATGAGTACGATTATCGATAGTTATGGCGCACACGCTGGTTACGGCACCTATGTGACCTCTCAGTTGATGGCGTTCTCGACCAGTCGAGGCGTCCCATGTCCGCACTATCCCCTCTTCCTCGGCGCTGGCAAGGTGAGAGCGGCCGTTGATTATGATCGAGCAAACACCCCATACCGGCAATTTGCGGTGCAGCTGCTTACGTAGGGGTTTTATCAGAGGTGGTGCAGCCACACTCTGGAGGGGCGATGGAGCGCCGGATTCAATGCTCTGCATCCCCTGAAAAGATGATGCTGCGGGCGCACTATGTGATGTTGTCAGCACAGGGATTGCCACTTGGCTGAGTATTTGGACCGCTTCCGGACTGATTAGTGCGAAGGGTTTCTGATCTCCGTCGATACGCTGCTCACCGATGTCCGGAGGCACAGGCAGGAGCGCGGAAAAAGTTTCTTTGGAGATCCCGGCCCACCCCTCGACTAGAGCCGAGATCCGCTCGATGACGTCCAGTGAAGTCGAGCGCGGCTGCATTTCTAGTAGCGCCTTGCGTGCGTCGTCAATGAATTCATAGCGGTCACCTCCCACGGGGCGGAGTAGCCCACTGAGGAGAACTTCGGCCAGATGCCGTGGGTGTTGGGCTTCCTTGGGAAGCATGACGCGTTGAATAAGTCGCATCACTGGCAGCGTTGGCGTGGAAGTCGCGATGCAGGCGGCAAGTCGTGCTGCCTCTGGGGATGCGATAGCGCAGAAGCGGCGCACCCGGTCCGTTGCAGGCAGCCCAGTTTCCCGGGTGACGCGCTCTGCACGGGACCGGGGCGTAGCCCTGACAAAGGCGACCGAGGTCGACAGGCCCTCACCGACAGGCCCAGCGATCAAGCGGGCCCAGTCCCCGAGCCAATGAGGAGTGAGTTCGACAACCGGTACGGGGAGCCCGTCTGATGAGGCTCTGCGTCTTTCGCGAGGGGTGAAGCCCAGTTCCGTGCTGGGCGCTGCCCGCCGTACTGGCTTAGCTGTTCCGGGGACCGGGGGAAGCCCTGTCCGTCGCCACATCCGCTCAGGCAGCGGCTGAAGCACGGCCACAGGCCCGACAGAAGCCCAATTATGCAGCATCCTTTGGGCCTCCCCGTTCCACCAATGTCGTCCTGAGCAATCGCTGAGGACGAGCACAAGGCGACGGCCGGATGGGTCGGCAAGTGTCTGCGGAGACAACGTCGGGCCTGTGGACTGCATGGTGATCCCGTCACCGACCATGAAGCAGAGCTGGATGTCACGGAACGCACCCAGCCGAGAGAGTGCTTCGCGTAGTTCACCGATGAGCGGCGTCCACATCAGCATCGACGGGCCAGTGTCGGCGACTAGCGCTAAGTCAAGCCAAGGTTCAGCAACTGACGTAAGGATGGGAAACCACCGGCCGGTCTCAGCAATCCATTCTGCGGTGGCTGTTTCGTTGATGGCCGTTGCAGTCAGGGACGGGGTGCGGCGTTTGAGCGGGCGCAGCGCCCGCTGAACAGCGAGCGTATCGCCGAGCATGGTCGCAGCCGGCGCCTGAATCGGTTGCCCGCCGGAGCCCACATTGCGCGGTGGCGAGGTGCCCTTTAGAGCGTCATGGTCGGAGTTGTCGCTGTCATGTTCTGTGTCGGAAGGGTCGTCGTGCTGTCGGTGCAACGCGTGCAGGTCACTACTATCTGGCTCTGAGGGGACGTAGCGTGCCGTACCGGGTTCGGGTGGAGTCGATGTAGGACGACCTCGTGGTAGTGAAGGTGCTGCTGGCCCGGAGGAAGGGCGGTCTGTAGTCGGCATCTCCTTGGGGGTGAGATGACCAGCCAGCCAGACGATTTCCGCGAGTTCTAGTGTGGTGAGGTCCGGATCGGACGCACGCAGTATGTCGCGTAGTTGTATGAGAGGGTCAATCGCCATTCATCGGCCCTCCATCGAGAAACGGCATGATCCTTTCGGCGAGCGCCGCACGATCTACTGAGCCGTGTTTGGCCGCCTCACTGGTCAGGTAGACCGCGTGTAAGAGTTGGTCTGTGGCGAGCTGTCCTTTGGTCTTACGGCTGAGAAATAGTTCCACGAGATCATCGCTTTGCTCTGCGAGATCACCCATGTGGGCGGTCAGGATTTCCCGAAGCTTGGTGGCGTCTGGTTCCCGCAGTTCCAGACGGATGCAGCGGCGTAGGAAGGCCGGGGGGAACTCGCGCTCGGCGTTGCTCGTCATGATCACGAGAGGAAAAGCGTTGCAGCGGATCACACCATTGCAAACGGGCACGTGGTCGTTGTCGGCGGTCGTGACCGTGCCCGAGCCGTCGCCATGTCGAGCTAGTTCCGGGACCGGGAATTCACCCTTTTCGAAGACGGTTAGCAAATCGTTGGGCAGATCGATGTCGCTTTTGTCAATCTCGTCGATGAGCAGTACACGCGGGTGTCGGTAGGGCAGCAGCGCGGTGCCTAGCGGACCAAGCCGAATGTAGCGGCCGATATCGTCGCTCTTCATATCATCGGACTTGCTCACCTCGTACAGGCGGGTGAGCGGGTCGTATTGGTATAGGCCATCGCGTAGAGTTGATCTGCTCGTAATGGGCCAGTACAATACTGGGCCCAAGCCGAGTTCGCGCGCTACCGCGTAGGCGAGAGTGGATTTGCCAGTCCCGGGCCGGCCAGTCACCAGGAGGGGGCGGCGCAAATAGAGGGCAGCGTTTACTTGTTCGACCGTCTGCGGGTCGGGGCGATAACTGGCCGCTTGGTGATCGTCATCGGATAGCGGCGCAGGTTGCTTTAGGAGAGGGCTGCCAATAAAAGTGCGCCATTTCGGTGGGTTTGGGAGTCGGTCGATAGCCGCCTTTTCGTCGCCTGAACCGGTGTAGATATGCCAGTTCGCCATGTCGTCTGTCCTTAGAGGTCTTCAGGCATATAGGCAGGAGGGTCGGGCATCCGTTCTGGGTCGTCCCAGAGCAGCGCTAGGTTCCGGCCGGGGTGTGGCTCTTCTGGTGGTCGGTCGAACGCGTCCAGTCGAGTCCTCCGGATAAGCTCCGGCAGATCCACTGGCGCAGTTACGGCGACCCGGGACGCTAAGTGGCTGGCTGGGCAGTTCTCGTGGACGTCCTCAGGACATGGATCACGTGACCAGATGATCACAGGAAGCCCGGCGTGAAGGGCTTTGCCTAGAGATTTGTCGTCTGGCCGAGCTGGGCAAACTAGTACGCAAGCCTCACTTTCCTTTTTCAGTCGCATGTAAAACCGCGTTGGATCCTCGCCATTACAGGCAAGTAGTTGAGGGGCCTCTGGTATGCGGCTGCGCAAGCTCTTTGTTCGCGCTGCCCAAGGATCCCATTCATCTAAATCGATAAGGCGATCGACGTACCGAAGTACCGCCCGTTGTGTAACCACCGGTGTATCTCTGCCGTACTCCCACTCCTCAACTGGCTCATTCAGCAGGGATTGCGGCAACACAAACTCAATCGTCGGAGTAGTTCCTGCGACCTGACGCTTCATCGTCGTGAGGCCGGTCTCGACGTGGGTGCGTATATCAGCTGCGGAAGGGATTGTAGTACGCCACGATTGTAGATTGGGCTGATCGTTTATGAGAACTGAGACCTCCAGGTCATGGCCCTCCCGGAGAGGATCGAGTCGGACGACTATGGCGGTCTCCAATTTGGTGGAACCGATATCGGCGCCCAGGTGATTGCAGATCCACCGTCTCAGGTCGCGCTGGGTTGCCTCAGGGGTAAGTGTTCTGGCAACCGCTGGCAAGAAGCGAGACAAGCGCTCCTCTCCGTGTAATTCCTCGCCGACATATCGAATCGCGTCCCAGACCGTGTGAAAGTCTCGATGCCCACCGACGCCGGGGAAGAGTTGGCACATTAGGTGGCGCAGGTCTGCGTTGCTGGTGGCCCCGGTCACGATCTGGCGCAGCGCTCGCCGCTCCTTCTGAGGCAGCCATCCTAGGTCGAGCAGGTCGTCAAGTTCTTCCCAGTGTCGGCGGATCGTTTGGATGGGCAACATTCGGCCGGTCAACTGCTGCGGATTGGGCGAGTAATCCGTAATTATGCCGACCACTCCACCAGTTGTGTCGCAGTAGACCGCGGCACCGCTGAATCCTTGCTGCGGAACTTCGGCATATGGTGTGATAGCGCGCAGATGCTGCCACTCCCCGGCCGTATCAGTCGAGATCAGTGCGAGCTCCAGAGGAGCCCCCACATGGAGGTGCGGTTTGGGGAAGCCGTGAGCTACATACTTTTCGGCTCTGCTCGGTTGCCGGAGCAATAGCTGGGCCGGCGGGAGGTCCACTTTCGAGCCGAGCTTTAGGACAGCGATGTCACCAGGCTGTCCTGGTGCACTCCACGGTCCGATCATGTGCACGGTCGCTGGAACCTCCAGAAGATCCTGTCGTTGAGCTTGGGGGAAAGCGACCTGGAGATCACTCTTCTGTCTCACGACGTGGGCACAGGTAAGGACTAGGTCGGCGGCGACCAGCAGCCCAGCCCCCAGCGTCTGGGACACGTTGCCGCGAACCTCTTCAATCCGAGCCCGCCATGCGCCTCTCACGGCGACTCAGTCGTGCTGCGCGGCGAGACGCTCGGGGGCCTTCCAGCGGAGTTTGACCGTAAGATGCCCCTCTGCCTTAGCCTTGGCGATCACCGCTCCGGCTTCCGAGGCGAGCTTCACCCCGAACTCGACCTCTACCTCGTCCGGGCCGATGGGTACATCGCGGAACGTCTTCAGCGTCGTCACGGCCGCGTCTCGGACGTGGGTGAGTGCATCTTCTAACCGGATTTTCGCGTCGCGAATAGCATCGGCGCCAACGCCCGCGGGTGCCCAGTCTCCGCGATTCACGTCCTCGTACGCGGTTTCCACTAGCACTGAGCCCCCATCGATGCTCCACCGCACAAGCTCGTCCACTCTGGATTCCTGTCTGTGTCAGCCTCGGGTGCAGACCCTGCGAACCCCATGAAGGTCCGGTGGCCGAAGTGGATGGCACGATCCACTGCAGCCTCTCGCTTGCTCAAATGTGGGTTACGGCGAGCAGTCTTGGACTTCGAACGCGGTAACGATCCCGTATCAGTTGCGACCGTCAGGAGCCGTGTCAGGACTCCTTGCTGTCGGGGCTGTCCTCGCCGCCAGCCCAAATGAGAACGGTTCGATCGGCTGACAAGATGCGGCTTCGCTTGCGTGGCTCCTTGATGACGAACACCGGGACGCCTTCTGGGATGTTGAGAGTCTTTCGCTCCTCCGGCGAAGGCATTCGGGCAGTAACCTCTGCTGCGTCTCGTACAGTGACCCGCTCCGTAGGCAGTTCCGGGCGGACGTAGGAGCCTTCACGCTTCACGGTGACGATCAGCCCTTCGCTCCGCAGCACCGAGAGCGCCTGTCGCACAGCGACCCGCCCAAGCTCGTACTCCTGCATCAGCCGGGTCTCTGAGGGGAGTGGCTGACCGGGCTTCAGCCGGCCCGCGGCGATGTCCGCGCGGATGATGTCGGCGAGCTGGCGGTGCACCGGACGATCGGAACCGAAGTCGATCACAACAGGTCATCATCACAACACCACTTCCTCATCTGCTCTGGTAGGCATATGCTCATAAGGGTTTACGTGCAGGAACGTTGCCACACCGCGAGGCGGGAGGTCAGGTTAATGGCACAACCGACAAGTCCGGAAGGGGAGGAGTGGCCATGTCCGGGGTTCGCCGCGCACCCCTGCAACTGGGCGGCGCCTGCGGAGGTCGCACTCGACTGGCGCAGTGAGACGAGGAAGGTCAACAGTCCGAATCGGCAGCGGGTCATCGCCTACACCTGCTCCTGCCAGGAGACTTCCTACGAGTTCCTCGCGGCCGGGGGCCTGTACCGCTTCCGGCGCGTGAGCCGGAGAACGCCCGAGACCGTCGCGTACGCCGGCCCCTGGCACCGGGTCAGGGCGGAGATGCTCTGGGGCCTTCTGATCGTCGGCCAGGCGCAGTGATGGCACCGCGTCGCCGACGGCAGGCCAGGCGGCCCAGAAGGCGAGGGCCGCGACGACCGGACCCGACCACCGGGCGGAGGAGAGGGAGACTTCGCCGGCCATTGAGTCGGCGCGCATTACCGGGCGTGAGCGCTCGTCCTAGCCTTGAGTTCGTTGTTGCTCGGCAAGGGAGCCTCATGACTCACGGCAAAGCTCAGCCCGCCTACGCCACCCTGGCGGACGACCTCCGCCAGCGGATCGCCAGTGGCGAGTACCCACCAGGCGGGATGATCCCGTCCGAGACGGCCCTCATGCAGGCGTACGGCGTCGCTCGCGGCACCGTACGGCAGGCGCTCGCGGAGCTGGAGCGCGAGGGCCTGGTCGTGAGCCAGATGGGCCGGGGCCGCAGGGTCCATGGCCAGGCCACACCGGACGCGAAGCCGACCACCCGTTACGAGGAGGTGGCCGGCCAGCTCCGCGCCGCTATCAAGGCCGGCGAGTTCCCCCCGGATGTGCGGCTGCCTGGTGAACCTGTCCTCGCCGAAAGGTTCGGTACGGCGCGCATCACGGTACGCAAGGCCCTGGAAGTGCTTCAGCAGGAGGGCCTGATCGTCGTCATCCCCAGTAAGGGCCGTTTCGTGGCGACCAGCTCGCCACCGGGCAACACGAACAAGAAGGGCTGATCCATGACCAAGACCCCCACCCCCCAGGGCTTCCGTCAGCAGGACGCGTACCGAGCACTCGTCGCGGCCTGCGAACACGCCGGGCTGGACAGCCGCGACGCGTCGCTGATCAGGCTCGGGGAGAACGCGCTGTACCGGCTCGCCTCGGCACCCGTCGTCGTGCGCATCGCGCGCAGCACCGATCTCCTCTCAGACGTGCAGAAAGAGGTGGGGGTCGCCAGGTGGCTGGAAGAGGTCGGCTTCCCGAGCGTGCGGCTGTTCCCCGACTGTCCGCAGGCGACGGTGCATGACGGGCGGGTAGTGACGTTCTGGCGGTACGAGCTCAGCCAAGGGCCGGCGCCGGGCTTCACCGATGCGGCGGCGATGCTCAGGAAGCTGCACGACGTGGTCAAGCCCATGGATCTGCTGCTGCCGCTGTTCGACCCGCTGGCCCGCGTGGAGGACCGTCTCGACAGCGCCACCACCATCGCCGAGGAGGACATCGCGTTCCTGCGGCAGCGGGTCAAGGACCTGTACGCCGAGTACAGCACGCTCGACTTCGCCCTGCCCGCCGGCCACATCCACGGCGACGGGCACAAGAACAACCTCCTCCGCCGTCCTGACGGCACGGTGATCCTGCTCGACTTCGAGGCGTTCGCCTGGGGGCCGCGCGAGTGGGATCTCTGCACAAGCTTCGGCCTCCCGTTCCGCGGCTTCGGGTGGATGGTGCCGGAGGAGTACGCACAGGCTGTGGCCGCGTACGGCTTCGACATCACCGAATGGCCGGGCTTCCACACCATCCGCCGCATCCGCGAGGTCACCATGACCACCTGGCTCATGCAGAACGTCGACCACGGCCCCGAGGTCCGCGCCGAGTTCGACCGGCGCGTTGCGTCGCTGCGGCACGACGTCCTGCCGCGCGCCTGGCAGCCGTTCTGATCGGTTACCGCGCCTCCGCCCGAGCGTGGGCAAGTCGCGTCTCAGCGAACGCCTGGAACTCGCGCACCCTTGGATCGTTCCCGTAGGGCGCGAGCTGCTTGACGAAGTCCCGTACGTAGCGGCGCGTCCTGGCCGATCGCAGGTCGGCCACGGTCGTCACGACCTCCCGCGCCACGGCGAGCCCGTGTTCCAGCTCGCCGCCGGCCACATGACTGGTGGCCAGGATGGTGCGGACGAAGGACAGGCTGCGCACGTACAGGCTCTCGGAGAGCTGCACGCTCTCCAGCACCCGATCGCGAGCTCGGTGATGGTGGCCGAGGTCGCGGAAGCAGTGCGCGAACTCGGCCGCCAGCTCGGCCTCATCGAAGTACCGCAGCCACACCGGATCGTCGTCGGGCGTACGACGCTCGAACCAGCGCTCGGCATCTCCGAGCGCTCGGCTGCACGCCGCCTCGTCTCCCTGTGAGGCCAACGCCCGCGCCTCCATGGCGCTGAACAACGCCATCGCCGTAGGCGTGGCCGCGCCCTGGGCGCCCATCGTCGCGGCCCGCGCCAGGTTGACGGCCATGCCGTAATGGCCGAGGTAGTTGGCCTGGTGGCTCATCCCGGCCAGGATGCGCCCGCCGAGCATCCGGTTGTCGGCCTCGCGGGCCAGGTGCAGGGCCTTCGTCATGTATCGCTGGGCGAGGCCGTGCAGGCCGGTGTCGTACGCCATCCAGGCCGCGAGCCTGAGCATGGCCGCCGTCTCCGAGAGGAACTGCTTGCCCAGGGCCGTGTCCGGCCGTACGTGCTTGAGCAGCGGTTCGACCTCCATGGCGAGGTACTGCACGACGGTGGACCGGGCATGGCCGCCGCCGAAGCGGTAATCGAGCTTGGCGAACATCGCGGTCGTCTCTCGGATCGCCTCGACGTTGGAGACGGTGACCAGCCGTCCTTCAGGGGCGCGTCTCGGGAGCGGTACGGGGTTCACGAGCCACGTGACCATGGAGTCGTTCCAGGAGTCCGCCGAGACGTCGCTCTCGACCACCTGGGGGTTGGCCGACAGGTCGCCGGAGACGAGCGCCGTCACGCCGCCGGCCAGGGAGTCGGTCTGCTGCTTGCGCGTGGCGGGGGAGAACGGGATCGCCTCGGCGTACAGCATGCCGATGTCACGCACGCTCACTCGTTCGCCCAGCTTCCTGCTGAGAGCCTCGGCGATGAAGTGCGGCGTCATGCCACGGGGGTGCATTCCGTCGAGCCAGCGTTTCACCGACACGTGATCGCAGCGGATGTCCGCTCCGTGGCCGGCGGCCACGTCCTGCACTCGCCTCGCCAGCGCCTTGTTCGAGCACGCGGCGCGCTGCATGACCGCTGCGAGCTGGTGATTCGGCTCTCGGAGCTTCATGGCACTCCCGGCGCGCAAGGGGTCGGCAACCCTCTGTGATCAAGATGTCGCCCACAGTTTGCACCCCCTCCCGGCCACTGTGCACCCCCAACCGCTCAATTGCACCGTCTTTTGAACGCTGCCGTACCCCCTGACCTGCGCGGTTTTCTAGTGCCACGAACACGGCGGCTCTCGAAAGGAGCTTGACGGAGCCGCCAAGCCTGTTCTATACCTGTACAGGACAGGCTCTCGCGAGAGAGCCCGGCCGACCAGGAGAGACAGGCCCGATGACGACCAGAAGGGATCACCATTCATGCCTGCTCTCCGACCCCGGCGCTTCCTGCCCA
Source organism: Nonomuraea sp. NPDC049419 (assembly GCF_040676995.1). Classification (NCBI taxonomy): domain Bacteria; kingdom Bacillati; phylum Actinomycetota; class Actinomycetes; order Streptosporangiales; family Streptosporangiaceae; genus Nonomuraea; species Nonomuraea sp. NPDC049419. Next base: position 53,497 of record NZ_JBFAQB010000014.1, on the reverse strand, counting down.
CGGTGCTGATGATCCTCGCGGCCTTCTTCGTGGTGACTCAGCCGCACAAAGCCGCGGTGGCGGTTAACGCCGCCGTCGACGGCATCCAGAAGATCACGCAAGCCCTGACCACGTTCAGCAACGGTCTCGGCTGACTTCCACCAGACAGAACAAAGCCGGGGCGCGGTCCACGTCGCCAAACCTGATCCGCGCCCCGGCATCCCCAGAAGGGTTCTTCCATCATGACCCACGGGTCCAGCGACACTGACCTGTTCGCTCGCCAGGTGCTCTGGGCGTCCGTCCATTGGACCTGCCTCGTCTGCGGCGGCGTCGAGGAGATCTCCCCTGAGGAGGAGGCTCCCACCCCGCCGATCTGCCCGAGCTGCCACCGGCTCGCCGTCGCGGAGGCGCTCGCGACCCTGCTGGCGGTGCGCCGATGAACGAGTTCCTGTACGACCTCCGCGACGACGTGCTCAACGCCGGCCCGGCCTGCGAAAGCGACGACGCCGACCTGTTCACCGGCCCGGACTCCTTCGAGCCCGAGCCGGACGACGAGCGGGAGGCACGCGAGGAGAAGGCCAAGGCGGTGTGCCGGGGATGTCCGGCCCGCGTCGCCTGCCTGGTCTACGCCCTGGCCGTGTCGCCCGAGGCCGGCGTCTGGGCCGGTCTCACCAGTGACGAGCTGCGCGCGCTGCGGGAGGTGGCCGCCTGATGGCTCGCTTCCAGTGCTCCGACTGCGGCCAGCGCTCGCGTAGCGCGTACCGGTGCCGGGGCTGCGGCGTCGGTCGCCAGGTCGAGATCTGCTCGGCTCACGGTACGCGGTGCCTGCCCGGCTGCCGCCTGTGCCGCATCCTCGTCCGCTCTCAAAGGGAGTCCGCATGATCGCCGTACTGATCCACCTGGCGGTGTTCGCCGCCGGCTTCCTGGTCTGCGACCTCGTACGCATCGCCCAGGAGCGCTACCGCCTTCGCCAGGTCTTCGCCGCCGGCTCGGTGGACAACGTGCTGCGCATCTGGTCCCGCCACCCGGCGAACTGGTGCGACCGGCCCAACTGCCCGCGCTGCCAGCGGAGGTGGGGCCGATGACCACAGCCGTCTACGGACCCCGCCCGCTGACCGAAGGGGAACAGACCGCCGTCGCGGTCACCGCCGCCGCTGTGGCCGGCCTCGGCCTGCTCGGCTTCGTCATCAGCTTCGCCACGGTGGCTGAGGCCGCCGAACCGTCCTTCGGGTGGTTCGCCTGGATCGTTCCACTCGGGATCGATCTCGGCATCGCCGCCTTCTCGGCGCTGGACATCGTCCTGGCCCGGCTCGGCATGCGCGTTCGCCTGCTCCGGGTCGTGCCCTGGACGCTGACGGCCGCCACGGTCTACCTGAACGTGGCCGGCGAGGACACCCTGTTCGGGATCATCGCCCACGCGATGCTGCCCGGCCTGTGGGTGGTGGCGGTGGAGGTAGGCGCGTACGCCATCCGCAAGCGCGCCGAGCTGGCCAGGCCTGACCGCATGGAGTCCATCCGGCTCTCGCGGTGGCTGCTGGCCTTCCCGTCCACGTTCGCGCTGTGGCGCCGGATGGTGCTGTGGGAGATCCGCTCGTACCCGAACGCCCTCGGCCGCGAGCGCGACCGCATCCTCGCTCGTACGGATCTGCAGGACCGGTACGGCAGGCTGTGGCGCTTCAAGGCCACTCGGCGCGAACGGGCGCTCTACCGCCTCGGCGAGCTGGCACCGCAGCACATCCAACTGGCCTCCGAGCCTCCGGCGCTGCCACCGAAGCCCAAGCATCGGGCACCGAAGAAGAACGCACGACGGCCCCGCGCCGACGTGACCGACCTGATGCCGCTCGGCTGGCGGATCGCTACCGACCACCAAGCACGCGGCGTCCCGCTCACCCGTGACCGGCTCCGCGACGCCATCCGCCGGACCGGCCGTTCCGTGTCCACCGACCGTGCGGGGGCGCTCCTGGCCCGCCTGCGGTCGGAGGCACCGCCCGACCGGACCACGACCGCCGGACCGTCCGCGGGCGGCCCGCACGGTCCGACCGCAACCACGAAGACGAAGGGCGCGGCCCCCACTCCGCCAAGAACAGTGGCCGCGCCCCGCCACCCCGCACCCATCAAGGCGAACGAGGCGTACTCATCATGACTCACGACCCGCACAAACCCGGCCGCGAGCTGGAGGGCTTCGAGTGGGCCGACTCCGGTGACGCGGAGGTCGTACCGCTCGACTCCCGCCGCCGCGCCCGCCAGCCTGAAGAGCCCGAAGACTTCGACCACGAGACCATCGCCGTGGAAGACGACGTCGTCGGCCCACCGGTGGACCCGCCCGACGAGGACGCCGTACCGGTGACCACCGTGACCACGCGCCGCCGCGCGCCCATCATCCCGGCCTGGCTGCGCACTTGGCCGTCCTTTCGGGCGATGATCGCCTGGCAGCTCCGCGACGCCGCCTACGTCATCGGCTACCACTCAGTGCGCTCACCGAAGTACCTGATCAAGGCGCTCTGGTACGCCGTCCCCGGCGTCTTCAAGTTCATCGGCCGGCTGCTCCACTGGGCCACGGCCGAGGAAGGCAACTGGGCACTGCGCCAGTACGCCGCCGACCGGAACGACGCCGAGACCTGGCTCAAGCTCGACAGGCAACGGCAGCGCCAGTCCCGCTGGCGCTGGTCGGTCCTGCTGGTCCTGGGCGTCGCCGCGCTGGCCGGCCTGCTGGCCTTCCTGGTCGCCGACCTGCCCGGCTGGGTACGGCTCGGCACGCTGGTGGTGGCCGTACCGCTGCTGGCCAGAGCAGGACGCCCGACGGACCGCCCGATCACCGACCGCGTGAGCGAGGCACCCCGCTACCGCAAGCTCACCGCCGAACTGGTCCGCCGCGCGCTGCTGGCCTGCGGCATCTCCGGCATCACCCAGGCGGTGAGCAAGGATCCGAACGCGATCAGCTTCCCGCAGGAGATCCACCGGGACGGCCCCGGCCACCTGGCCATCGTGGATCTGCCGTTCGGCGTGGAGGCCGCCGAGGTGGTGGCCCGGCGTGGCCGCCTCGCCTCGGCCATGCGGCTCCCGCTGGACCAGGTCTGGCCGGAGCCGGGCGCCGGCCACCCCGGACGGCTCGCGCTCTGGGTCGGCTACGAGCCGTCGTCCCAGATGAAGCAGCCGCCATGGCCGCTGCTGCGGGACGGCCAGGTGGACGTGTTCAAGCCGTTCCCGTTCGCCACGACACCACGGATGGAGACCGTGAACGCCGAGCTGATGTTCCGCAACTGGCTGTTCGGCGGGCAGCCCGGCTCGGGCAAGACGTTCGGGCTGCGGCTCGCGGTGCTGGCCGCCGCCCTCGACCCGCGCGCCGAGCTGCGCATCTACGAGCTGAAGGGAGTGGGTGACTTCAAGGTCCTGGAGCCGATCTGTACGGAGTACGGCAACGGCTTCGACGACGAGACGATCGGCCGGTGCGCCGCGATGTTCGGCTGGCTGTACAAGGAGTGCGAGCGCCGCTCCAAGCGCATCGCCCACTACAACGCCCTCGGCAAGGCCCCGGAGAACAAGGTCACCCCGGAACTGGCCTCGCTCAAGGGCTCGGGCCTGCACCCGCTGATCGTGGCGGTGGACGAGATCCAGGAGCTGTTCCTGCACCCGCAGTACGGCAAGGAAGCCGGGGAGATCTGCGAGAAGGTCATCAAGCTCGGCCGCGCGCTGGGCGTGATCCTCCTCCTGGGCACCCAGATCCCGGACAAGGACAGCCTGCCGACCGGCATCACCCGCAACGTCAACACCCGCTACTGCATGAGCGTCGCCGACCAGACCGCGAACGACATGATCCTCGGCACGTCCATGTACAAGCAGGGCTACCGCGCCACGGTGTTCCAGCCGGTCGTGGAGGCCGGTTGGGGCATCCTGGCCGGCCTCGGCAAGCCCGCCGCCCGCCGTTCCTACTACCTCGACACCCGCGACGCCGAGAAGGTCGTCGTGCGCGCCAAGCAGTCCCGTGGCCTGGCCGGCACGCTGCCCGAGCCCGGCACCCAGGAACGGCAGGACGCGTACGACCTGCTGGCCGATCTTGCCGAGGTGTGGCCAGCGGGGGAGTCGGCGGCCTGGAACGAGGCCCTGTGCACCCGCCTGGCCGAACTCCGTCCCGAGGTCTACTCAGGCTGGAAGTCCGAGCAGCTCACCAGTGCGGTGAAGCCGCACGGCATCCGGGTCGCCGACATCGGCCGCCGCATCGACGGCAAGCCCGTCACGCGGCGCGGCATCCGCCTGGACGACCTCACCGAGGCCATCGCCGAGCGTAACCGCCAGAAGCGTTCCGGCTGACCCGTCAGGGGGCTGCTAGCGATAGCACCTGACCCTGCTATCGCTAGCACCCCCGCTAGCAGCGAAAACCCTTACCGGCCAGGCCGTTAGCACGCTAGCGGCCCTCCTCGGCCACGCCCGAAAACCGGCCTTGGAGGCCCTCGTGAACCCCGTCCTGCTCGCCGCTATCACCTTGACCATCGGCACGATCTGTTACGCCTCGCAGTGCTACGTGAGCCCGTTCGGGCGCTGCCGTAAGTGCCACGGGAAAGGCCGTGTCCCGCAGCGCCGGGGCACCCGGTACTGCCGCCGCTGCGACGCCACCGGCCTGCGCCTGCGCATCGGCCGCCACGTCTGGAACTACGTCCGCCGCCTCCACCACGACCGCTGAACCGTCAACGGCCCCGGCGCACAGCCACCAAGCACGACGCCGGGGCCACGCCCCAACCGATCACCGGCCCCGAAAGGCCGACTCAAGGAGCACCACCCAGCATGACACCTCGCCCGTCCCGCCAGACGCTGCCGTACGCGCTGGCCGCCGCCGCCCGAGGCTGGCACGTCTTCCCGCTCACGCCGGGGGACAAGGTGCCGCTCAAGGGCTGGAAGTGGAAGGAGCACCACACGACCGACGCCGACACCATCCGCCGCTTCTGGAGCGGCATCCCGTACAACATCGGCATCGCCACCGGCCCGTCCCGCCTGGTCGTCATCGACCTCGACACCCCGAAGCCGGGGGAGCGGTCACCTTACTCCCGGCCCGGCGTGAACGACGGCGCTGACGTCCTGGCGCTGCTCTGCGAGGAGGCCGGCCAGCCGCTACCGCTGGAGACCTTCCAGGTCCGCACCCGGCGCGGCGGCACCCACCTGTACTTCACCGCTCCCGAGGGCGTGACGCTCGGCAACACGTCCGGCGCCAAGGGGCAGGGGCTCGGCTGGCTGATCGACACCCGCGCCGACGGCGGTTACGTCGTCGCACCGGGCAGCTACGTCGATCTCCCGGACGGCACCGGCACCTACGACGCCATCCACACCGCAGACCCCGCGCCGCTGCCGTCCTGGCTGGCGGAACGGCTAACCCGACCCGAGCCGGGGGTGCAGCCGGTGCGCGTCTCCGACGTCGTGGCCGCGCTCGGCGATCGCTCCACCGGCTACGCGCTGACCGCTCTGCAGAACGAGCTGCAGCACGTCCTCGACGCCCAGGAGGGCACCCGCAACCACACCTTGAACACCGCCGCGTACGCCCTCGGCAGGCTCGTCGCCACGGGCCTGCTCCCGCACCACTTGACCGAGGACGCCCTGCACACCGCCGCCCAGGCCATCGGCCTGTCCCCCCGAGAAGCCGCCGCCACCATCCGCTCCGGCCTGACCGCCGGAGCACGCCGACCACGCCGGGGGACCGCATGACCAACCCACTCGACGCGAACACCATCCTGGAGAACCTCGACGCCCATGCCACCATCACCCGCCTGCACCGCGACCAGTCCGGAGACCTGAGCATCGGCCTGCCGGTCCCGCCACCGGCCGCCGACCCGGCGATGTTCTACGGCCTGCCCGGCGAACTGGTGAAAGCCGCGGACCCGTCCACCGAAGCCGATCCTGTCGGCGTGCTGGTCTCGGCCCTGGCCGCGTGCGGCGCGGTGATCGGCTCCGGCCCGTACGTCCAGATCGGCAACACCCGCCACCCGCTCCTGATCTGGCCGCTGCTGTTCGGCCGCACCGGCTCCGGCCGCAAGGGCCAGGCCACCGACACCGCCGAGATCTTCCTGCACAACGCCGGCATCGGCTACGCCGACCTGTGCGTCACCGGCCTGTCATCCGGCGAAGGGCTGATCGAACGCATCCGCGACCCCGACAGCCCGGACGACCCCGGCGGCACCATGGACAAGCGCCTGTCGGTGACCGAGCCGGAGTTCTCCACCGTCATGGCCCGCGCCAAGCGCGAGGGCTCGACGCTCGGCACGATGCTCCGCCAGGCATGGGACGGCCGCACGCTCGCCGTACTGACCCGCAACGCCTACCGAGCCTCGAACCCGCACATCGCGATCATCGGCCACATCACGCCCAAGGAGTTCCGCCTGCGCGTGGCCGAAGCCGACATGGCCGGCGGCAGCTACAACCGCTTTCTGCCGATCTACGTCGAGCGCTCCAAGCGCCTCCCGATCCCGGAGGGTGTGGCACCCGACCTCCTGGCCGCACTGAGCGGCAGGCTCCACGACGCCATCAAGCAAGCCCGCCAGATCCGCCGCATCGCCCTGGACGAGGGAGCCCGCGCGTTGTGGTCGGCCGAGCTGTACGAGGAGTTCACCGCCGCCGACGACGAGGACCACGCCTGGACGGAGTTCACCCGCCGCTCGGCCCCGTACTGCTTGCGCATCTCCGCCCTGTACGCCGCCCTCGACGCCCGTCCGTGCATCACCACCGCTGATCTCGGAGCAGCCGCCGCCCTGGTCCGCTACTCCATCGCCTCAGCTGTCTTCGTCCTGGACAAGCAGTTGCGCGACCCGAAAATCGACCGCATCCGCCGCGCCCTGGACCAGGCCGTCGGCACCGGCCTGACCCGCTCGGAGATCAGCGCCCTGTTCTCCCGCAACGTCCCCAAGCAGACCTTGGACGAACTGCTGACCAGCCTTACCGCCACCGGCCAGTACGAGACCTTCACCACGCCCACGGGCGGCCGCCCATCGATCCGCTACCGCCGCACCTCGAACGAAGAAAGAAGAAACAACCCGTCATGACCCACGCAGTCCGCGAATCGCAAGACGACCCTTCGCACGTCGGCCACGACCGAAGCCGCTCACCACCCTCCCGGCCTCCTTGAGCACCGGCCTGTTCTTTCTTCTTTCTTCGTCCCGATCTTCACCACGGCCCACAGCCACCAAGCACGGGGCCGTACCGCACCCAACCATCCGTGCATCTCCAAGGAGCCGCTCTTGGCCACCGGCACCACCACCGCCCAGCGAGGCATGCTCACCCTCGCCGACCTCTGCGCCGAACTCCAGATCTCCCGCTCCACCTTTTACGACTGGCGAGCCAAAGGCCGCGCCCCGCGCTGCCTCAAGCTCCCGAACGGCGACCTGCGCATCCGCCGCACCGACCTGGACCGCTGGCTCGCCACCATGGAGGACGTCGCCTGATGAAGAACCTCACCTACAACGTCCGCGTCTACTCCATCGAGGTCCGCAAGAACAAGGACGGCAAGGTCACCTCCTACCGCGTGGCCTGGCAGACCACCACGAAGACCTGGAAGCGCTCCTTCAAGAACGCCGCCCAGGCCGACACCTTCCGAGGCGCCCTGCTCACCGCCGCCCGCAGCGGCGAAGCCTTCAGCACCCTCACCGGCGAGCCCGTCTCCTGGGGACGCACCGACCCCCCAGAGATGAGCTGGTATGACTTCGCCTGCAAGTTCGCCGACATGAAGTGGAAGAACGCCGCCGCCAAGTACCGCCAGGACATCGCCCGCGCCCTGACCGCCGCCACACCGGCCATGTACACCACCACGCGCGGCAAGCCCGACGACCGCACGCTCCGCTCCGCCATGCACCGCTGGGGCTTCAACACCAAACAACGCCAACAGGCACCCGAAGAGGCCGCCGCCGCACTGCGCTGGCTCGCCGACAACACCAAACCCATCTCCGCACTCACCGACGACGCCGGCCTGGTGCGCGACCTGCTGGACTCCGCCACGTCCCTCCTGGACGGCACCCGCGCCGCGCCGAGCACCGTCCGCAAGCACCGCATGCTCCTGTCCAACGCCCTCGACTACGCCGTAGAACTCAAGCTCCTGCCCGCCAACCCACTCAAGGCCCTGAAGTGGAAGCCGCCAGCCAACGCCTACGGTGTAGACCGCCGCAGCGTCATCAACCACACCCAAGCCAAGGCACTTCTGGCCGCCGTTGCCGCTCAGGAGCCGAGCGGCAAACGCCTGGTGGCCTTTTTCGCCCTGATGTACTACGCCGCCCTACGCCCGGAGGAGGCCATCAACCTACGCCGCGACAACATCACCCTCCCACCCCTGCGCAAGAACGAGGAGACGGGGGAGAGGGAAGAGCTGGCCGATGCTTGGGGGGAACTGCATCTCCTCAAGGCCGCGCCGTATGCCGGCCGCGACTGGACCGATACCGGCCAAGCAAGGGAGGAACGCGCTCTCAAACACAGAGCCGCTGGCCACACCCGAACGGTACCCATCCCACCGCCGTTGGTGCGCATCCTGCGAGCCCACCTCGCCGAATTCAACGAAGGGCCACAAGGCCGCCTCTTCTACGGCGTCAAGGCCGACGACCTGCCCTTCATCACCTACCGCCGCGCCTGGAAGGCAGCCCGCAAGAAGGCTCTGACCGAGATGGAGTTCGCTTCACCCCTGGCCGCCCGCCCGTACGACCTACGCCACGCCTGCGTGTCAACATGGCTGAACGCGGGCGTCTCTGCACCCCAGGTAGCCGAGTGGGCCGGGCACAGCGTCGATGTGCTTCTGCGTATCTATGCGAAATGCATTGTGGGTCAGGACGAGGCTGCCAAGCGAAGGATCATCGATATCCTAATTTAAGCGGTAAGCGCAGGGAGCTCGAATCTATCTCGGGCTCCCTGTCGGCAGTATGCGATTGGATCCACTACCCAATCTTCCTAGGTAGCATCTGTTCGTCTGGGCCAGACTTCTCAACTTGTCTCTTCACGATCTGATTTGTGAGATGAATCGTCCCGAGGTACCAATAAAAGATCCACTCCAGGTACAGGTCGCTGTCGTAATCTGTCTTCTGGTCAGCCCGCTGGTGTCGTATGCCGAAGCTGTTTGCGATTTGGAACAGACTCCCCTCGTCCTTGGTAAGGAGATGCGCCTGCACCAGCGAGCGTCGTCGCTCCAGGATCCCCGCCAGGGAAATTACGGCGTGACGCTTGTCGAGCACATGGCTCCCCCGGAAGCGGAACTGTTCCATCGCATGATTGAGTTCGGCAGAGTCGGCGTCATGCACGTTCTCCACGGAGCGAACCGCTGAGACTAGATCTTCGACCCCGGAAGGTCCGATCTGCTCCAGCCTCCCGCTCTCGGACAGCGTCAGGTCGATATCACCCTCTGCAAGTAGCTCGTTGACGCGCCAGCGATAGACCGAAAGGCCTGTGTGCAAGTCAAAATCGTCATAGTGCCAACCGCAACCTCCATAGTTATGATGAGTCGCAGTTGTCGGTCGCCGAACATGATCGGCGAGAAACTCGATCATGTCGAAAAGGTCTTCCTCGGTATAGACCTCATGGTAGCGCGTAACCGGCCACAGCTCATCTCGCATCAGTGCTGAATGGACTGCCTCTTGTGCGGAGACGCCCAGTTCCCCGAGAGAGTTGCCGTCGACACATTCCGCTCCAAATGCCCAGGAGAAATAGCCGGCCTGTTCAAGGCGCTCCACTACGCGCGCGAATCGTTCACAGACGGCTGTGAAGGCGATCGGATGGGAGCGAGCATCGGGCTCGCCGTAACGGCGCTCTGACCAGTACGGCACACGCTCAGGGATGCGGGGAAGTGAATCGACATGATCACTAAGTTCCTGTAGCCACTGCAGCGCGGGGGTCTTGCGTTCCGCTCCAGAGGTGGACGTACCCCAAGGATCGGCGTCCCAGGCGCTTGACTGCAGGAGCGTCTCCCATTCGGTGAGCGCTTCACGGTTGCGGAAGATCTCACGTATGGAGTGCTCTACCTGCCGAGCCCAAGACCCGTCTGCTCGGGCTCCTGGGTGTGAGTGCCGACGTTCGTGCAGCTTCAACAGTCGATCTAGTTCGGACCGGATCAGGGGTCGAGGCCAGTCCGTCTCGAATGCCCGGGAGGAGAAGTCGGCAGAAGTCACAGAGTTAGTGTGGCATCAGCCACCGACGGCTGTACCACTGCGGAGGGACAGACGAGTCCATGTAGGGCCTGAGGATACGTCATCCACCCCCGGTGGATGTATGCAGCAGATATGCGTCCGCGTGATCAGGCGCAAAAAGCCGGATTTGCTAGCTACCGGACTAAGAGACCCCCGCAGCGCCGCTGACCTGCCGATGAGTGTGCGTCAGGTCTCGGGCGATACCAGACAGGGGACCCGTCTCAGCGCATCACTGATCCTGGGGTCGCCGACCACGTGGCCACGCATTTACGGCATCCTCAGGTTGGTGCCGCTGTAGCCACTTGCGTGCGGCCTCTTCTCCGAAGCCGTGTGACCGAAGGACATCGAGGGCGGCCGCTCGCACGGCACGCTTGTTGTCTTCGCAGTTCAGGTGAGCCTTCATGCGCGCGACCACATCGTCGAGGCCGTAATCGTAGCGGCCGTTGACCTTCTGAGCGAACAACGGCAGCAGTTTGTAGAATCGGCGTTCACTGATCCCGACCTGCGTCCAAGGATACCGGTCCGGCGCCTCACTTTTCCGGAACTCCATAACGGCGATGCTTGCCTTCCGGCGCACATATCGACGGGTCGCCTCCGCGCCCTGCGCTGGGTCGAATCCGGGCCGGATCAGGTGTTCTAGCAGCGTCGCGGCCGCAGAAGCCTTATTCGGAGCCCGGGTCGCACGCCGAATGCGATCGACCTGCCGTGGGTACGCCATCGCGACAACATTCGCAAGCGCTGGCTCATCGCCATCGATATAGCCGTGCCAGTACCCCTTCAAGACCACCTGGCACGCAATCTCGTAGGAGGTCGAGTTGGGGTCAACAGTGATCGTTGGTATGCCGTTCTCGTGGATGGTCTTCGCATACCTGTTCCACGGCCGATCGATGGGGCGCTTAACCTGCTCGGTCCAGATGCGCGCGGTGAAGGCCCAGTTTGCGGGTTGTCGTGTCATGGGAGCTGCGATCAGAATGGCCTCGGCGGCGGCGAGTGGTGCGACTTCACCGCCAGTCATTGTCTTGTCCAACAGCAGTTCGACGAGCCTTCCATCATCCTCGGTCTCGCTTGTCACCCAGATGAGACGGCGGGCGATTTGGATCCACCATCCCCCCACAGAGACCCCGAGGATTGGGACGTAGAAGTAGACGGCAGGGTCCATGACACGGCGAAACAGTTCTTTTCGCTGTTCAGGACCCACGTATGTGCCTAGCCACTCGAGGATATAGTCCCCTGACAGGCCCCCCATTTGCGATGCCCCGGCGACGTATTGGCCGGCGAACCAGAGCCCGTCAACGATAGGCGCTGCCTTCTGGACGGGATCAGCCAAAGAGGAGACCTGCAGAACAGTCGCTCTCTGCGGATCGGCTGGGTCAGGAATCTCCCATACTCCCGCTACAGGTTCCATCGAGCCGACCCGCAGGTCTGGGACATCCACGAAGGGTAGGCCGTTCGGCTCAAAGACTGCGGTCGCTCGACGCGGTGGCTGAAAGCTACGGCCAGACAGAATGTCAATCTCGCGCCCGGCCTGGATGAGCACCTCCCTCAGCACGCTGCGGTCAGGCTTGCCGCCGATCTGCTGTTCCGCCTCGTCGAGAAGGCTCTCAGACCAATGTCCCATCGGGGCAGTATACGAGGGCATGGAGCACCAGAATCTCAGTCGAGTGCAGGCGCGGTCGGGTGAGCCCGAGCAGGAAAACGTCCGCGCGCCTGAGGATCAGTCAGATTTGAGGCCACGCTTCAAGCTGATCTTCTTCACGGTGACTGCACTGACGGTCCTTGCGCTGATGCTGAGCGTGCTGCTGGCTGTGCTCGGTGGCGACTCCGAGCAGGTGAGAGCCGCTTCTGAGGCGTGTTCCACCACCTACAAGATGGGCTTCGGGGCGATCGTGGGACTTATCGGTGGCAAGGTGGCGTAGTTCGGTGCTCAATCACCTGCTCCTGGGAAGGCATTGGGAACGATCAGCCGCAAATGATCAGACACAGCCGTACGCCACCGGACACACAAGAAAGCCCTCGACCCACGTTTCCGCTGGTCAAGGGCGCTCTATCGCTGGTTGGATCTGGTGCCCCCGGCAGGATTCGAACCTGCGGCACCCGCTTTAGGAGAGCGAGGGTAGAGCAGCCCGGAGGCGTGTGTTGACCTGCTTAAACGCCCTGTATGGCTCATGTCGCTTGCTTGATCATCCCGCGCATGTCCCCACCGCGACACCATGACGTGTGCTTGCAAACAGGTGACGCGCGCCGCGGACAGCAATTCGTCGAGCTGGGTGCAAGCGGTCCGTTTGGCCGCGGGGTGAAGCAGTTAGTAGACGTTTCACGGATGCGGTGAGCTTCATCGCAGATCAGCACGTCCAAGCCGTTCGGCTCGGCGTCGGTGAAGCTGCTGAAGTACCAAAGAGGTTCTTGATCCGGGTGCTGCCTCGGCCGGGGGTAGCGACGCATGGTCTGGGTGAAGGACTGGGAGCCGGTAGCGTGCAGGGCCGAGTGGCCCTGCCTGAACACCTCGCCGAGCAGGGACAGGGCAATCACACTCTTGCCGCTGCCGGGGCCGCCGGTGACGCTGACGACCTGCTTGGAGTCCGCGCTTCTGGCCCTATCCACGGTGCGCATGACCATCTCGTACACGACCTGCTGTTCGTCCAGCACCGTGAACTGCTCGCGATCGCGGATTTCCTTGGAGGTACAGGTCATGAGCTGCTTGCTCGGCGTGACCGCGCTATGGAGGAGGCGATCAGCCGCGTCTGCGCCGGGTTTCTCGGTAAGGCGCTCGCCCGAGTAGCGGAGGAACTCGCCGCGCCGCTGCTTGGTGAACAGGCGGCTGCGCTCGTCGAGAACTTGATCGGACAGGCCGTCGACGCGCTCGCTGGTCAGCGGAAGCTTGTACTCCACGAGCATCTCGACCCTGCGCAAGCCGGCGTCGGCCAGATCAAGGGCGAGGGCTGGCAGGCCGCGTTGCCAGGATCTGATCTCGGCGGGGGAGGGGCGTTGTCCGCTGGTGTTGCGGCAAGTGCTCGGCGATCAGCTCCGCGAAGGCGGCCTCATTTGGGGAGGCGAGCAGGTTCTCGACAGACAGCCGCAGTGCCGTCACGGATTGTCCCCCAGGCAGCACGAGAGAACTCGTGCGGGCGGGGGCCTATCCGCTTCGGCCGAAGCCGTACGAGCGCGAAGCCCGTCGGGCCGTATCACATGGTCGCCAAAAGAGTAGCGAGGGCGTCCCGTTCTCGGAACCGGCGAGCGAAGGATCTCGCTGCGCTACAGGTCTCTCGGCAGCCGGGTGTGCGATGTCATTGGGGTGGCCGCAAAGCGCACTGAAGCGCTGGCAGGGAGGTCGATACCAGGAGCATGTTCCCTGTATGGCGACTGAGAAACTCAACAGTGAGAGACGATCCCCGGAGGAACTCCTTGACGAGATCCGCGCGGACGCGGCAGAGCGAGACCTGTCGGCATACGCGGCCGAGATTGCGCTTCAAGCGTGACCGTGACTGGTTGCTGCGACTGGTGAACTGGCTGGAAGAAGAATGCGGTCCAGTCACTGACGACGAGTGGGCGGCAGCAATGGAGAAGATGGAAGATCGCGATGCGGAGCAAGCCGGTGGGTGTTACGTTCTGTTCCCATGAGCGGGGACGCTCGGGTCCTTGGCTGCATACCCTCTGCCAACTCGATACATACGAGCAAGGGGCGACATAGTGCAACATCAAGGCGAATCAGGTAACTTCATGTTCGGGAAGGTTGCTACCGCTGAAGTTGGGAAGCAGACAGAGAGGTATAGCTATGGCCGTTCCAGACAACTTCATTGTCCGGCTACGTCACGAGGTCGCCGAATATAAAGATACGTTCTCCCTTGCGCAAGACGGTGACGCATTTGCGCGCTGGGCACTGGCGTTTGTTCACGATCTTTCTGGCGATGATGCATATAATCAATGCGATACCCTCGGCAAAGGCGATTCAGGCCTAGACGGTTATCTCCTGGATCCAGAAGCTGAGATTTTCTACCTCAGCCAATCGAAGTTTTCCGCTGATCAAAGCACACTAATAGACCCCGAACCTTTAAGGGTCTTCGTTGGCATCCTGGACATGCTACAGAATCCCAAGGCATGCGAAACGCGTGGACAGAAAATCATGCAAATCGGACAAGCGTTCCGAGAGGCTTTGGCCAGCGGCTGTCGGCCCGTCCTGCAGTATTTCATTTATGGCAGAATTTCAGACGAGAGTGAGCGTGAAATTAGAGCTCGAGCGAGCGGCCACCCGCTACGACCCGAGGTAGAATTTTGGACTCCGGAAAAATTCTATCGAGAGTACCTCAACAAAGAGGAATCAAAGGATCTCGAGGGAACTACCATAAAGCTCCGAATGATTGAAAACCAATATTTTGTTGTCGATGGGCCATCGGTGGAAGGTATTTCCTCCGCCTTGGTCGCAAATCTGGATGGCGCAAATCTTGCAGAACAAGCCGAAGGGCATATGCCCAGAATCGTGGCTGCAAATATCAGATATCACCTAGGCCATCAAAACAGGGTTAATCAACAGATCCGCCGGACACTGGATGATGAGACCCAACGTAAAGGGTTCTGGTATTACAATAATGGAATAACTATAGTCTGCGATAGTTTTTCGGTCGATCCGGAGACGAGTGAAATCGCACTTACGAATCCGCAAATTGTGAATGGCTGTCAAACCGTGACAGCTCTTATTAATAAACGAGACAAGCTTGGGGGCGCAATTCTCCCTATCGCCGCCCGGATCATTTCGCGAACGCCTGGTGAGCTAGGCACGACGCAGCTCCTAAAGATAGCCGAGCACACGAATTCTCAGTCGCCTGTAAAACAAGAAGACCTCAAGTCGAACGATCCTATTCAGGTTAGACTACAAGTCTACTTTGCCAACCTCCCCACTCCATGGTTCTATGAGAGAAAGCGTAGGGAGTGGCATTCGCTTTCGCCGGCCCAGCGTAGCCGTTTTACGCTAGCTCGTCGTATCACAAAAGAGGACGTTGGACAGCGGTGGCGGGCGTTCGATGGGCATCCTGCAGAGGCCGTTAGCGATAAGGAGGAGATGTTCTCGCCACCCCTTTACGGAGAGATATATCGCGAAGACAGAGATGTCAGGCTGTATCTACTGGCCTACGTTTGGTATGAAGACTTCTGGCACTTACTGGATAAGCCGAATGAGGGCATCCGCGTCAAGCTACTCCCGTCATTTAATGAGCGACTCCTAAATAGGGTTCTGCGGTGCAAGAAGCTATGGGTCATGCATTGCGTATTCGCGATGAAGGTGATGCTGCGGCAGTATTATACAGAAATGGATGGAGAAAAGGCGGATCGCATAATAGACATTATGCGCAAAGATCCGCGCCAATTTGATGGCGGGAGAAAGATAGTCTTAAGAGCGTTCAAGCAATGGGCGGATGCCATCGGTGATGACACGGACATGAGAGTGGCCCTCAAGGATGTCGACGCCGCAAGAAAATGGGAAGACAACCTTCTTGACCATCTAGAAATGTATGAGAATATCTCGCTCCCGAAACTGTCATAGATGAGTCCTGAGTCTCGGCGCAAGAGAGTTTTGAGTTGGAAGTTACCATACGCAAGCGTCCTCTGCTGGCTGCGTGGCGGCTGTGTGCCTGGGTTATTTGACCCGAATGAGGCATGCGAGGGTGGCTGGCCAACGGCTCAGCTGTGTAACTGCCTCGAGTAGATAGGCATTGAGGCAATGGGGCGCCTCACTCAGAGCAGCGTGAAGTGCGCGGTGGAGGTCGAGTTTGCGTACCAGTCGGATACTGGTCAACCTCTGGCGCCAGAGCGCAATCTGTCATCTCTCAGCAACGCCTCGAGCAGCTGCTCCCTTCGAGTGTGTTCTTAGTTGTCTGTCTATTACCCAGCTGCTTCAAGATACGCTCAAGTTCAAGGGGCCTCTGTTGTGCTCGTGGAGAATGTCGTAGACGCGGTGTGCAGGGAGCTACCCAGGTGTGGCGAGGAGCACGGACACTGCATTCATCGGGAGTGGTGGCCTTCTGCGGCATGGTTTGTATGGTCCCGGTTAGGTGCGGCAATGAGAGCAGGATGGGAGTTCGACAAGCGAGCAAGTCTATGGCTTAGCATGGCGGTGACATCCTCCGACAGCAGAGCTCAAGCCGCGATATCTGTACTGGCCGCTGTCGTGGAGCGGGCCCGTCTCCACGACAAGGAGGTTGGAAGGCGCATTGCTCCTTCCACGCCATGTCGCTACGAGCCTGGTGCTGTCCGCGACCGTCCCAAGCGACATCAAGTTTCAACGAAGCCGGGGACGATTCAATCAATCCAGCTCAGTGACCTTCATCAAATCGACAGGTTCCGTATCGGGTTGCTTCAGGAGCGCGAGGAACTCGTCTACGGTTGGCACGTGATCTGCCGCCCGAAGTGTCTGAGGTTCCTCCCACAAAGGGATCTGGGACATGCCGCCAGCGCTCCTCGCCAGTCGCCGGTTATCTGTCAGGTGTCAGACTTCAACCCTACTCTCGTGACGTCCATCTGGCCTGAGATTGATCAAGCCTGAAGGCGATCTCAGCGGCCCCGGCCCTCTCTGCCGACGGGTCTATACGGCCGCTCAGGATGCATACGGTTGTACTGGCAGACGACATGTTCTGGAATCTCTCTGCTGGTGTCGAGCTCGACCCGAAGCCTCCGTGCCCACTGGAGGACATCTGAGTACTGAGCGCCATCGGTTGTAGAGCCGGGACCGGGCTTCCAGCCGGCGAGGATGGCGGCCTTTTCGATGGCCTGGACCCTTCTAGACGTCCTGCCAGGAAGTCGCAGCTCGGCGATGGCGTTGTCAAGAAGATCGTCATAGGTCGTTGTCCGTCCTTCGGAGATCAGCCATCGGATCAGGGCCACCAGCTCGTCGGAGCTGTACGTTGTGATCGCTCTACCACCTAACCGGGGTGGCCGCTGGGGACGAGGGCTCGTGATGCTCGGTTCTTGACGGGTGGAGGTTGACATGCTTGCGGATGGCGTAGTCGCCTTCGAACCATGTCTAGTGATCTCCCAAGCTGCACTGTCAGCGTCCTCGGCGGTGTGCGAAATGCGTGGAAGGCCTTTGCCCCAGCTAAACCGGAGATCGGGGCACCTCAGGACCTGAACGTAGCCGTTTGTGATCGTCACTGCCTCCGCAGGCGAGCGGATGATCAGAAGAGGCTTGAAGGGGTCGAGGTCAGCTTGGACGCCGCGTACGGCTAGTGCATCGCGAAGCTGGAGGAGGTGCTTAAGATCCTCGCTGTCTTTGGCTGTGACGGGCTTCTGAGACCGCCTTTTTGGAGAGATGGACGGCCTCGGCGCCGCTGAGGATCTCAAGATCTTCCTGGCCGCGCCTTCATGGTCATCGATTGGATGAATCGAGAGGGAGCGCCCTTCTCCCCAAACGAAACGGCTGTTGGAGATGAATGCCTCTATCTTGCCCGCTGTGACCATCTTGACTTCCTGCGGTGCTGAGATGATCAATGCGGGCACCGCAGGGTTCAATTGACACTCGACGCCGCCGGCAATGAGTGCCTCCTGCAGGTTGCTGAGGTATGGCAACGCAGGTGATCTGGGGGTCGCGACACTCTTCAATGACCGTGATGTGCGTGTCGGGCTTCTTCTCGAGGTCGAGGAGGGACGGCGCTTGTAAGCGTCTACAACGTGATCCGGAAGGCGACCCCGGGATGCCACCTGGTAGCCGTTGTCGCGTGCCCACTGGCGGATCTGAGCTGACGCGATTTGGTTGGAGCTGACGCCCGTGGGCGGTTGCTCGCTACTGACTGTCTCGTCCGAGCGCGCGAGGGCCTTGAAGAGGTCATCCAGTGACGGAACCGCTGCCTTCCGTTCAACATCGCCGTTTGCGGTCGGCTCGCCAACAGTCATGTTTCTACTCTCACTCGTAATGTCACGCTATGGGCGAAATGTTCCGTTTAGCATGGATCGGTCAGCGTCTCTGGCGAACCTTGCTTGACCTCTCACGGTTCTTCCGGCGTCAACCGTTCCAGCTGACACTGAGGCATACACTAGGGGTCCGACAGATTCCAGTGCTGGTCGCACGTTGTTAGCGCCTACTTGCATTGAGTGTTGTAGGCGATATTTACGGTCGTCCGATAGGCACGATAGCGACTATTGACTACTGTCCCTATTGGCGACGTTGGGGCAGTATCCCTGTAACTTTGTCTGGCCGGCACAACCCCCGTGGTGTCAGTCGGTTCTGGTAGACCTTCAGCGTGCTTGGATCGTGTTCAAAGGAGGCGGGCATGGGCTCCGGTCGCATTCTGGATGCACTTGCTGCTGCCTCCAGCAATGATCGTGCTGATTGGATCGCTACATATGGTGCCGAGCTGGCGGCTCATGGCGGAGGTGAGTCGCTGGGTGACTTGCTGAAGATCTCGGTCTGCGAGCCCGTCGACATCCGTCGGTACTGCTCTGCGGAGCGAGCACGGGACATTCTGCTTGCCAATTCTCTTCAAGATCGTCGTGTCTTGCTCCAGACCACCGTTCCAGAGCTCAGAGGGTTGACAGGCTGCGACCAGCGGACGCTCAAGGATGTCCTGAACGCGCTTCTCGCCTCTCTGGTAGAGGGTGACGTGCGTGATCGTGGTGAAACGGTCCAGAACGAACCACATGCTACGTTGCACGATCTTCTGGAGCTGTGGACCTCTTCGCTCGATGATCGTCAGCGCCTGATCCTCCGTCATCGTATGGCTCGTCGCGACCGCAGTCTTGATGACCTGGGCAACGAGCTTGGTGTCAGCCGCGCACGCGTTGGTCAGCTAGAGAAGAAGCTGGCCGACAACTTCGCTGCATGGCGGCAGAGCAGCCCGGTTGCGGAGCGGATCGGCCAGTTCCATTGGTGGGTCTTCAATGGATCTTCACCGCTCATGACGTTCGAGGCTGTCTCGGCACGAGTTCCTGAGCTGTCGGATCTGGTTCACCCAGTCGGAATTGAGCTGTCCAATTTCCTTGAGATGCTTCTGCCTGATCTCGATGTCGATGGTCCCTGGTTGGCGACCAAGCCGCTTTCAGATCTACGTGATGTGACCTTCTACTCAGCCACACACCGCGAGAAGCGGTCGGATGGCGGCTACGACCTCGACAAACTCCAGGCGGAGCTGGGGCTGGATGACTATGCGTGGTCGTCGTGGCTTGAGTACTGCGGTCTCCGTAAGGCCGCTGGCATCGTGGTCCGCAAGGGTGCCTCGCAACCCGAGCTCGCAGTCGCGGTCCTGGCCGCTGCGGGTCATCCATTGAGTGTGGAGGAGATCGCGGAGCGGCTTCAGGTGGATGGGGTGCGATCCCTTCGAGGGCGTTTGCAGGCCGATGACCGCATCGCGCGGGTGGGGCCCAATTCCTATGGACTGCCTGAGTGGAACCTCGAGACGTATGAGGGCATCCGCGAGGAGATCGTGCAAAGGATCGAGCGCGGCGGTGGACGTGTGCTGCTGGCTGACGTAGTAGATGAACTGGTCGAGCAGTTCGGGGTGTCCCCGGCCAGTGTGCGTGCGTACGCGGCGCGACGGGAATTCTCTCGCAGGGATGGGTGGATCAGGCTGGCAGGGAATGGAGACGATGGGCCAAGCCAGGCATCCCGCAAAATGCCGACTCCTGGAGAGACCCGTCGGTGCTTCTTCCTCAGGGGACAGTGGTGGTTCCGTGTAGACATCAACAAGGAGGTACTGCGCGGATCGGGATTTACGGCGCCACGTGGCGTAATGGCCTTGTTCCAAGTCGCAGAGGGGACTGAACGCGTCTTTGCTGCTCTGGCCCAGGAGATCCGCATCTCCTGGGCAGCACCTCAGCCGCAATTTGGAAGCATCCGTTCACTGGTCACACAGCTTCAAGCCAAGATCGGAGATGTGCTCTGGCTCGCACCGACCGACCGTGGCGCGGTCCGGGCTCGGCTGGTTCGCGCCTGGAACAAGACCGAAGATGACGAGATCGCGCTTCGCTCAGGTGTCCAACGGGGACTGAGCGGAGAGGACCTGCGTTTGGCAGTAGCCGGCGCCCTTGCACTCTCTGTGCAAACCTCATGGGCTGCTCTCGTGATGTCCCTACGTGCTCGTGGCGATCTTGACCTCGCCGAAATCGTGGAGGGTTACACCCTGAGTGAGTCTTGTCGAGCGCTCGATTCCGTTCCTGGTCTGGATGACTTCTTCGCTGCGCTCGGCGGGCGGTGATGGCTGACATGCTGCGCACCTTGACCCTCGAGGACAGTTACAGGAGCGACCGCAGCAACGTCGTAGGTGAGTTCTATGTCCCCTGCCTCTCGCTCGCGAACCGATACGACCGAGCAGTCGGATACTTCACCAGCAAGTCTCTCGCACTGGTCGCTCGCGGGTTGGAAGGCTTCGAACGTAACGGCGGTCGTATTCGACTTATAGCCAGTCCGCATCTGACGGACGGCGACATTGATGAGATGCGGGCTGGGTACACGTACCGGGAGATCATCGCCAAGGCGGTGCTACGTGAACTGGACCCAGACACCGAGCGTCCCAGCAAAGAACTCGCTGGACTGGGGCTTCTCGGGCGGCTCATTGCCCAAGAGGCAATGGATGTGAAGATTGCCATCGTCCATGGCAGGGAAGGTCTCGCGCTCTATCACGAGAAGATCGGCCTCATCTCCGACAAGTACGGGGATACCGTCGCATTCACCGGTTCCATGAACGAGACCAGCTCCGCCTTTCTTGACAACTTCGAATCGATCCAGGTCTTCAGATCGTGGAACGAGAACGACAAGGGCAGGGTGGACATCCTCCGATCCGACTTCGATGAGTTGTGGGCCGGACGCACACCAAGGCTCGAGATTCTTGACTTTCCCGCTGTCGCGAAGGAGCGATTCATCGCATTGGGCGAGCGCGCCGGCGAGTTGTCGAACGAGACCAAAGATCCTGAGCCGCTGGTCGTGTCTACCGATCTGACGACCTTGGGATGGGCGCGATTGCCGCATGATGTCGAACTGCGGGACTATCAGAAGACTGCGATAGCGAAGTGGCTGAGCGCCAATGGCCGTGGCGTGCTGCAGATGGCTACCGGCACAGGAAAGACGATTACCGCATTGGCAGCACTCGACCAGATAGGGCGACAGCTTCACACTCGCGATCTGTCCTTGGTCACGGTGGTGGTGGTCCCGCTCCTGGACCTTGTCGAGCAGTGGTCGGCAGAACTTCGCAACTTCGGCGTTGTACCGATCAAGTGCCGCGACCTGGCTGCGTCATGGGAGCCGGCGGCACGCAATGCGCTAGCCGCTCTTCGGGCTCGCCGAAAAGGCAGCATCACATTGGTGGTCACCAATGCCACCTTCCGCGCGGCAGCCTTCCAGGCGCTTCTTTCCTCCATCGATCTCCCTCTGCTGGTCATTGCCGATGAGGCACACCATCTAGGAGCAGAACATCTGCGGACGGCTCTGCCGGCACATGCCCAGTTCCGCCTCGCACTTTCCGCCACACCGGAGCGATGGTTCGATCCGGCGGGCACGGATGCCCTGAAGGACTACTTCGGGGACATTCTCACCAAGCTGGGCCTCAAGGAGGCGATTGACCTAGGGGCGTTGACGAGGTACAGATACCACCCCGTCCTCGTTCCCCTGGGCGATGACGAGGCAGAGCAGTACACCGAGCTCACCGTGAAGATTGGCGCGCTTATGAGATCGCAAGAGCCAGACTCGGTGAGTGAGGATGACAACTCACCGCTCGGAATGCTGCTAGGGATGCGGTCGAAGGTCCTCGGGCACGCTCGTGCCAAGATGCCGGCCCTTCGAGAGGCGCTGGAAAGACACAGGGACAGTTTCTTCCAGTTGATCTACTGCGCCGAGGGCGGAGCACCGCTGATTGACGGCGGGACCGGGCCACGTCAGGTCGAGCAGGTTCTCGAGCTAGCGGGCAAGGAGTTGGGTCTCAGGGCTCATACGTTCACCTCCAGGGAGCACAAGCGGCAACGCCGAGATCTGCTCCGATCGTTTGCGACTGGGCGTGACCTGCAAGTTCTTGTGTCGATGCGCTGTCTGGATGAGGGGGTCGATCTCCCGGATGCTCGCGTGGCGTACATGCTCGCGAGCAGCACCAACCCTCGGCAGTTCATCCAACGCCGCGGCCGGATCCTTCGAAGGGCGCCAGGGAAGAGTTTCGCAGAGGTCATCGACTTCGTGGTGACACCCCCGCAAGACCCTGCCTTGTTCGAAATTGAGCGTCGGCTCTTCCGGCGAGAGCTCGCTCGATGCGTAGAGTTCGCCGGATACGCGGAGAATCACGGGGAAGCCCTCGCCAAACTGAGGGAACTGCGCGATTATTACCAGCTTCTTGATGTGTGAAAGGTGGAGAGCGGCCAGTGAGCGACCAGAACGAGCGCGAGATCGTCGGTCGTATCTATGCGGAACTAAGCGATGAGGCGAAGAAGCTTGTCGTGGACGTTCTGACTTTGGAGAAGGAAAACCTGCATCTGGGAGACACCGCGACGGTAACGCGCAACGTGAGCGACCAGATCATCCGGAGGGTTGAGGGCGTCGTCAAGTGAAGCTGCTGTCGATCGAGCTCGAGAACTTCAGACCGTACGGTGGGCGGAACCGCATCTCGTTCGCTCAGGAGCCGGGACACAACGTCACACTGATATATGGCACCAATGGTGGCGGTAAGACGACCTTGCTCAATGCCTTCACCTGGGCTCTCTATGGGCGTCTCAGCGCAGATGTCGAGCAGCAGGACAGACTGATCAACAATCGGATCTGGCAGGAAGCCCGCCCCGGTTCGTCGGTGGACATGTCGGTGACCGTTGAGTTCGAGCATGAAGGCCGCACTTACACTGCGCGCCGGTTTCTCACAGCGGAGAAGCAGAATTCGGACCAACGTTTGCCCAAGGCGCAGCTCCTTCTCCTCGAGCGTGACGACAGGGGTGTCACCAAAGAGCTCAAGAGCGCCCAGGGACATATAGACAAGATTCTTCCCGAGCGCCTGAGCAAGTTCTTCTTCGTCAACGGTGAGCGCATCGAGCAGCTGGTTCGAAAGGAGGCCTACGCTGAGATCCAGCATGCGATCAAGACGCTCCTTGGCTTGGAGCAGCTCGAGCGAGCCCTCAAGCACCTCCCCACGGCAGCGAACAAGCTGCGTCACCAGTTGAAGTCCGAGGGAGCCAACAGCGAGCTCGCCGAGCGCCTGACCGCTGAGATCGACGCCGTCTTCAAGGAGACGGAAGAGAAGAAGAAGGAGAAGGAGTCTCTCAACACAGAAGTTCAGCATCTCAAGGACGAGATCGAGCTGCTCGCGGCACGTCTTAAATCCCTGGACGGTGCCAAGCAACTTCAGCTGGAGCGTGAGCGCCTGGAACGGGAACGTGCGAGCGCCCATGAATCACTGCGCAAGCTCGAGGACGAGCGGTCTCGGGTGCTCGCAGACTCCGGTTATCTGGCCTTCATACCTGATCTGCCTGAGAAGATCATCGCTGCCTGCGACGCACTTCGAGAGCGTGGTGAGCTGCCCGCACCGTTGAAGCGCACGTTCATCGAAGACCTTCTCATGGAGGGCGAGTGCATCTGCGGTACCCATCTCACCGAAGGCTCGCGCGAGCGAGCAGCGCTGGAGACGTGGCGTGAGCGTGCTGGCCTTGCCGAAGTGGAAGCGGCATGGAATCAACTTCGCGGTGCGGTAGCCGGCTTGGAGGAGCGGCGTCGTGGCACGATGGACCGGCTGGCGGAGACGGATCGCCTGATCGGGGAGGCATCCGACAAAGAGCGCATGCTGGTTGAGCAGCTCAACGAGGTTTCCATCGAGATCAAGAAGCTGCCGCAAGAGGACATCAGTGCAATCGAAGTGCGACGCAGCAAGATGGTCGACAAGTTGAGCGAGACGAGTAGATGCCTCGGCACGATCGACGAGCGTCTCGACTTCCTGGCCAACCAGAAAAAACAGAAAGAGGAGCAGGTCGACAAGATCCAAGTCAAGGACGAGAACAACCAGCGCATCCAGCGCCGGATCGCCGTGATCCGAGAGACCGAGACCGCGCTCCGGCAGATCCTTGAGCTCTTGTCCGACAGCATCCGCCGCCGTCTGGACACCCGTATCCGAACTCTGTTCAAGCAGGCGTCGCTGAAGAACTACGAGCCGGAGCTTACGCCGGGATTCCAGCTGGAGTACTGGGAGCTGGTAGGCGATGAGAAGGTCCCGGCCCCCAAGTCCACTGGTGAGAACATGCTGCTCTCACTCTCCTTCGTCGGCGCAGTCGCGCAGGAATGCCGCGACGCTGCCACGAATCCGAACCCCTTCTTCGGAGGCGTCGGCGGTGAGTATCCGATTGTCATGGACGCGGTATTCGGCAACTTGGACGACGACTACCGTCGGCAGATCGCCCGCTTCCTTCCGGAGATGACCTCTCAGGTAGTGGTTCTGTCCAGCAAGGCCCAAGCCGAAGGGGTTGCCGAGAATTCGCTGCATCCGCGCGTGGGCAAGCAGTATGTGATTACGACCCATACGACGAAGAGTGACTTGCAGGACGTTACGGAGAAGATCGCTGTGAACGGGAGAGAGTACCCGTACCAGGTGCTGGGATCCTCCTTCGACGGCGCGGAGTTCACTGAGGTGACGCAATGATGTCGAGCCCCAGTGAGCAGCGAGTTCGTCGGCCGAAGGGACATGAGAGTCTGATTCAGCAACTGAGCAAGGACGGCGACGGTCCATTCACCAGTATGGCGGCGACCCTACTCTTCGCAGCATCCGTCGGCTACGCCCATGAGCGTAGGGAGCAGTTCAGTGAGACCGGGGAGCCCATTCGGTACGAAGTCTTTCGTCGCTCTCCGACTGCCGAAGCATTCATCGACTCCCTCGGGGTTCTGGAGCACCCTGGCGACGCTTCCATCCTGAGCGAGGAGCGCCTTGGGGAGCGGGTCACAATCTTCGAAGAGTATGCAAACGGTGGTCTCAACTACATCCAAGGCGAGATCAACGCGAGCAAGTCGCGGGTTATGGACGTGCTGTTGGAGATGGTACGACGAGCTGATCGGGATCAGAGGTCGGTGGGGCTCCCCCCAGAGCTAGGCCAATTCTTCAGCCCTCCGGAGTTCTGAACCCCATGATGGCCATGTGACTCTCACAGAGCAGACGGGCGGCGCTTGGGAAACCGAGCGCCGCCTGACCGCGATCGGCAGAACGGGACTTTCCGTACCCGCACGTCAGGCTGTGGTGGATCAGCAGATCACGTCTGACTCGTCGGTCCTGGACTATGGGTGCGGACGAGGGGATGATGTCCGGGCTCTACAGAGGATCGCCATGAGGGCGGTCGGCTGGGACCCCCACTATCACCCCGAAGGCAGCCTCGACCCATCGGATGTCGTGCTGCTGACTTATGTCCTCAACATCATCGAGGACCCGGAGGAACGGCGTCGTACGCTCGTTAAGGCATGGGAACTTGCCAAGGAGACCTTGGTGGTCTCCACTCGACTCACCTGGGAGAAGTCCAAGGTCAAGGGCACGGGTTTCGGCGACGGAGTCCTTACCAGCCGGCGGACGTTTCAGCACCTGTTCAGCGCTGGCGAGCTCCGAAGCTACGTTGAGGACGCCACAGGCGTCCGGTGCGTCTCTGCGGCTCCCGGAATCGTCTACGCGTTCAAGCGCGATGAGGCGCGCCTGGGCTGTCTGGCTCGTCGGATCGCACCCGCGGCCATTTGGCTGGCCTCTGACGACGCGGCATCGGCGATAGCCTCCGTAGTGGACTACACAGAGCGACGCGGGCGGGTGCCGCGCGTAGAGGAGATGCCGACGCAGATGGCGGAGCTCCTAGCCCATTTGAACACCGCAGAGCTGCAGCGGATCGTCCGGGTGTCGGCCAATCCCGAAAAGGTCGCGGAAGGTGCGAAGAAATCCACCTTGACCACGCTGCTGTTCCTAGGTGTGGAGCTGTTCAACGGGCGTGGTCCCTTCGGATGCCTCCCACTTTCCACACAGCTCGACGTGAGAGCGTTCTTCAGCTCCTACAAGGAAGCATGTATGCGGTCCGATCGTCTGCTGCTCAAGCTGCGCGACGACGCCTATGTCCGTGGCGCGATGAACGGGTCAAAGGTCGGCAAGCTCACGCCAACAGCCCTGTACGTGCATCGCCGGGCAATTGACTACATGCCCGTTGTGCTGCGGCTGTATGAGCACTGCGCTTCGCTCGCGGCAGGACGTCCACAGGAGTGGACCCTGGCCAAGCTGCGCCATCAGGGTAGGGGGGTGAGTTGGCTGGACTATCCGGAGTTCGACACGGATCCGCATCCGCGGCTGCGATCGTCCTACATGGTCGATCTCGCCACATTCAAGACCTCGCACATGTCCTACGAGCAGTCGGAGAACAGGCCGCTACTCCATCGCAAACATGAGTTTCTTCACCCGGATGACCCCGCTGTCCCGAAGTATCGGCGACTTACCGACAGCGAGCTGCGAGCAGGCCTATACGCCAATCCCCATCTCATTGGGACAGAGCAGGGCTGGGAGGCCGAGCTGGTCCGCTGCGGCCGCCAGCTCCGTGGTCACCGCCTGATCAAGAGGTACTGACCGGTGCGATGCCGGCTTGGTACTCGGCGATGATGCTCGCGAACTCGTCGACTTCCAGTGCCTGAGCCTGGTCGGGGAACCAAGAGAGGCGCAGTCCATTGCTGGCCTGTTCTTCGGGTAGCCCCATCGCCGCGAGGACATGGCTTGGGGTGTATGACGCACTCGTACAGGCGGATCCGGTGGCCACCGCGGCGTAGTTTTTCAGCTGCAAGATCAAGGCCTCGGTGTCCACACCCTCGAACGACAGGTTGAGGATATGCGGGACCACGTGCTCTTGGTCACCATGGAGGTTGAACCGGGTCTTGCCGAGTCCCTCCAGCAGACGGGCGCGGAACTCGCTGGCCGCTTGCAGCCACTGCGTACGTTCGCTTTCGAACACCTCAAGAGCTTTGGACAGGCCCATGATGAGCGGAACGGGAAGCGTGCCGGGGCGGAGCTTGCGTTCCTGGCCGCCTCCGTACATCAGCGGGGTCAGCGGCACGGAATCACGCCCGCGGCGTCTGATGAGCAGGCCGCCCACCCCCTTGGGCGCTCCAATCTTGTGCCCGCTGAAGCTGACGAGATCGATCGGTGCCCGAAGGTCGTCTGGCAGCTTGCCGAAGCCCTGAGCCGCGTCAACGTGAAGATAGGTGGCGGTGGAGCGGAGATGTTCGGCCAGCTCGGCGACTGGCTGGATTACGCCAGTCTCGTTGTTGACCTGCATGACAGACACCAGAAGCGTGTCGGGGCGTAGCCGTTCCAGTACGGCTTCCGCGCTCACGCGACCGGAGGGCCCCGGCTCGATCAGCTCGACCTCGAAACCCTGTGACTGTAGGTGCTCCAGTGGCTCCAGTACAGCCTTGTGCTCAATTGCGGTGCTGACGATGTGACGGCGTTCACTCTTAGCGCCGAAGGGTGCTAGACCCAGGATGGCGATGTTGTTGCTCTCGGTTGCACCACTCGTGAAGATCAACTCATCCGGGCGGGCGGCGAGGTGGGCTGCGATGCCTTCACGAGCGCGGGCTACCGCCTTCTTGGCGCGCGTTCCATACTCATGGGTACGCGAGCCCGCATTGCCGAAATCTTGGGACATCCAGTGCAGGACGACCTCGGCGACCTCCGGGAGCACCCTCGTCGTTGCCGCAGCATCCAGGTAGGCGACCACATGCACACCAGCTCTCATACTTGTTGGCGTCACGTCACGTGAGTACGTTAAAACGCACACGTACTTACGGTACCGTGGACCGCGTGGGATCACACGCGCTGGCACAGCAAGGCGGAGACGCCACCACTGCGGGCTTTGAGTACATCTTCCCAGCTATCCGCGGTGTGCAGGCAGGGCGTGAGTATTACGTATCGATGTGCCCGTTGCGCCTCATCCCCAAGATCTTTTTGTTCGATGAGGACGAGCTGGCGCCGGAGGTCCGAGCGCAGCGAGTCCTGAACAAGGGACGAGTGCCAGCGCTCGCGCGGTACATCCTGGAGAACCCCGACGATTACGTCTTTTCTGCGCTAACCGCCTCCGTGGATGGCGCCATGCGCTTCGTGGGGGTCGCGGACCAAGGGCCAGGGTTGCGGGTCGGTCAGTTGCACATCCCGATGGCCTCGCGCTTCCTGATCAACGATGGTCAGCATCGGCGTGCAGCCATCGAGGTGGCACTCAAAGAGAACCCATCACTCGGTGATGAGACCATCGCCGTCGTCTTCTTCCATGACGCCAGCCTTGAGCGCAGCCAGCAGATGTTCGCCGACCTGAACCGCCACGCTGTGCGGCCGGCTCGTTCCATAGGCGTCCTCTATGACCACCGCGATGAGCTATCACAGCTGACGCGTCTTCTGGCGCTGAAGTGCCCAGTGTTCCGGAACTTCGTTGAAATGGAGAGCAGCACCCTCTCAGCTCGATCGCGCAAGCTCTTTACACTCAGCGCCCTGTACTCGGCGATGAGCGCCCTTCTGCAAGGGCTAAAGCTGCCTAGCGGCAAGGACGGGGAGCGCCTGTCCTGGGGTTACTGGGAAGCCATAGATGCTCTCATCCCGGACTGGGGAGAAGTGCGGAGGCGATCTCTCTCCGCCTCTGAGATCCGCAAGCAGTACCTACACACGCATGGCATCGCACTCCATGCGATAGGGCTGCTCGGGAACACACTGCTTCGCGATTCGCTTGATCCAGAGGAGTGGAAGCCGCGGCTAGCGCCGCTTCGGGACGTGGACTGGTCGCGGACCAATCCTGACTGGGAGGGAAGGGCGATCATCGGTGGTCGTGTCTCGAAGAATCACCAAAACGTCGTACTTACCGTGAATTATCTACGTAAGCAGCTCGGTCTCGAACTGACTGCCGATGAGCAGCAAGCAGAAGACGCTTACCAGCGAGGAGAGCGATGAGCACCCCGACGCGCAGTGCCGTCATGCTGAACACGCCCACCCGGCGCACCGTCCCCTTCGAGAGCCAAGGTGGACTCGCCGCGGTGGTGAACGAGCTGACCGCGGAGATCTGTGAGCTGTACCTGGCCGATCAGGTTCCTTGGGTCGTGGGCTACAGCGGTGGCAAAGATTCTACGGCGGTGCTTCAACTCGTGTGGCTGGCGCTACAAGGCCTAGAGCCTCATCAGCGCACCAAACCGGTCTATGTCATCAGCACGGACACCCTGGTTGAGAATCCGGTCGTTGCTGCTTGGGTGACTCAATCGCTGGAGACCATGCGTCAGGCGGCACAGAAGCAGCAGCTCCCGATCCAACCGAACAGGCTGGTCCCTGATGTAAAGGACACCTTTTGGGTCGGCTTGATCGGCAAGGGATACCCCGCTCCCAGGCCGAAGTTCCGCTGGTGCACCGAACGCTTGAAGATCAAGCCGTCTAATTCGTTCATCCGCCAAGTCGTGCATGACCACGGTGAGGCCATCCTGGTCTTGGGCATCCGCAAAGCGGAGAGCCAAGCTCGCGCCCGCGTGATGGAGCGCCACGAGAAGCGCCGTGTCCGCGACCGTCTCTCGCCTAACGGTAATCTTCCCAACTCTCTCGTCTACAGCCCTATCGAGTCATGGAGCAACGATGAGGTCTGGACGTTCTTGATGCAGCAGCCTAACCCCTGGGGGCATCCGAACAAGGACCTCCTCACCATGTATCAAGGGGCCTCGAGCGACGGCGAATGCCCACTAGTGGTGGATAACACCACTCCTTCCTGTGGTGACAGCCGCTTCGGCTGTTGGACGTGCACTCTCGTCGACAAGGACAAGTCCATGTCGGCGATGATCCAGAACGATGAGGAAAAGGAGTGGATGCTTCCGCTCCTGGAGCTACGCGACGAGCTCGACGCTCCCGACGACAGCCACCTGCGTGACTTCCGGAAGATGAACGGCACGATCCAGCTGTTCCATGATCGCAACGTTCCTGGACCGTACACACAAAGGGCCCGTGGGGAGTGGCTCCGCAAACTCCTCAACGCGCAGACCTGGATTCGGAAAAATGCTCCAGAGCATGTGCGGGGCATCGAGCTAATCACCATGGACGAATTGCATGAGATCCGACGCATCTGGGTCTTCGAGAAGCATGAGGTTGAGGATTCGCTGCCCCAGATCTACAAGCAGGAGACGGGCGAAGAGTTCCCCGGCGGTCCGCTCGACCAGCACCTCGCAGTGGCCGCGGATGAGGTGGAGCTGCTTCGTGCGGTGTGCGACGGAGATGACCTGCACTTCGAGACGATGCGCGAGCTACTTGCAGTTGAGCGGAAATTCCGCACGATGACTCGTCGCTCCGGACTGTTCGAAGCACTTGAGAAGGCGATCAAGAAGGGCTACTACACGGATGCGGAGGATGCGGTCGACCTAGCCAAACGCAATCAGCAGAACAAGGTCGCCCCCACTTTGATCGGATTGGATGAAGAGAGCACCGATGCTCCTGCATGAGATCACTCTTGAGAACTTCGGTGCGTACCTCGGCAAGCAGATCCTCTCTCTGAATCCAAAGCCAGGCAAGCCGATCATCCTGATCGGAGGTCTCAACGGCTGCGGGAAGACGACGCTGCTAGATGCTATCCAACTCGCGTTGTACGGCTCGCGGGCGCGGTGCAGCGGTAGGGGAAATCGATCCTACGACGCATTCCTCCGTGACAGCGTGAACCGTCAGGCCGTGCCTAAGCACGCAGCTGTGAAACTCTGGTTTTCGATCACGGTTGAAGGGCAGCAACGTCATTACCGTATTGAGCGAAACTGGTCCATCTCGGGAAAGACTGTCCGCGAGTCGCTAGCGGTCTTCGTCAACGGTGAACACGATAAGGCCGTCAGTGATACATGGGCGGCTTATGTAGAGGATCTCCTTCCGCTGGAAGTCGCATCTCTTTTCTTCTTCGATGGGGAGAAGATCGAATCGCTTGCTGATCCTGAACGGGCTGCTCCAGTCATCGAGTCGGCAGTTCAATCGCTCCTGGGGGTCAACACAGTCGAACAGCTGCGAACCGATCTGCTGGCTCTTCAACGGCGACAGAAGGTGAGCCGAGAGGACAAGGCCGCACTCGAGCTGATCGCCGCCATCGAAGCTCAGCTTGAGGAGAACGAGGTGGCCAGAGCAGATGCGCTTCAGCGAGTCGCTTCCGCAAGAGCTGGTCTCCTACATGAGAAGAAGGAGCTCAAGGCTGTCGAGGCCGCCTTCGCTAAGGAAGGTGGAGATCTCTTCCGCCGTCGGGCGGAGCTAGAAGCACAGAGTGCCCATGCGAGAGGCCGGCTCGAAGCTGTAAGGGTGACTCTTGCCAACACCACTGCAGCAGGACCGCTCCCATTCCTACTCCTTAAGGATCAACTAGAGGCCCTGCGTGCGCAGGTAGCTCGAGAGGAAGATGCGATTCGCGCGGAGCAGCTACTCGATGCCCTACACAAGCGGGACAAGGAGATTCTCTCGCTACTAGGCAACGGCATACCGGATGCTCAGCGTGAGCAGGTCGCGCAGTTCATGGAAGAGGACCGTGCCCAGCGCGCGGCTGATGCAGGCGTTCCAAGAGTGATCCAGATGTCGGCGACAGGCATCCAGCAACTCAACTCGCTTGACCAAGTTCTCAAGAGCGAGTCACAGCGTGCGGAAGAGCTGCTCATTGAGTCTGAAGAGCTCAGATCGCAGCTCGACGCGCTAGATCGGCAGTTGGCCGGTGTTCCAGCAGAAGATGCGATTGCCGACTTGATCGCCCGACAGGACAAGGTCCGTCAGCGGGTGGAAGACCTCGAGCGGGAACTCCGCGCCACGGAGGAGGCGCATGCCGCACTTGTCCGGGGAAACGCGCAGCTCCAGGCAGCCCGTGAGAAGGCATATGCCAAACGAGCCAAGGGGCTAGCCGAGATCGAGCACCGTGCCCGTGTCGTTTCGTACTCTGACCGTGCTCGTAACACTTTGGATAAGTTTGGGAAACTCCTGCTGCAACGTCATATCAGTCGGTTGGAGGTTGCTGTACTAGACAGCTTCAGCCGTCTAACGCACAAGGACGGCCTGGTTAAGGACCTCCGCATCGACACTAGCAAGTTCACTTTGACCTTGATTGGCGCGGACGGCGACGACCTCAATCCTGCACGTCTGAGCGCCGGCGAGCGTCAACTCTTGGCGGTATCCCTCCTCTGGGGTCTAGCTCGCGTGGCGGGCAACAGACTCCCGAGCGTTATCGATACTCCGCTGGGTCGACTGGATAGCCGGCACAGACAGAATCTTGTTGAGCGTTACTTCCCGCAGGCAAGCCACCAAGTGCTTCTGCTGTCGACAGACGAAGAGATCGATGATGAGTTGCTAAAGCGCCTCATTCCATCGATCGCGCATACATATACATTGGTCCACGACGATACAACGCTCACAACCACAATCGAACGCGGATACGGATGGGGAAAGACTCGGTATGTCGCTTGATACAATCCGATTGTCTCAACCGGCCAAGGATCAGTTGATCAAACTTAAACGAGTCACTGGCATTAAAAACTGGAACGTCCTGTGCCGCTGGGCTCTAGCTGTGTCTTTGCAAGACGAAACGCCTCCCCTAGTGCGTGATGTCGTTACCGATTCCAATATAGAGATGTCTTGGCGCACCTTTGCTGGAGCTTACGGGGATATCTACATGGCGTTGATTAGATCCCGATGTCAGCGTGATGGCAATGAGCCAACCGAGGAAGCTTGTGGGAGGACGCTCATTACACATCTGCATCGTGGCATTGGATATCTTGCCGGGCGACGTGATCTAGATTCAGTGGACAATCTGGTAAAGGCTGCTCTTGCTTAGCTCTTATAAGTGTAGTGAGCTGTCCCACCTGTCTTTTGTCTGATCGAAAAGGCGAGAGGCATTCGGCCTGTGGACTAGTTGACGAACACCTAACAGGCGTTATCCCGAAGCGTTTTAGACGAGGCAGATGGTCTTTGTCTCGGGCCGGTGGCGGGGCAAGAGCGGTTTTACGACTGAAACTGGGGCCATCCTCAAGCTGAGACTTGCAATTATCGTCACGACTCGTTTCGGAACTAGCTGTCGAGTCATGGCTGCGTGATCGATTAGAGAGGGAAAGGTGGCCGCTCTTTCGCTGTTGGCTGGAAGAGGACAGCAGCCGGCTGGTCGTCACGAATATTGACACTGCTCGCGGGCAATCACCTACTCCGACCGCGTAACGCAGCATACTAGAGAAGTTCGACCTCATTTTGAGGCAGCACGTGCCGTCTGGCAGTACACAGGTTGAAGGCGTAGAGTCCTGCCTCGTGACGGATCGCGTTTGGTGCGGTACGACCGGAGCATGCGGTACGGGCAAAGGGGTGGGTACACACCCGCTGAGCAGGAGCGGCGGGAGCGTGTACGGCTGCAGGCGGCCGAGTGGTTCGAAGCCGGAGAGACGACCAGGACGGTCGCCGCGCGGTTACGGGTGCACGAGCGGTCGGTGACCCGCTGGCGGAAGGCCTGGCGTGAGGGCGGCACATCGGCGTTACGGTCCAAGGGTCCGGTGTCGAGGGAGAAGCTGTCGGCCCGCCAATGGGCGCGGCTGGATACCGAGCTCCGGCGGGGACCGCTGGCCTGGGGTTATGTCGAGGACCAGTGCTGGACACTGGGGCGGGTCAAGACGCTGATCGGGCGGTTGTTCCACATCGGCTACACGATTGAGGGCGTGGGCAAGCTGCTCCATCGCCATGGCTGGTCGGTACAGGTGCCGGCCCGGCGCGCTCTGGAGCGGGACGAGGAGGCCATTGCGCTGTGGAAGGCCGAGGTGCGGCCAGAGGTAAAAGCACCGCGGCGGACCTGGGTGCCTACATCTGCTTCGAAGACGAAGCCGGGCAGGGGCTGAGGCCGCCGAAAGGTCGCACCTGGGCGCCCGTCGGCGCCCGGCCGGTGGTGACGGTCCGCGGCAGGGGTTCCGGCCGGGTCAACATGGCCAGCGTCGTCCGCTACCGCGACGGCGAGCGGCCGCACCTGTTCTACAAGCTGTACGTCTACCACGGCCGCAGGGGCGAGCCCAAGACCTTCTCCTGGATGGACTACCGGGACCTGATCGTGGCCACCCACCAGCACCTGGGCGCGCCATTGGTGTGGTGCTGGGACAATCTCAACGTGCATCTGGCCGGCCAGCTCGCCGACTTCGCCGCCGAGAACGCCGACTGGCTACGCATCGTCCAGCTTCCCGGCTACGCTCCCGAACTCAATCCCGCCGAGGGCGTCTGGTCGCTGCTCCGCCGGGCCCTGGCCAACTTCGCCGTCACCAACCTGCCCGGACTCGTCCGGCTCGTCAAACGCAAGCTGAAGAAGATCCAGTACCGGCCCCATCTGCTCACCGGCTGTCTCACCCAGACCGGGCTCACCCTCGATACCCCGGTGGAGCCATGACCGACTCTACGAATTCAACCTGTGTAGCGGCACACGATGGCTTCACTCGTCTCATACCTAAGGACCGCCTGCCTGAACGAGGCCTTCGTATTGACGAATCATCTGCGGGCTACGTCGACTCTGAGAATTGTTTACTATTTGGCTTCAGATGCGTGATCTTGCAGTGGCAAGTGATACATACCTCTCATAAGACCATGGATCGTGGTCAGAGCAGTAGACAGCGAAGTTGGCTGGATTAAGAGCACCGCGAGCATTCTGCGGCCCGGCGAACAGTTCATGGGTATCCAATGTCGCAGTACAGCCAGACGCTTCTTCGCACCGACCAGTCATACTGACAAGGCGTAAGACCCAGAAAGGCTGAGGAACTGTCACCCATCCGAGGTGTGGATTTAGGATTTTTCCAAGAGCCCATGAGCCAACATCGTATAAGCTGCCATATTTGCTCTTAACGCGATTGCACCAGCCACAGGCTAGCCTCAGATTACTGATGTCAGTCAAGCCTCCTGATGTGACCGGCCGGACATGGTCTACCTCTATCCTAAGATCCCGAGGATTAAGGCCACGCGGCCGGGTGAAATCCACGAACAGCGGTTCTGGGATTGGTGCATTGCCTGAACGGACAAGGCGGGCGCCGGCCTGGGGAGAGAACTGATAGCCGCAAAGATAGCATCGAGGGTCCGGCTGTGCATTGGACCAAAGTAACCTCCGGTCCGCCAGCGTGATGCTGTGTCTCTTTCTTGCACGCCGCTGAAGGACTTCTCCCCAGGCTATCTCCGTAAGTATTTCAGCCAGCTGCTTAACCTCATCGAGTGGAAGCGTCGGGTAGCGTCGCCGGATCTCACGGAGGATATCAATTCCCAGGTGAAGGATGTGCGAACTTTCATCGTGAACATAAATAGCTAGATCAGCTACACTTTCGATGAACCACCAGGCGTGGAGTACAGTTACATCGACCTCCAGTAGTAGCTGTTTCGGCCCAAGCATGTGGTGAGGCACCTTGAGTTTCGCGAACTCCTGGAGTGCTTCACGATCCCACCGATTCTTATCAAGCTCTTCCAATGAACGGAGGAAACCGCGTACCTGGTTCGATTGCATATCTTCTACTTGGGAACGTACTCGATGACCTTGGGAAGACCGGTAGAAGGATCCCGCCTGTATTCGGACCAAAGCGATGCCCACTTCACTTTAACGGGTCGCTGATCCTTCTTCATGCCTGTGGGGAGCGGCCATTCGCGTGCGAAGTAGGAGTCCTTAACTCCATCGAGCCAGTCTTCGAAGGTTGCATCGACATCGGCGACGTGGTTAAGCGTCTTTTTTCGCATGCACAGATATTCGAAGTAGTCAGCTGCCAAGATCGTGAGACTGACCATGTTGAAGAGGTTGCCCCTGCTGCTTCCCCATGCGTTCGGCGCCCGCATGTCATCGATGACGCCAAATTTGTCTCTTACGAGTGTGAAAAATCTGATGAAGACGGTGCGCCATGGTCCATCCGCCTGACTCCAGATCTTAAACTTCGCCTCGTCCGTATCGCCCTCAGATACAAGTTCGCTTTGAGGGAGGAATTCGCGTCGCCATTTTCTGGCGTAGTCGTTCTTCTGGCCGTATAGTTTCCCGCCTGTTAGTTCACGGAAGACTTGGACGAGACTTTTAAGAACAGTCCATTGCAGATGTTCTGGGTTATCGCCAACAATTCCGGTCTGAACCAACCCTTTGAATGGGCTTTCTTCGGCGCGAGTCAGATAGGCGACTGCACGTGAGTCGTCGAGCTGAATTTTGGCATTTCTGAGGCGTTGAGCGACTGGCTCGAGCTCCTCTTTGCTCAAACTCGTTGAGACGATCGTGCCCAGAAGAGCTTTTCCCATGGGGGTCGCCTTCTGATTAACTACAACGAATTGGAAGACATGTTCGCTGGGACTGTCATCCATAAGAAGCGACATGGGAAGCCATCTATCGTTGTGTTTGATGAGATTGCCGGCAAGCGAGTCGGGGTCAATCTCATCAGGGTCGACACTACCTTCACCAAAGAGCGCCTCCATTAGCCTCTTCTTCCCAACAGGTGTTTCGAGCGACGCCCGGGCCGCTCTAACTGCTCCACGAAGACGATGCTGTCCGTCGACTAGAACTATCGGGAGGAGATAGGATTTTACGGCTTCTTTCGTGAAACCTACTATTGAGTCGGGATCTTCTTGTGGCGGGAACTTTTCCAGTGCGGCAATACGAGTTCGGATCTCGATATAGAAGTCGACTATTCTGGTTTCTTCAGCGAGCAAGATGCCCGAAATGTCTTCCGGATCATCGGTCGACGGATCAAAATCGTCTTCACTGTCTACGTCATCCAGATCAACTTCGGGATCGTGTGGCATCCCATGCTCTTTGGCTGCCTCTGTCAGAGTTCTCTGATACCGGCCTTGCGGGATAGGGGCGCTTAGGAGCCCTGGTAGACGTTGCTCCAGTCGGTCGCGGAGTCGCCTAAGAAGGTCCAGAAGCTTAAGGTCATCGACGCTTTCGTACTCGATCACTACGTGACCAACACTTTGGTCCTCGTCGACAGGTACGAAAGTAACCGACTGCGCGCTTTGGAGGGCACCCAGTAGCGGATTCTGGACAATGTTGCGTGGATTGTCGAAGAAAGCTGAAATTTCGGCGACACGAGAGACGCTTTCTTCACGCTGAAAGCCGACCGTTTCCTCGCCATGGAGTCGCTGCCGCTGGGGAACGCCTGCCCATTGCTCGATCTCTGTGGCCGGAGCCGAGAAGAGGATGAGCGGTTTCGCCTCGGGTGTTTGCCGCATCAGGCAAGCGGGATAGCGGAAGTACATGGCTCTCCTGCTCGTAGAGGATGGTCCTGGTTATGTTAGCGTCATGAGTCTATTGATGCGAGGTCATGTAGCCCACGCATCAATGTCCAGTAATGCACTGTGTGCGTAGAGATGTCCGGAGCTTGAGGGATGGGGTCATGTGATCGTCCTGTCTTCGTGATCAGAACGATGATGCACCAGGCCATGGAGCGACCTGTGAGGTGTGCAATATGGAGATCTCGGTCGGTGGAGTCGTGATGTACGTGTTAGCGGTGGCCGGTTGTTGGTGTGGACAAGCCATACCGTTCGTGCGACCCAATGGATAGGTCGCCAGGGGAATCTGTTCAGAGGTCAGCCGCAGATGGGGATGCATCACTTCATGGGCATTACGACATCGGTCGGAGGAAGTGGGCCCCTCCCGAGACTCGCGAATCGCTGGCATCACGCCTTCGATCCCGGCGTCGGCGAAGTCCTGGTCTCCAAGGGTCCCGGGGGTGAGAAGTGCAAGCTGACTGAGACTCAGCTGTCCGCGTTGCCGGCGGTGCAGTACGAAGGGCCAGCCGCGCACTGCTGAGCCGAGGATCAGTGCTGGTCCTTGGTGCGGATCGTTGAGCTGGTCTTGGCTTAGTTTCGAGCCCTCCTACACGCTGTGGAGGCTGGACTATCTGCTGTATTGGATGGGCTGGAGCTGGCAGATGCCGCCCCGGCGGGCGGCCGAGGGTAACGAGCAGGAGATCACGCCTGGCGTGGCGATGTCTGGCTGGAGGGAAAAGGGCCGCGGAGCACCCGGACGCTTGGCTCTGCCGGGAAGACGAGGCTGGTCAACAGTCTGAGACGACTCCGCGGCCGAAGCTGGGGACGGCGCGGGGTTACGCTAGTGGCGGTGTCCGGCAGCGGATCGGGTAGCGTGATGATCGCCGGGCTGTTCGCCGCCAAGCCCGACCAGCGCCGCGGCTGATCTACCAGACCTGGCTGCGGCGGGGCTGCAAGAGCGAACGCAACTCCTTCTCTGAGGCCAACTACGCCTGCCGGATGCCGCCTACCAGCAGCTCGGAGGCCCGATCGTGCTGATCTGGAACAACCTCAACACCCACATCAGCGCCGCCATGCGCATAGATAGAGCACCGGGTCTGGCGGACGGTCATCCCGCTACCCTCCTACGTCCCCGGAGCTCAACCCGGTCAAGGGCGTCTGGGCTCACCTGAAACGCTCGCTGGCGAACGTGGCCAAGAAGACCTTGAACTGACTCGCCTGCCTGATCAACATTTGGCTGAGGAGATGGAGTACCAACATCAGCTGATCAGTAGCTACGTCGCCAAAACCGGCCTCAACACGATGCCCCCACTGTTGCTCCCGCCGTTGGTGCTCTCTAGCCGCATCCAGCCCGTCGTATACGCCCAGCTCAGCCAGCGAATGGCGGCTGTTTCTGGCGGATATTCTCAATGACCCAGGCTGTAGGAAGGTGGGCCACCCGACACTACAAACATGGGTAAATGGTTCCATCGTTCGATCTGTCAGGGCATGATGCTGTTGTGCGAGCAAAACAACGTCGCTCTTCGCATGGTCTCTACGACGGCTACGAGGAGTACAAGACAGCCTCTGATGAGGACTATCGACAGGTTCTTACCAAAGGAATGGTGGTCCCCGACACAAATACGCTACTTAATCTGTACCGCTACAATAAGCGGACGAGAAACGACCTCATTGCTATTTTAGAGCGGGTGGCGAAGCAGCTTTGGATGCCTCGCCAAGTCCTTGACGAGTTTTGGAGAAATCGCAAGAACGCGCTGGATGACTCAAAGAGCATCCTCACGGAGACAACTGCAGAGCTGAGGGCTCTGCAGCAGAAATCCGCAGAGGCGGTGAATAAGTGGTCCAACCGCCTTGCACTGCCGGGCGAGAATCTCGACTCCATCAGAGACTCGCTGAAGCGAGGATTCGAGGTAGCGATCAATCGAGTTCAAAAGCTTACGGAAGCCGAAGCTTTCATCGTGAGCGAGAACACGAATGACGATCCTGTCCTGATTGCCCTCGAGCCGTTGTTTGGGGGCCGAATTGGGCCGGCCTTCGATGACTCCGAGGTGGAAGCCCTTCTTGCTGAAGCGAATCGACGCATCCAAAATAAGATCCCTCCTGGCTATGAAGACAAGGATAAGAAGGGCGGGTTCCCTGCTGGTGATTACTTTGTCTGGGAGCAGATTATCCGGGAGGCCGAAGAGAGAAGGTGTGATGTTCTGATCATTACAGGCGATAAGAAGAAGGATTGGTGGCAAGAAGAGGGCGGCAAGAGGAAGGGGCCGCGCCTTGAGCTCATCCGCGAGCTTCGCCAACGAGCGCAGGCGCGGCTCTTTATGCTTCGGCCCGAAAGCCTCTTGCAATATGCGAAGTCTGTCCTCAACGTCGAGGTAAGTCAAAAGTCGGTCGAGGATGCCGGGCGAGTGGATCGCTTGCGAGCTGCGCTCGAACTGTCCAGTCTAACAATCGAGGAAGTTGGCGCTTTGGACACCCTGGCCGAGGATGCGGTTGGCGGTTATCTCCTTGCCAAGCTACCCCATGACCAAAATGGGGACTACTTGGAGACAGTGTTCGATATGGCGCAACTTGCTTCTAGCTCTCCTAAGCTAGAAGCTTATCTTGACGCTTTTCAGAAAAGATTTCCGAATATAACGCTCCGCACTGAAGCTCGTCGAAGAATGCGGAATCTAGAGTCGCTTGGCCTTGCATCCGTAATTAAGAATCAGGTTCGACTCACTCCCCTTGGTGAACGATTTGTTGCGGATGGGGGAAATCTGGAGCTGCTGCAGATCAGCTTTCTTAGAAGAATTAATGGAGCTGTTACAATACTCGATATGGCGAAAGAAGAATCGCCTCGAAAGCTTCGTGCAAAATTGGCTCGCACCCCACCTCAAGGAGTTAGTGCGACATAGGCGATGTTAACGTTGCGTTGGCTGGAGCAACTCAACTTGATAGAGTCGCTATAAATCTGAGTATGCTGCCCTGAAACATGTTAATGCCATAGCAGCCGCTTGCTGGTACAGATGTGGTCGTGTTGCAGTACATCGGTGTACTTTCGCCGCTGCGCGTTGGTGCTGGTCCACTGTGTGCTGTCGTGGCCCAAGCTGCCCGGTGGCAAGGCCCGACGGAGGAGGGCCGCGGCAGCCGATCGCCCCGACCACGCACGGTGAGTACCGAAGTCGGCGATCGTTACGACCTTCAAGGACTTGGTGTTGTGGGGATCGGCTTGCGGTTCAGTAACGACGAAGGGTTGTGCGGGGCTTGCCTTCTACGCAGGAGGGTGTGACGGGCTGGCGTCGAGCGCCGAGTGCGTGGTAGCAGCGGCGGAGGCGGCTGCGCGGGCCGACAGTAAGCCGTGATTGACGGTGGCATGGGCGCCCATTAGTGAGGTGAGAACGGCGTTCGCGTCGACGTTGCTTGAGTCGTGGGGACCTCGGGCGGCAG
The DNA here is from genome assembly GCF_040676995.1 of Nonomuraea sp. NPDC049419. Taxonomy (NCBI): domain Bacteria; kingdom Bacillati; phylum Actinomycetota; class Actinomycetes; order Streptosporangiales; family Streptosporangiaceae; genus Nonomuraea; species Nonomuraea sp. NPDC049419. The sequence continues at coordinate 12,816 of NZ_JBFAQB010000014.1, read as the reverse complement.
CACGGAACGTGGGCCCGCCTGCGCTGTTGTTGCATGCCTCGTGCTGTGTGGTGCCGTTCGAGGCCGGGAGCGGGTTAAGTTGGCTGCTATGGGGCAGCGCGGGCGGTGCTGGCCGCGACCGGCCGGAGAGCCGCAGCGCGGCCAGCGACCGCCCGACGCGCGGCAGGCCGCCGCAGGGCGGGCTGCCCTTGAAGACGTAGAGAAAAGTCTCATCCAGCGGCGAGTACTTGTGTGAGCATGGTGTCTACCTGCGCTTTTGCTGGTCCCAAGGAAGCTCGGTTGATGCTTGACGCCTTGCTGTGGTTCGTCGCTCAGTGCAGTTCCAGTCCCGCGAGGATCCGGTTCAGCGTCTCGCGCGCTTCGTGGACGAGAGCGATTGCGGTACCGCGCCGATTGTCGACGACGATGTGGGCGGCGGAGGGGTGAGTCTCGGTGTTGAGGGTGCCGGCGTACGCATCCCAGTTCTGGAGCTTCCACGCATCGCGCGGGTCGCCGCGAAGTCCGATGTGCTCGCGCATGGACGCGGCGTCGCTTCGCACCCACACCACCGCCACGTCGACGCCCCCGACGGCGCAGCGATTGATCAGGTGAGACACCCAGTTGGGGTTGGCCAGCTCGGCGATGAACGGAGCCGACAGGATCGTGGAGGTTCCCACGCTCAGGTTGTCGAAGGCGGTCTCCATCAGGCAGCGGTACTCAAACGGTCGCACCTCTCGTAGGTACAGCTCCGTGTGCCGGTCGTGACGGTCGCCGCCGAGAGAGACAAGGAGCCGCTCGACCAGGGGGCGGGTCAAGGTGTCCTTGTCGAGGAGGGCCCAGCTGGTGAGATAGGAGAGGAATCGGGAGAACTCGGTCTTGCCCGATCCGGCGTAGCCGGCGACGAGTGTGAGGGTTGGCTTCGAGCTGCCGCGGCCTTGGTGGCGTCGCCACGCGCCAAGGACGCCGTTGAGGAGAGTGTTCGCCCCGGCCTTGTCTGGGTGGTCCGTGACTTGAAGCAGGGTGTGTTCGATCAGCCGGTCGGCTGCGTTGTCGCCCGAAGGGTCGGCGGGCGACGGCAGAGCTGGGAGGCTGTCTTCCGATGCGGTCATTTCACCTGAAAGCGGTAGACGGAGGCCAATGGCGGTAGCTGGTCGTCGCGGTTGAAGCTGCGTGCCATCGACTGCGCCTGGTTTAGCCGATGTGGGGACAGTTGCCCTGCAGGAAGTGGCTGATTCTCAGCCGCATGGAGCGGTGCATGTCGTAGGTGTCGCGTTCGTCCGGCATCACCCAGCGCACCTCTCGGGATTCCGGGCTCGGAGTCGGCTCGCCGCTCACGGGTCGCGCTGTAAGAACGAGGGAGAACTCCTGGCGGACCTCGTCGTTGCCGGTGTAGTGAATGACGTGGCCGGGGTTGCTGTAGGTGCCGACCAGCCCCGTGATCTCGCAGGTGATCCCGGTCTCTTCGAGGGTCTCGCGGATGGCGGCCTGAGGGATGGACTCGCCGAGGTCGATGGCACCACCGGGCAGGGCCCAGTTGTCGTTGTCGGAGCGGCAGATGAGCAGCAGTTCGCCGGCCTTGTTGGTGACGACGACATTCACGGAGGGGACGAGGCTGTTGGCGGCTGGCGCTCTCGGGTCGTTGTAGTAGTCGATCCGCTGGCTCACGTCCCCCGAGCCTACTCCGCAGAGGCGCTCTCCTTGAGGACGTTGGCGTTCTTGCTCTACTCGGCCTCGCTGCCGGTTTTGACGAAGCTGCCCAGGTTGGGGACGGTGTAGACCTTGCCCGCGCTTCTGAGGCGTTCCATGGCCTTGCGTATGGTGGGGCGGGCGACTCCGAACTCTTCCATGAGCTTGACCTCGGAGATCTTGAACTTGGGACCCCACTCGCCCGAGTCGATGCGCTCGTTCAGGACTTCGAGAATCTGCTCCCAGCGGGAACGGTCCTCGTCGAACTCCCAAGTGCGCGTGTGCTCGACATATCTGGCCACGGTATGAGAGTAGGAGGGCGTTTCACGGCCCTTCACGCTGGATCGTGGAGCTTCATGGGATGCCATGGAGTAGACAGGTACTTACAGGCTTGCTAGCTTGGGGATATGGCGTTGGTGAGTGACGGTCCAGTGCCCCGTCGGGTGGGGCTTCGCGGCTGTGCTCCGGCCTGCCGCTCCGAGAGTGCGCACGCCGCGACTGGAGATGGCTCCTCGCTCACCAACGCCTGTTCGTCGATCACGGTCCCCGTGAGCGCCGCCGGCGCTCTGTCGGCGATCGCTCTTCATGAAGGACGGTGAGCCCTGTGGCAGAGGACTACGACTTTCACGGCACCCACCCCGCCACGCCACGCCCGGACGCGGTGCCGGTCAGATGGGCCATGGTCGAAGACCGTCCGCTCCCCGCACGCGTCCGGGGCTACACCTGTGAATGCCTGCCGATCATCTTCGAGGACTGCCGGGCCGGCGGACAGGGCTTCATTCGGCGGTATGACCGGTCGGTCTCTCCCTGGGTCATCGCCGAGAGTCCGCGCATCAAGGTCAGTGCCGCCGAGACGCTGTGGCGGCAACTCATCAACGGCGAAGCGAGGTGAGGACGCGCCGACCCTCGTAACCCACGCACACGTAGCGTCACAATCTGAAACTGATCTGTGACGAGCGTTTCCGCAGGTCGAAGGCCGACCTGCGGTTTCGCGTGCCCGCCGACTGGCAGTTTTTCTGCCAGTGGCCCACGTCACCCGTCTTATCGTCGAAGCAAGCGACGGCGAGAGGGAGGGGCTCGGACGTGGCAACAGAGTACGCGACGCAGGGCCAGCGGATCGCGCGGGCGCGTCACCGCAAGGGGTGGGACCAAGCCACTCTCGCTGAGAAGGTCGGCCGGTCCGTCTCCTGGCTGTCGAAGGTGGAGAACGGGCGGCTGCCGCTGGACCGCATGAGCGTGGTCGGGCAACTCGCCGAGGTGCTCGGGGTGGAGGTTGCCGAACTCACCGGTCAGCCGTACCAGCACGAGACGACGGAACTCGACTCCGGCCACGCGGCGGTGCCGGCGCTCCGGCTCGCGCTTCAACAGGCTTCGCTGCCCAGCGGGGTTCTGCTCAGCACGGCAAGAGAACCTCGGCCGCTGCAGGAGCTTGAGGCGAATGTGCGCCTCGCCGAGCAGCTGCGCCAGGACGCCAAGTTCACCGGTCTGGGCGAGGTGTTGCCTGGCATCCTCACTGACCTGATCGCCGTCACCAACGACTCGTCGGCCGATCGCGAACGAGCTGAGGCGCTGATGCTGCGGGCGTGCCACATGGCGCGGGTGTCGTCCAACCTCCTGGGACATCATGACCTGGGCTGGACCGCCGTGCAGCGTGAGCTCGTCGCCGCGCAACGGGTCGGTACTCCGGATCTGGTCGCAGCCGCAAGCTGGGACCTCTGTGGTGTGTGGCTGCACGAAGCGCAGCTCGACCCCGCCAAGGACGCGGCCCTGTCGGCGATCGACCAGATCGAACCTCACGTAGGCGGGAGCGACACCATCAAGGCGATGTGGGGTGCCCTGCACCTGCGCGCCGCGGTGGCGTACTCGCGGCTGTGGGACCAGCGCGAGGCCGAGGGCCACCTGGAGGAAGCTCGCAGGGTCGCCGAGGTGCTGCCGCGGGACGGCAACGTCTTCCAGACGCAGTTCAACCGAGTGAACACCACGATCCACGCGGTCGAGGTGAGCATGGAGCTGGGCCGGCCCCGCGAGGTCATCTCCCGCGCCGAACACGTCGAAGTCGCCCGGATCGCCTCGTCCGAACGCCAGGCCCACTATTGGACTTGTAGCGCGGCGGGCTACCACATGAACAGGAAGGACAACCAAGCGGCAGACGCTCTGCTCCGTGCCGACCGGATCGCGCCCCAGCACGTCCGGAACCGTCCACTGGTCCGCAACATCGTGCGCGACCTGAGGGACAGCGGCAACCTGCATCGTCAGCGCGAGATTCTCAATCTCGCCAAGGCGATGCGGCTGCTGTGAGCACGGAAGACGGAGGGCTATCCGCGCAATGGCTCCCCACCTGTCAGGTAACCCGGGGGCGCTTCGGCGTCCTGCCTACACAATGGGGTGGTACGTGGGTCTCAGTGAGATCGAACGACAGATCCTGCTACGTGAGCTGGCGGAGATCACGGTCGACCTGGCCGAACTCCAGCGGCGCACCGAGAGGATCACTTCTCGGCTTGATCAGGACGAGTCCGGGCGTCTAGCTCGTCCAGCCTGACTGTCAGCTTCTGCATGTGCTGACGGATCTCGCTCAGCTGCTCGGAGATGATGCGGAACTCTTCGCTGTGCTCGCCGGGAGTCGGGCCGGCGGTCTCGTCGTCGGGGGTCCGGCTGACGAAACTGCCGGCTCCCTGGCGGGTCTCGATGAGTCCTTCGTCGCGTAGGACGGCTAGGGCGTTGCCGATGGTCATCATGGCAACGCCGTACCGTTCGGCCAGTTCCCGGGCCACGGGGAGGCGCTCGCCGACCGCGTAGCGGCCCGATGCGATGTCGCGCCGGATGTCCTCGGCGATTCGCAGGTACGGCCGGCGACGGTCGGTGGATGCCATGACCCAACTTTAGCCTTTCTAGATGCCTAGGTCTCTGGGCAACCTGTAAGCAATCTCGATCCGAGTGAGCTATCTTGGGTTACAAAGCTAGATACCTAGGTATCTTGGTAGGTAGAACACCGCCTCTGAAGGAGACCAGCTCTCGTGCGTACCATCCCGATCCCCGTCGACACCTCCAAGCTCGTCATCACCTGCGTGAAGGCGCCCAAGCCGCGCCTGCTCAACAAGGACACCGGAGAGATCAAGACCGACAAGCACGGCAACACCGTCTACGAAGTCACCGTCTCGGTCGAGGACGAGTTCGGCCGGATCGAGCTCGTCAAGATCGGCACATCGGGGGAGCCCCCGATCAGCGCCGGTCAGCAGGTCAATCCGACCGGCCTGGTCGGGTACGTCTGGGAGATCGCCGGCCGGTGGGGCATCTCCTACCGCGCCGCCGCGCTCCTACCGGTGGACACGGAGCCGCTCCGTGTCTGACACCACGCTCATCATGCTCGGAGTCCTGGCCGCTTCGGCGGCCGGGCTCTGGGCCTGGCGCCGCTGGCACTACCCGTCGTTCTGGCTCGTGGTGGCCTTCCCGTTCGTCGCGATCAGCGTACGGGCCAGCTGGCGCAAGGTCGCCCTCGGCTGCAACCTCACCAAGAAGCGGCAGCGCTTCTGGTTCACCACCGTTCCCGGCCTGGTCGCCTCGACCGGCGTCGTCCGCGTAAGGCGCAAGTGGCAGCGCATCGCCGTGGACACCAAGCCGTTCATGTGGCTGCCCAAGCCCACCCGCTACGGCTGGCGGGTCACCCTGCACACCCTTGAGGGTCAGATCCCCGCCGACTACTCCGATGCCGCCGAACGGCTCGCCCACTCCTGGGGCATTCACGCGGTTCGCGTCTCGTCCCCTCGTCCTGGACGGGTCGTTCTGTCCGCCACCGTCCGCGATCCACTCGTCCGGGTCGAGAACTTGCCTACCTCGCCCGAACTGCTCAAGGTCATCGTCGGTCGCCTGGAGACCGGCGGCCCGTGGATCATCGACTTCAAGACCGTCCCGCACTACATCAACGCCGGAGCCACGCAGTCAGGCAAGTCCAATCTCGCCAATGCCCTGGTCCAAGGACTCGCGCCACAACCGGTCGCGCTGGTCGGCTTCGACCTCAAGGGCGGCGTGGAGTTCACCCCGTACAGCCCTCGCCTCTCGGCGCTGGGCACCACACGAAGTGAATGCACCGCGCTGCTCGATGACCTCGTCGGCCTGATGACCGCCCGCATGGCCCTGTGCCGTGGCGCCGGCGCCCGCAACATCTGGCAACTCCCGGACGAGCAGCGGCCCGTGCCCATCGTCGTCCTGGTCGACGAGTTGGCCGAGCTGTACCTGATGGCCGACAAAAGCGAGAAGGACGAGATCGCCAAGACCTCGACGGCTCTCCTGCGGGTGGCCCAGCTCGGGCGGGCCTTCGGCATTTACCTGTTCTGCTGCGGCCAGCGGATCGGCTCCGACCTCGGCCCCGGCGTCACCGCCCTCCGCGCCCAGTGCTCAGGGCGAATCTGCCACCGCGTCAACGACCCCGAGACCGCCACCATGACCCTCGGCGACCTCGATCCCGCCGCACTCGCCTCGGCACGCGCCATCCCCGCCGAGACGCCGGGCGTCGCGATCGTCGCCTCCCAGGACGGCCAGTGGTACCGCGCCCGCTCCTTCTACGTCAGCGAGCAAGCTGCCGAACTTGCCGCCACCACCTACACCGACCGAACGCCCACCTGGGCGGACATCGTCGCGGGCCACACCACCTCACCGACCGACGCCGACCTCGCCGAGTTCCTCGACTCCATCCCGGACCCGCGGAAGGCCTGACCCGATGCGACGCCTCGCCCACTGGCTGATGGACACCGGCCCCGTCCTCGTCCTGGCCCTCATAGCCGGAGCCGGGTCCTTCACCCACATCCGCGACACCGCCAGCGAACACGGACAGTCCGGCTGGATGGCCTGGGCGATCGCCGTCTGCATCGACCTCACCTGCGTCATGGCCGCTCGCGAGCGGCAGCGCGACAAGAAGACCGGGCGCCAGCGGCGCGGCCCGATGTCCTGGCCGGTCGTCGTCCTGACCGGCGGCATCGTCCTCTCCCTGGCTGCCAACCTGCAACAAGCCGATCCCACCGTCTGGGGCTGGATCGCCGCGGCGACTCCGGCAGCGGCTTTCCTCGTCGCAGTCTCCATGCTCGAACGCCGGACGTCGGGTCCTCGTCCCACCTCACTCCCGGAAGCATCGCCGAGTCCTCAGCCCGATGAACCGCCCGCCGTACCCGCCAACGATCGTCCCGCTCTCGTCCCGGCTGTGGACGTGGATCGGCCTGGACCTTCTCCTGCGCTTGTCGACTACGCCCGCCGAGTGGCCGACGAACACCACGCCAGGCACAGCAAGCCCATCACCCGCGACGTCCTCCGCGCCCGCCTCGGCGTCTCCGAGCAACTCGCATCCGACCTGCTCAGCATCTGTGGAACGTTCCAGAATCACGAGAGGCAATCGCCATGGACAACGACCGAAACGCCCTCATCGCCGGGCTGATCGCCCTGGCCGGCTTCCTCAAGGCCAACCCGCAAGTACCCACCTCCATAGCACCCGTCATCATCCGCGGCTTTCCCGCCAACGGCACCGACGAACAGATGCGCGCTGAGGTCGACAAGGTCGCCGTCCTGCTCGGTACGGACATCGACCGCGACCACCTCCCTCACGGCCACTACATGACCAGCATCTCCTTCGGACCGGTCACCTACGAGTTCACCGCCATCCTCGCCGCCGCCCGCGCCCGCCACGCCGCCGTGGACAGCTACCGCGACTGCATCCAGACCGACATCTAGGAGGTACGCACCATGCGCATCCGCATCGAGGGCAACCGCGCCGAACTCACCCTCGGCATGATCCACCTACGCCAGAACTTCACGGTCACGTCCATGTCGCGGGCCTTCTCCATCAGGAACCGACCGCGCCACTACCGCATCTACCTCACGATCACGCCGCGCGAGAGCCACTGATCGTGACGTCAGAAAAGATCGCACCCGGCTGCTGCTGCACCTGCAACGGCTCGGGCCTCGACGGCGACGGCGACACCTGCCGTGACTGCCACGGCACCGGAATCGACAACCACGGCGCATAGCCGAGATCCCCTCACCTGGCCACACAACCGCCAAGTTCCGCGCCAGGTGAGGGGCCATCCCACCCAGAGCACATCCGGACAGGACGGATCCATCTTGCACCACCCACACGCCATAGCCGGGATGATCTCCCGACTTCATGACCCCGACTACAACCGCTGGGCCTGCCAGATCAAGCGGGCCGGCGGCTGCCGACAGCCCATTCACTTGCGCGGCAAGGTCGAACACTACGACCAGGCCACCGGCCACCTGCTGCACCGCTACAGCACCACCACCGAACCAAACGGCGTCCTCCGAGTGCCGTGCAAGACGCGCCGCGCCTCGCGGTGCCCGGCCTGCGCCGAGGTCTACCGCGCCGACACCTACCAACTCGTCCGCGCCGGCCTCGTCGGCGGCAAGGGCGTGCCTGAGACCGTCAACTCACATCCCTGCTTGTTCGTGACGCTGACCGCGCCGTCCTTCGGAGTCGTCCACGCACGGCGGGAGAAGAACGGCAAGGTCCTGCCCTGCCACGCCCGCCGCGACGCCGAGGTCTGCCCGCACGGGCAGAAGATGTCCTGCACCGACCGGCACAGTGCCGACGATTCGCGACTCGGCGAACCGCTGTGCCCCGACTGCTACGACTACGACGGCTCGGTCCTGTTCAACGCCATCAGCCCTGAGCTGTGGCGGCGCTTCACCCTCGCCCTCCGTCGCCGCTTCGCCACACTGAACGGCCTGACCGTCAAGGCGCTGCGCGAGCACGTCAGCATCGCGTTCGCCAAGGTCGCCGAATACCAGCGCCGTGGCGTCGTCCACTTCCACGCCGTCATCCGCCTCGACGGCCCGGACGGACCCGACGCGCCACCACCGACGTGGGCCACGGCAGATGCGCTCGCCCAAGCCGTCCAGCACGCGGCTGCCGTGGTGACGGCAGAGGTCAAGCCTCTGCGCCGCGTCTTCCGCTGGGGCACTCAACTGGACAGCCGCCAGATCACCATGGACGGAGACCTCACCGACCAGGCAGTAGCCGCCTACATCGCCAAGTACGCCACGAAGGCGGCAGAGTGCGTCGGCACCCTGAACCGGCGGATCCAACCTCTCGACGACCTGAACGCCCTCCCGGTGCGCGAGCACGCCCGCCGGCTGATCGCCGTCTGCATGCGCCTCGGCAGCCAACCCGGCCTGGCCGACCTCCGGCTCGTCCATTGGGCCCACATGCTCGGCTTCCGCGGCCACTTCTCCACCAAGAGCCGCCGCTACTCCACCACCCTCGGCGCTCTTCGCGCCGCCCGCGAAGAACACATGCGCGCAGAAGAGATCTCCACCGGACGGCTCCATCTGTTCGAAGAGGACACCGTCCTGGTCATCGCCCATTGGGAGTACGCCGGACAGGGCCTCTCCTTGGGCGAACAGCTCCTCGCCGCAGCCATAACCGGTGTCCGCCTGCCGCAGATGGTCGGTGATCCTCAATGAGCAGGAGCGACGAGCTGCTGACCGTTCCTCAGGTCCTTGACGAACTGGGCGGAGTCTCCCGCCGCACCTTCTACCGCTGGCGCGAGCTCGGCCGCGCGCCGGTCTGCGTCCAACTGCCCAACCTCGAACTCCGCGTCTGGCGGAGCGACCTCATCGCCTGGCTCGACTCTCGACGGGAGGCCGCGTGAACACCACCTACGACGTGAAGTTCAGTCAGGTCCAGCAGCGCTCGAACCGCGGAATGCCGGTCTACGTCGCCCGGTGGAGGGTCGCGGGCAAGGAGAAGTCCAAGAGCTTCCGTACCAAGGGCCTGGCCAACGCCTTCATGTCCGACCTTCGGCAGGCGGCCAAGGCGGGGGAGGAGTTCGACGTTGCCACCGGCCTGCCAGTGTCGATGCTGGCGCCCGAGGCGACTGGACCGTCCCTCCTGGAGTTCGCGCAGGCGTACGTCCTTCGCCGTTGGAACATGTCCGCGGCACGCACCCGAGAGACGGACGCGTACGCGCTCCTATCGCTGATCCCAGCCCTCGTAGCCGACGCGCCGCGCCGCCCGTCCGCGGATGGTCTGCGCGAGGTCCTCCGAATTCATGCGCTGCTGCCGGAGAAGCGGCGCACGGACCTGACTCCGACACAGACATCGGTCCTGAGCTGGTTGGAAAGGGCGTCGCTGCCACTGACGGCCCTCGGGGAGGCACACGTACTTCGCACGGCGCTCGCCGCGATCTCAGTCACCTTCGCAGGCGAGCCAGCCGGAGCCAACACGGTCCGACGTAAACGCGCCGTACTGCATCACCTGCTGGAGCACGCAGTAGAGCAGAAGGTCTTCAGCAGTAACCCGCTGGACGAGATCAAATGGACAGTGCCGAAGGCCGTGACGGCTGTCGACCCGCGTACGGTGGTCAATCCAGCTCAGGCCAAGCAACTCCTCGACGCCATTGCCAAGGTCGGACGCAAGCGCGGCCCCCGGCTCAAGGCGCTGTTCGCCTGCATCTACTACGCCGCGCTTCGGCCGGAAGAAGCGGCCGATCTCAGGCAGAGGAACTGCACCCTGCCGGAATCGGGCTGGGGCCTGATCGTCCTGGAGAAAGCGCGGCCCCAAGGGACGAAGCGCTGGACCAATTCCGGTGAGACCCACGAGTCGCGCAGCCTGAAGCACCGCGCCGACAAGGAGACACGAGAGATCCCCATCCCGCCCGTCCTGGTCGCCATACTTCGCGAGCACATCGCCACGTTCGGCACCGCCGAGGACGGCAGGATCTTCGCCACGGGGACGGGCGGGACCTATTCCAGCTCGGCGCACTCCTACGTCTGGCAGGAAGCTCGCAAGCTCGCCCTCACTCCGGCCCAGATCGCCTCATCGCTCGCCGCCCGACCGTACGACCTCCGCCACGCGGCGGTCTCGCTCTGGCTGAACGCCGGCGTCCCGGCCGTCGAAGTCGCCAAGCGCGCCGGTCACAGCGTGGACGTCCTGCTAAGGGTCTACGCCAAGTGCATGGACGGCCAGCAAGAGCAGATCAACAGCAAAATCAACAGCGCTCTTGACGAGTAAGTCCAGGATATTCACCTTCGGCCCCGGTCTTCCGGGGCCATTTTACGTTCTACTGCTCGACATGCCGCGTCGCTCCGTTCCAGAGACGGCACGCTGCGTCACTCTGGCATGAATAGGCAGCGAGAGGGGGCTTATGGACAAGAACCATGACTCAACCCCGTCCTCTGGACCGCTGAGGCGACCACCGTACGGAATTCCGATCCGCCCTCGGGTCAGGCGCGATATGCCGGCCTCCCTCGAATGGCGTAAGTACTCGCCCCCGACTCCACCGCAGACATCATCGTCGCGGCATTGGACGCGCACCGCCAAGCTGCTGTTCGGGGCCGGCTTCTCGACCTGCGCGATCTTCGCTGCCTGGTCGATCATCTGTAGTCCGTTCAGCTCACCCGGCATTGGCTCTGCTCCGCTGCCCACGGCGTCAGGTGCGATTGTCCAGACCCCGACGCCGATGCCTTCGTCGACGTCCAGTGCGCTTCCTCGTACGAAATCCAACCCGGCTCCAAAACGACCGAAGGCCACCACGATCCCATCGCCCAGAAGGTGGGAACGATCAGTGGACCGTCCCACGCCGGCTCGGCATGCCCGTCGGGAGGCGGAGCCGCGACCAGTGCGAACCCGCCGAACGCCAGAGAACAGACAAACCACCCCGAAGAGTGACGTTGAGAGGCAGCCAGGGTCACTGATGGCCGCCAGATGCGACAGACTCTTCCCGCCCTCTGTCCCCGCCTTTCGCATCCGGAATTGGGCATGCCACCGCTTGTACCGGTGATCTACAGCCGAAGCAGAGGCTCTACGCCAGCGGCCTATGCCCGCTGGCCCATGACGGGATGTCGGCGGGCACGGATGACTTCACCTGAACGGTGGCTGCGGCCCAGGCAAGCCCGAGCCGCACCCCCTCAACAAGGGACCTCTCCCTGCCGATCTCCCACAGCAGGCCGGCGGCGAAGGCGTCTCCGGCCCCCGTTACGTCCATGGCATTCGTGGGGATGGCTGGGAAATGATGAGTGCCGTCCTCTGAATGCACAGTGACACCATTGGCGCCCTCGGTGACGATTGCGACGGTGTCCTCGGGGATGACGGCGAAGTCATTGCGGGACCCGATCAAATACCGCATGGCCGGGATCGTGCCGGGCGGGACGCCCGTGACCAGAGCTCCAGCGGCGGCCATGGCTTGAGCTGCGGGAGTGAAGACGTCGCGCCAGGCGGCGAAATAGACGATGTCGCCCGACGCCACCGACGCGGCGGGAATGGTGACGTCATGCAGCAGGTCAGGGTGAATGCCGATGATCGTGCGCTCGCCATCGGGTTCGATGAGCAGAACCACGGACGATGTGCGTCCTCGCAGGACTTGTACGTGCTCGACGTCCACCCCTGCCGCGGTCAGCGTGGCCGTCATCCTCTGGCCGGCGACATCCGATCCCACATAACCGACCATGTGCACGCGGGCTCCGGCTCGGCTCAACGCAGTGGCGACGTTCGCGCCGGTGCCTCCGGGACGCTCGGCACTCTCGCCGGCTTGGACGAAGTGACCGCTGCCGGGCAGGTGGTCGACGTACAGCGCGAGGTCCCAGGCGATCGGCCCGATGATCCAGAAGTCAGGCATACCTGGCCTGTCGCATCGCCCGCAGTCCTTGCGCGAGCACTTCCAACGAAGGGGGAAGTGCGACTTGCGGCGCCCAGGAAATGTCCAGCGCGTCTTGGCGGCAGCTCAGGATGCCTCCGACGATTGCAGCCACGGTGTCAGTGTCCCCACCGAGGCTGACGGCGTACCGCATGGCGCTGACTGGGTCCTCGTAGAGGCTGAGCACGTGCAGGACTGCTCCCAACGTGTCCATCACGTCCAGTGACACGCCACCTGGGCTCGGTTCCCACCCTTCGACGCTGGAGACGCCGAAGTGGTCGAGTTCCTCGGCGGCGATCATGCTCAGGTCCTGAGCGGCGCAGGCTTCGAGTGCCCAAGATCCCATGGCGGCTACCGCACTGGCGGTGGCGATGGCTCGCGCGTCGGCGTGGGTGGTCCTGGTCATACGCTCGACCAGCTGGGGTCGCGTCCGAGATGCGGTGTAAAAGTGAACGAGCGTAGGTTGCCGTGCTGAACCGACCAAAGTTCGCACAACGCTAGGACCTACGCTCGTGGC
>NZ_JBFAQB010000013.1:0-244412 GCF_040676995.1 Nonomuraea sp. NPDC049419 | reverse complement strand
GGTTACATTCCGAACCCGGAAGTTAAGCTTCCCTGCGCCGATGGTACTGCACTCGGGAGGGTGTGGGAGAGTAGGTCACCGCCGGACAATCTTTAGGGAAGGGTCTCAACGCCTTGCGGGGTGTTGGGGCCCTTTCCGCATGTCCGGACCTCTTCTTTTTCCGCATGACCCCCCTCTTTTTTCGGCATGGCCAGGGTTGGTTGTCGGATGGCGGCGGGTTTTCGGCGTGTTCCCGGTCTTGTTGGGGAGGTCGCGGTGTCGTCGTCTGTGCGGGGGTTTTCGGGGGTCGCTGTTTTTCGGGTGCGGGTTTTGGAGGGCTGTGGTCTTTCGGGTGGCCGCTCGTCCTCTTCGGGAGCCGGGGCTTCTTCGGTGGTGCCGGCGTTCGGGGCTGGTGCTGGTTTTCGGGGTTCGAGTGGCGGGGTGCTTGCTGGGTGCTGGTTTTGGGTTCGGGGTACTCGGTTCTTGGGGTTCGGGCGGTGCGGTCCTCGGGTGCTTGCCTGGTGTTCGTGTGCGGGGCGGACCTTGTGGTTGGGCCGCCACTCAGCGCTGGGGTGCCCAGTTCCTCGCCAGGCGGCGCGCGGCGGCCCTGTCAGGGCTCCTTTCCAGAGGTCGGCGGTTCTGGGGTGACTTGTGCTCTTTCGGAGGATTCACGCGATCTTGCCGGGTGGGGTTACGGCGTCAGAGCTGGGGTTTTTCGGACATGGTGAAGTTCTGGTGGCGGTGGGGTGGTGGGCGGGTCACTCTGGGAGTGTGACGGGTTCTCATACTTCGGGGCAGGCGTCGGCGCAGGTGAGACGGCGGCGGCGGCGGTTGCGGGTCCTTGCGTGGACGGTTGCTCCGGTTGCGTGCACGTTGGTGCTGGCGGGGATTGTGGACATCGTCGCTGAGATGTTCGGGGTGCCGGGGTCGGTGCTCAGGGTGCTGGATGAGATGGACAGCTTGCTCAGCATCGCCGTCGGGGGTGTGGGGTTGGTGGTGGTGACGGTGATGGCCATACGGATGCCGGGGATGCCGCCGCGTGCGGGAGCGGGTGGCGAATCAGGACAATTGGACCGTTCCATTTCCGTTGGAGAGGGGAATCCGGGAGTGGCTATGACGGGTGATGGGGCGACGGCCGTCAACGTGGGGCGGGTGGACGTGGCGGGGGATGTGCGGCTGGAGTCGCGGCCGCAGGTGCCGACGCGGCCGGTGCAGCTTGCGCCGCGGCCGCCGCTGCTGCTGGGCAGGGACGAGGTGATCGGCGAGGTCAGGGAGAGGTTGCGGCGGGGGCCTGGGCGGCCGAGTGTGGTGGCGTTGCACGGGCTCGGTGGTGTGGGGAAGACGAGTGTGGCCGTTGAGTACGCCCATCGGCATCAGGGTGACTATCAGCTCGTCTGGCAACTGCCGGCGCACGATTCTGCGGTGTTGTCGGCGGCCTTTGCGCGGCTCGCGGCGTTGCTGGGGCTGCGGGAGACGGCCGACGCGGCCGATCCGGTGGATCAGGTGCATGCGGCGCTGGCCGCGCGTACGGAACCCTGGTTGCTGATTTTCGACAATGCGCCGGATGCCGGGACGGTGCGGCGGTATCTGCCGCCGGCGGGGCCCGGGCATGTGGTGGTCACCACCAGGTCGGGGAGCTGGCCGCCGGAGCAGGGGCTGGAGGTGCCGGTGCTGGAGCCGGGCCCGGGGGCGGAGCTGGTGCTGGCGAGGTCAGGGCAAGAGGACACGGTGACCGCCGCGGCGGTGGTGGCGGAGCTGGGCGCGTTGCCGCTGGCACTGGAGCAGGCGGCGGCGTTCATGGCGGAGACGGGGCTGCGGCCGGCCGAGTACCTGGAGTTGCTGCACGACCAGCGGGCCGAGCTGCTGGCCCAGGGGCAGCCGTGGGGGCATCGGGAGCGGGTCACGACGACGTGGCAGCTGTCGTTCAGCAACCTGGAGCGCACCAGCCCGCAGGCGATCGCGTTGCTGCGGGTGCTGGCGTGCTGCTCGCACGAGCCGATCCCGTACCAGCTGCTGCTGTCGCCGCTCGAAGGGCGGGCGCCGCGTGAGGTGCTGGCGGCCGACCTGCGCAGGCAGCGGGCGTACGGACGGCTGCCGAGCACGCGGCTGCGGCGGGTGCGTGAGGTGCGGCCCTGGCTGAGTGCGGTGATGGTGCTCCAGGAGCTGCCGCGCGACCCGCTGGCGGTGAACGCGGCGGTGAGCGCGCTGCGCGGGCACAGCCTGATCAGCCATCCCGCTGACGGCCTGGTCTCGGTGCACCGGCTGGTGCAGGCCGTCACCCTCGACCAGCTCCCGCCGCCCGAGCAGCAGCGGTGGCGGGACGTCGCGGCCGTGCTTTTGGAGTCGGTGCTGCCGGCGGACCCGCTCGACGCCGCCGCCTGGCCCCGGTACGCCGAGCTGCTGCCGCACATCCTGACGGTGCTCACGCCGGTGTCGGCCGGCATGGACAAGACGGCGCAGTACCTGGGAGCGAGCGGCGACTACCGGACGGCGCGGGCGCTGTATGAGGAGATCTGCGCGGCGCTGGCGGCCCGGCTGGGGCCTGAGCATCCTGCCACGCTGACCGCCCGGCACGAGCTGGCGCGCTGGACGGGTGAGCTGGGTGACGCGGCGTCGGCCAGGGACATGTACGCGGAGCTGCTGCCGCTGCGGGTGCTGGAGCTCGGGGCCACGCATCCGGACACGCTGGCCATCCGGCACGAGCTGGCGCGCTGGACGGGTGAGCTGGGGGACGCGGCGTCGGCGCGGTGGCAGTACGCGAAGCTGCTGCCGATCGGTGAGCAGGTGCAGGGAGCCGAACACCCCGACACGCTGACCATCCGGCACGAGCTGGCGCGGTGGACGGGTGAGCTGGGGGACGCGGCGGCCGCCAGGGACATGTACGCCGAACTCGTGCCCATCCGGGAGCGGGTGCAGGGAACGGAGCACCCCGACACGCTCGCCGCTCGGGCGAACCTGGCGTTGTGGACCGGCGAGGCGGGTGACCCGGCGGCGGCGCGCGACCGGTATGCAGCGTTGCTGCCGGTTCGCGAACGGGTACAGGGAGCACAGCATCCGGCCACGCTGATCACCCGGCATGAGCTGGCGCGGTGGACGGGTGAGCTGGGCGAGGCGGCGTCGGCCAGGGACATGTACGCGGCGCTGCTCGTCGTACGGGAGCGGGTGTCCGGCGCCGACCACCCCGACACGCTGACCGTCCGTCATGAGCTGGCGCGGTGGACGGGTGAGCTGGGGGACGCGGCGGCGGCCAGGGACATGTACGCGGCGCTGCTGCCCATGCGCGAGCGCGTCCAGGGGCGCGACCACCCCGACACGCTGGCCGCCTGGGCGAACCTGGCGTTGTGGACCGGCGAGGCGGGCGACCCGGCGGCGGCCCGTGACCACTGCGCGGCGCTGTTGCCCGTCAGGGAACGCGTGCTCGGCCCCCAGCACCCCGCCACCCTGCTCACCCGGCACGAGCTGGCGCGGTGGACGGGCGAGCTGGGTGACGCGGTCTCGGCCCGCGACCAGTACGCGGAGCTGCTGGTACGCCACGAGCACGCCTTCGGCGCCGAACACCCCGACACGCTGACGACCCGGCACAACCTGGCCTTCTGGACCGGGCAGGCGGGCGACCCGGAGACCGCGCGTATCCAGTGCGCGGCGCTCTTGCCGGTGCGGGAACGAGTGCTCGGCGCCGACCATCCCGACGCCCTGACGACGCGGCACAACCTGGCGTACTGGACGGGGCAGGCGGGGGACGCGGAGGGGGCGCGCGACCTGTATGCGGCGTTGCTGCCGATCTGCGAGCGGGTACTCGGTCCGGAACATCCCGACACGCTGACCGTCCGTCATGAGCTGGCGCGGTGGACGGGTGAGCTGGGCGACCCGGCGGCGGCCAGGGACGCGTACCTCGCCCTGCTCCCGCTGCGCGAACGAGCCTCCGGGCCCGAGCACCCCGACACGCTGACCGCCCGCGCCAACCTGGCCTATTGGACCGGGCAGGCGGGGGACGCGGCGGGTGCCAGGGACCGGTACGCTGCGCTGCTCCCCGTCAGGGAACGCGTGCTCGGCCCCGGCCATCCGGTGACGCGCTCGACGAGGGAACAGCTCGCCTATTGGACGGAACGGGCCTAGCGCCTCCTCGCCGCCTCCGCCTCGCCTCCTCGCCGCGTCCGCGTCGAACGGGTTCGGAGGCGGCCCCTCCTCGATGTCGAAGGGGTCTGGAGGCGGCCCCTCCTCGTCGTCGAACAGGTCCGGTAGCGGGGCTGCTCATCGCAGCGCCAGGCGGGCGATGCGGCCGGATTCGCCGGAGGCCCAGCAGGCCAGGTCGCGGGTGCAGCTCACCGTGTCGAACGAGCCGGTGTCGAAGGTCTGCCAACTCCGGCCGGCCGACCAGGAGACGTCGCTGCCGGAGGGGCCTACGGCGATGGCGGCGAAGGGCAGGTGGGGCAGCCAGGCGACGCCCGATCGGTAGGCGGGTGGGGGCGTGGTGGCGGGCTGCCAGGAGGCGCCGCCGTCCCGGGTGATCGCGGCGGCGTGGGGTGACGCCTCTTCTGGGCGGTAGTCGCCGCCGACCGCGATGCCTCGGTGCCGGTCGCGGAAGGCGAGGGCGAAGACCCCGCGTGCCGGGTCGGCCGCCGGGATCGGGGTGTCGGCGACCGTCCACGTACGGCCCCGGTCGGCCGAGTGGAACACGCGAGAGCGGTCGGCTCCGCCGGTGGACAGCCAGACGTCCCGCGCGCCGGCCACGGTCAGGCACTGCCCGCTCGCCGCGAACCCCGCCTCGCCGGGCAGCGCCGGCGGCATGCCGTCCGGGGGCAGGACCTGCCAGCTCCGCCCGCCGTCGTCGGTGGCGAGGATGCGGAAGCGGCCGTCCACGGGGTCGCTCATCGCGAGGCCGTGCCGCCGGTCGAAGAAGGCGAGGCAGTCGTAGAAGGCGCGCGGCTCGTCGTTCCGGTACGTCTCCGTCCAGGTGCGCCCGCCGTCCTCCGTGCGGTAGACGCGCGAGTCGGTGCCCTCGCCGATGGACAGCGCCACGGCCCGGTTCGCGTCGAACGCCTCGATGTCGCGGAACTGCAGCGCCTCGGTGCCGGGCGGGGAGACGTTCCGCCAGGTACGGCCGCCGTTCACGGTGCGCAGCACGACGCCCTCCGAGCCGGAGGCCCATACCACGTCCCTGCTGACGGGCGCCAGGCCGCGCAGGCGCGCGGTCACCCCGGTCTCCTTGAGCTCCCAGCCGAGCCGGGGCGGGCCTGCCTGGGCGGGCGGCGGGACGAGCAGCGGGGCGGCCAGGACGAGAGCCGCCGACAGCGCGCTCCATGCGCGACGAAGCCTCATGCCGGGCAAACTAGCCCAAAGGATCAACGTCGTCCATGCTCGTCGTCTGCTCGTCGCCCGCGGCCAGGAACGCCGAGACGAGCGCGTTCACCCGCTCAGGGCACTGCCGGTTCGACCAGTGGCCGACGCCTTCCAGCAGCTCGTAGCGGGCGCCGGGGATGAGTGCGGCGGCGGCTCTCGTACGGGCCTGGGGCACGCCGATGTCCTTGTCGCCCTGGACGAGCAGGACGGGGCAGGTGATCTCGGGCAGGCGCGGGCGCAGGTCGACGCGCATGCGGAAGGGGCCGATGGAATCGTTCTGCCAGTCGGACGAGCCCGCGCCGCCCGCCCGTACCTCTTCCACGATCTCGTCCACGATCTCGTCGAAGTCCGGTACGGGCCCCGCGAACAGTGCCCGGCGGGCGAATGCCGCCACCTGCGCGCGCGTCCTGAGCAGCGCGCCCGGCAGCGTCCTGTTGAGCAGCGGCAGCTTGGCGGTGAGCCAGAGGAGCTGATGCACGACGGGCGGGAACGCCAGGATGCCGGCCGGGGCGAGCGCCACGAGCCGGTCCACGCGGCCCGGATGCTCGATGGCGGTGGCGAGCGCGAGCGCGCCGCCCTGCGACAGGCCGACCAGGGCGGCCGAGCCGAGGCCGAAGTGATCGAGCACGTCGGTGACGCAGCGCAGCATGCGCTCGTGGGTGGCCCGGCCCTGCCACGGGCGGCTCTTGCCCTGCTTCGGCCAGTCGGGCGCGAGCACGAAGTGGTCCGCCGCGAGGACGGGGATGAGACGTCGCCAGCTCAGCAGCGCGTTGTCGACGCCGGCACCGCTGAGCAGCACCACCGGTGGCGCCTCGGGGTCGCCCGCGACGTGGACGTGCAGGCGCCCCTCGGGGAAGGTCAGGTACGTGCCGCGCGGCCCGCTCATCCGCCGCCCCCGTTCGCGGCACGGTGGGCTTCCCAGCGCTGCCACAGCGCCGGCAGCTCGCTCTCCAGGAAGCGGTAGAGCTCGTTGACGTTGTCCAGGCGCTCGCGGCGCTCAGGGGAGCTGCCGTCCAGCACGCGCAGGCCGGCCTCGGTGATCTCGCGGAAGGCGGCCGTCTTGGCGTAGCGGGCGGCCAGCATGCGGCTCCACCCGTCGGGCGCGATGCGGAAGTATTCCTGCCGCTCGCCCCTGCGGCGCACGCCCTCGACCAGTCCGCTGGGCGTCAGGAGCCTGGTCGCGCTGCTGATCGAGCTGCGGCTGACGCCCAGCACCTCGGAGAGCCGGGCGGCGCTCTGCTCCGGCGGGTCGCTGATGAGCAGCCAGCCGATCACGCGGCCGGCGATCAGCGGCATGCCCTCCTTGGCGAAGAAGCTCGCGACGTCGTCGACGAAGTCCAGCTCGGCGTCGGTGGGGGTGTCGTGCATGCCACCATATTACGGTCATTGCAGTCATTACTGCAACAACAAGAAGATCGTCACAACCGCTAGCCTGGCTGCCGATCAGGTGGACACGGCAGGAGGGACAGCGCATGGACGGTGGACGACCGGCGGACGATGTGGTGCTCGGCATGGTCGCCGCCCAGCTCGGCGCCGCCATGGGCGCGCCCTGGGAGGTGCGTGACGGCATGGCCAAGGGGCCCGGCACGCTCGCGGTCGTGCTCGGTGCCGACCACACCGGCCGCCCGTCACACCTTGACCTCGACTTCGTGCTCAACGTCGACCGGCCGCGCGAGACCACGATCTCCGACTGCGTGACCGGCTACGGCTCCACCCCCGAGCAGGTCGCCGCCCAGGCCGTGCGGATGTGGCTGGACACGACCGGCAGCGCCGTGCTCGAACTCCTCGTGCAGGACGGCTCCCACGCCGCCCACTTCGCCCCCGGCGACCCCGACGGGCTGCCCGGCTGGCATGCCATTCACGGCGGCATCAACGGCTGGGGCGTGGGTGACGAGCACGACGCCGTCCAGCGGTGGGCCGTCCAGCACGCGCTGCTGCCTCCCCTGGCGTCTTCGCTGAAGGGCGCGTTCGATCGCGAGCAGCTGGTGGGGGTCAAGCTGTTCTTCGGCGGCGGCCAGGGCTCGGAGGTCGCGGAGGTCCGCGTCGGCGGCGTCTGCCACGACGCGGCCTCGGAGGCGCTGGCCGGGCTCGGCTGGCCGCGCCCGGAGCGCGGCTTCTCCTACGCCCGCACCTTCGTCCTCCTCGTCCACCAGGACGAGGACTGACCGGAGGCGACGGCCCGGACGCCCAAAGGGACTCGCATGTGGTGCTGCGGGTCCCTTTGTGTGTTGGGGGTGAGGGACCCGTACGTAGTGGTGCGGGTCCCTTTGCGTGGGGGTGAGGGACCCGTACGTGGTGGTGCGGGCCCTAGGGCGCTTCGGAGAGCTACTTGGGGAGGACCAGGAGGGCGTCGCCCACTGCGCGCTCCGCGCCGTCCGAGGGGCGGTTGACGACCTTCTTGCCGACCACCATGGCCGTGGAGCCGCCGCCGTCCAGGTTGATGGCCTGGGTGGCGCCCAGCCAGCGCATGAACTGGGCGGCCTCCACGAAGTTCGCGCCGACGGTCTCGCCGGGGCGGCGGCCGTCGATGGTGGCCAGGATGAGGCTGCCGTTGCGGGTCGTGCCGAGGAGGGTGCGGGGGTGGCGGCGGAGGATCATGTTGATCGAGTCGTGCCCGTCCCGCTTGGCGGTGATCTTCACCTTGCCGTTGCGGACCAGCCCCACGCCGCCGGAGATGACGTGCAGGTCGGGGGTGAGCTTGAGCGCCCGCTTGGTACGCAGGTCCACGACCTTCGTCACGATCTTGACGGTCCAGTCCTGCCAGGCGTGCTCGTTGATCCAGTCAGCCGCAAGGCCGTTGCCGTGCAGCACGCGCATCCCTGCGGCGACGGCGGCGCCGGACGCGCGCAGGCCGACGACCTTGCCGCTGGCGTCGAGGACGGCGTCGGTGCCGCCTGAGGGGGTCTTGGCGCCCCACTCCTCGGTGTAGAGGACCAGCTCGTCGGTGGTGGCGGCCCGGTTGACGCCGTTGACCTCCACCTTGGTGCCGTCCTGGGAGACGGCGGTGACGTCGGTCTTCAGCTCGGTGATCTTCGCGGTACGGCCCTTGAGCACGACGGCGGAGCGGCCGGGAACGGCCTCGCTCAGCAGCCGGCCGCCGACCAGGGAGGCGCCGACCGGCTCGCCGCGCAGCGCCTTGGAGGTGTGGATGTTGAAGAAGCCGCCGTTGACGCCGACCAGCGCCTTGCCCGCCTTCACCATCGACGAGACGGTCTCGCGCTTGGCCACGCTGCGGCCGAGCGAGGCGGCGTACGAGCCGCGGAACATCCGCGAGTCGACCATGACGACCTTGGCGCTCCACGGCCCGGTGGTCTTGAGCCCGTCGTCGCCGAGGTAGTCGACCTTGACCTTCAGGCCCGCTTCCTTGAGCTTCTTGGCGGCCTTCTCGGCCTTCTTCTTGTCCTTCAGCGGCCACATGCCGACGCGGACCATGTAGACGGTCTGCGAGGGAGCGTCGGCGACGCCCGGCTTGACCACCTTCTGGACGCTGGGCGTCTCGCCGGCGGCCTCCACTTCGGCGGCCTTGGCTTCCGCGGTGTGCTGCATCCCGTAGTCGCGGCCGCTGGGCATCAAGACGGTCAGCGT
The DNA here is from genome assembly GCF_040676995.1 of Nonomuraea sp. NPDC049419. NCBI lineage: Bacteria > Bacillati > Actinomycetota > Actinomycetes > Streptosporangiales > Streptosporangiaceae > Nonomuraea > Nonomuraea sp. NPDC049419. The sequence goes on along the minus strand of NZ_JBFAQB010000013.1, from coordinate 235,508 downwards.
GTAGCCGTCGGTGGCGGAGCCCGCCTGCACGTCGTACAGGTCGATGCCCTGCGTGACGGCGGTCATCGCCTTGGTCGGCACGGGTCGCGCGCCCAGCGGGAACTTCGCCGACGGGAACCGGACCGTGCGCTGTTCCGCGGTCGCGGGCAGCGCCGTGAGGGCGAGCGCCGCGGCTATGGCCAGGCCGCCGGCGATCGTGCGTCGAGACATGAACTCTCCATAGGGCGGTGCAAGGGACCGCACCATAGTGGCGAGATCAAGGACCCCGAGGCAGGAGAACGCGCCAACTGGGTAAAGAGGTTACGAGATTGACATCGCCCTCCAGTACCATGCGTATATGACTTCTATCCGCATGTGGTGGCGGCCGACAGACGGCCGCTGATTCGCCCATGCGGGGGCCGTCCCAGAGACGGCCCTGCACATCATGCGAGGTCCTCTCCCGGGGCGGCACGAGACCCAGGAGAGATCCCATGAACGACGTCGTCCTGACGGGTGACCGCCCGACCGGGCCGCTGCATCTCGGCCACTACTTCGGCTCCCTGGCCAACCGGGTCGAGCTGCAGGGCCGATATCCGATGTACGTGCTGGTCGCCGACTATCAAGTGATCACCGACCGCGACACGCCCGGCGAGATCCGGCGCAACACCACGGATCTCGTGCTCGACTACCTCGCGGTCGGCATCGACCCGGCGCGGGCCGTGATCTTCCAGCACAGCGCGATCCCCGAGCTGAACCAGCTCATGCTGCCCTTCCTGAGCCTCGTGTCGGTGGCGGAGCTGCGGCGCAACCCCACGGTGAAGGACGAGATCGCGCACAGCTCGCAGCGGGCGGTGAGCGGGCTGATGTTCACCTATCCGGTGCACCAGGCGGCCGACATCCTGTTCTGCAAGGGCACGCTGGTGCCGGTGGGCAAGGACCAGTTGCCGCACGTGGAGGTGACGCGGCTGGTGGCGCGGCGCTTCAACGAGCGCTACGGCCCGGTGTTCCCGCTGCCCGAGGCCATGATGGGGGAGCACCCGCTGCTCAAGGGGCTCGACGGCGGCAAGATGAGCAAGAGCAGGGGCAACGCCATCGCCCTGTCGGCCACCGAGGACGAGACCGCCGCCCTCATCAGGAAGGCGCGCACCGACGCCGAGCGGCACATCACCTTCGACGAGGAGCGCCGCCCCGAGGTGGCCAACCTGCTCACGCTGGCCGGGCTGTGCCTCGGCCGGTCGCCGCGCGAGCTGGCCGAGGAGATCGGCGACGGCGGCGCGGCGACGCTCAAGCGGGTGACGACGGAGGCGGTCAACGAGTTCCTGCGGCCGATCAGGAAGCGGCGGGCCGAGCTGGGCGAGGGTGACGCGCGCCGGATCCTGGCCGAGGGGAACGAGCGGGCGCGCGAGCGGGCGGTGCTGACGCTGGAGGAGGTCCGTCAGGCCATGGGTTTCTGAACGCCGCCGAGAAACGAGCGTTTGCCTGCGCGCCCGACGAACGCGCGCGTCAGCGGTTCTCCCTGCGGAAGGACTCCAGCGCCAGTAACGCCACGTGCAGGGACAGGCAGGACTCGACGTCGTCGAGGTCGGTGTCGAGGATGCGCTCAAGGCGGCGCAGCCGGTCGTAGAAGGCGGGCCTGGACAGGTGGGCCTTCTGGGCGGCGACCGCCTTGTTGCGCCCGCAGTCGAGGTAGATGCGCAGGATGCGGGTCAGGTCGCCGCCGCGCTGCGCGTCGTGGGCCAGCAGCGGGCCCAGCTCCCGTTCGGCGAACGTCTGCAGCCGCGCGTCGTCGCGCAGCAGGTGGAGCAGGCCGCGCAGGCGCAGATCGGGCAGGCGGTAGTAGGCGCGGCCGTCGGGCTGGCGGACCGCCACCTCGGCGACCTGCTCGGCTTCGAGGAAGCTGCGGCGTACGTCCTTGATGGACTCGACGACCGAGCCGGCCGCCAGCACGAACGCGGCGCCGCACAGGCCGCGCAGCCGCTCGGCGAGCGCGGTCAGCGCGGGCTCTGCCTGGGTGCGCGGCGGGAGCGGCAGCAGCACGCCCACGCGCTCCTGGTCGAGCGCGCCCACGAGGGCGGGCAGGCGGGCGTCGCGGCAGGCGGCGGCGGTGCACTCGGCCAGCTCGCCGAGCTGCGCCTGCCCGTCGAGTGCCTGGTCGATGTGCTCGGTCGGCCGGATGACCACGCTGATCAGCCGCCGCCCGGTGAGCGGCACGCCCACCGCGCGGGCGCGGGCGGCGGCCTCGTCGGGGTCGGCGTAGGCGTGGGTGAGGATGCCGGTGAGGATGGTGCCGTGGGCCTGGCGTTCGAGCGACTCCTGGTGGCGCTCCAGCAGGCGGCCCAGGGCGAGCGTGGTGGCGGCCCGCTCGGCGAGCACCATGTCACGCGGTGACGGCTTGCTGTCGCAGAGCAGGATGAGCCGCCCCCAGTCCTGCCCGCGCGCGCCGACGGTGGTGACCAGCCAGCCGGAGGCCGGATCGTACGCCGTGCGCTCGGCCGGCGCGACCGCCCGCGACCTGGTCTCCCACCCGGCGAGCAGGGCGCCCGCGTCGCGCCCCGCGGACTCGCAGGCCAGCACCTGGTGGGCGAGGTTCTCCAGCAGCACGGGCCGGCCGGACAGCCGGGCCACCTGTGCCAGCACCTCGGCGGGCGACGCGCCCTCGACCGACAGCTCGGTGAAGACCTCGTGCAGCTGCTCGGAGGCGCGCAGCTCTTCGAGCTGGATGTCGATGATCCGGGAGTGCACCGATTCGGTGATCTGGACGAACGGGGTCTCCCTGGTCAGCACGATGACCGGCAGCCCGTGCTCCTCGGCGGCCTTGGTGACCGCGCGCGGCAGCTCGCGGACGAACCTGCGGCCCAGCTCCACGACCAGCCCCGACGCCCCGACGGAGGAGAGCTCGCCGATGTAGTCGGCGAGCTTCTCGGGGTCCTCGGGCAGCGCGACGCCGGTGGTGAGCACGAGCTCCCCGCCGCGCAGGAGATGGGCGATGTCGGCGATCTCGCCGACGTGTACCCACCGCACCTTGGTGTCCAGCCGGTCCGCGCCCGCGACCACGCGCGGGCTGCCGCGGCGCACGGTCTCCAGGGCGAGGACGTCGGCGATGGTGGGGAGCACGGGGCAGAGCCTAGCCGATCAACCTGTAAGAACGCCCACGGGGTGAATGACACGTTGTCGGACATGTCATGGGTTGAGATCCTCTTCGCGATATTCCCGGCGGGGTTCGCGAACGCGCAGCTCGACGCGGCGAATCTTGCCGGAGATCGTCTTCGGCAGGTCGTCGAATTCGATCCGGCGCACCCGCTTGTACGGCGCCAGCTCCCTGCGGCAGTGCTCGAAGATCGACCTCGCGGTGTCCTCGCCGGGTTCGAAGCCGGGGGCCAGCAGCACGTACGCCTTCGGCACCGCCAGGCGCACCGGGTCGGGGGCGGGCACCACGGCGGCCTCGGCCACGGCCGGGTGCTCCAGCAGCACGCTCTCCAGCTCGAACGGCGAGATGCGGTAGTCGGACGCCTTGAAGACGTCGTCGGTCCTGCCCACGTAGGTGATGTAGCCGTCCTGGTCGCGGGTGGCGACGTCGCCGGTGTGGTAGAAGCCGCCGCGCATCGCGTCGCCCGATCCACCGACATATCCGGACATGAGGCCGAGGGGGCGGCGGTCGTCCAGCGGCAGGCAGATCTCCCCGTCGTCCCCCTGCTCACCGGTGACCGGGTCGATCAGCACGACCTCGTAACCGGGCAGCGGGCGCCCCATCGACCCCGGCCTGACCTGCTCACCCGGCGCGTTGCCGATCTGCGCCGTCGTCTCGGTCTGCCCGTAGCCGTCCCTGATCGTGATGCCCCACGCCTTGGCGACCTGGTCGATGATCTCGGGGTTGAGCGGCTCGCCGGCGGCGACGGCCGTGCGCAGGGGCAGCCTCCAGGCGGTGAGGTCCTCCTGGATGAGCATCCGCCACACCGTGGGCGGCGCGCAGAACGTGGTCACCCGCTCGTCGCGCAGCACCTCCAGCAGCGCGGGCGCGGAGAAGCGCTTGTAGTCGTGGATCAGCACGGTCGCCCCGGCGTTCCAGGGGGCGAAGACGTTGCTCCAGGCGTGCTTGGCCCAGCCCGGCGAGGAGACGTTGAGGTGCACGTCGCCCGGCCTGATCCCGATCCAGAACATCGTGGACAGGTGGCCCGTGGGGTAGGAGGCGTGGGTGTGCTCGACCAGCTTCGGCTGGGAGGTCGTGCCGGAGGTGAAGTAGAGCAGCAGCGTGTCGTCGGCCCTGGTCGGCGCGTCGGGGGCGAAGAACGTGCCCGCCTCGTACGCCTCGTGGAAGGGCAGCCAGCCGAACGCGTCGCCCACGGCGATCTTCGTGTACTCGCCGGCCTCGAACTTGCCGGCGTCGGCCGCGTTCGCGATGACGTGGGACACTCCGCCGCGCTGGATGCGCTCGGTGACGTCCTTCGCGGTCAGCAGCGTGGTGGCCGGGATGATGACCGCGCCCAGCTTCATCGCGGCGAGCAGGGCCTCCCACAGCTCGGCCTGGTTGCCCAGCATGAGCAGGATCCGCTCGCCCCGCCGCACGCCCTGCTCGTGCAGCCAGTTGGCGACCTGGTTGGAGCGGGCCGACAGCTCGGCGAAGGTGTAGGAGGCGCTGCTCTCGCCGACGATCTTGAGAGCGACGGCCTCGGGGGTCTCGGCGGCCAGCACCCCGTCGAACCAGTCGAGCGCCCAGTTGAACTCGGCCGGTCTGGGCCAGCGGAAGTCGCGCCTGGCGGTGCCGGGGTCGGCGTCGAGGAGGAAGTCGCGGGCGGCACGGAAATCGCTCATGCCCGGGATCCTGCTACGGCGCGAGCCGCCGCTCAAGACCGTCGAGCACCGACACGAGGCCGAAGTCGAAACACAGCGCCCGGATGGCGTCGGGATCGTCGTAGACGTCCATGTCGATGCTCTCCAGCATCTCGGGGTGGGCCGCGGCGGCCTTGCGGACGGTGGCGCGCATCTCGTCGGCGTCGTAGTCGCGGTCGCCCATCGTGGCGTTCCAGGCGATCTCGGGGATCGTCATGCCGAACACGTACGCGGTGAGCGTGGAGCCGGCGAAGTCGACGTCGAAGCCCTGGAACCCGGCGGCCTTGAACATCCGGCGCATCCGGTCGGCGACCCGCATCGCGTTGGGCCCGAGCGCGGGCAGGCGGCCGATCAAGTCGCCCGACCAGGGGTGGCGCAGGACCACCTCGCGCATGCTGTAGGCCAGCACGGACGTGGCGTCGCGCCAGCCCACCTCGTCGGGGTCGGGCACGGTCATCTCCGCCCACACCTCGTCGTAGGCGAGTTCGAGCAGCTCGTCCTTGTGGGCGACGTACCAGTAGAGGCTGGTGGCGCCGGTGCCCAGCTTGGCACCGAGCTTGCGCATGCTGAGGCCGCTCAGCCCTTCCTGGTCGAGCAGCTCGACGGCGGCGGCGACGATCTCCTCCCTGCTGCGGCCGGGGGCGGCGCTCTTGCGGGGCTCGCGGACCCAGACGGAGGAGAACGGCTTGCTGCTCATGCCTCAAGGATAAAACCTCTCGCACACTGTGCGAGAGTTGTCGTACGGTGTGCGAGTGAACTCGAACACCGTACGAGACCCGCGCCGATGGTGGATCCTGGCCGCCCTCTGCCTGGCATTGCTGGTGCTGGTCATCGACAACACCGTCCTCAACCTGGCCATCCCGTCGCTCAACCAGGAGTTGGGCGCGACGCCGGCGGACATCCAGTGGATCCTCGACGCTTACGTGCTGGCCTTCGCCGGCCTGCTGCTGACCGCGGGCAGCCTGTCCGACAAGTACGGCCGCCGCCGCTTCCTCATCGTCGGGCTGGCGTTCTTTGGCGGCGCGTCCCTGCTGGCCCTGGTCGTCACCGAGCCCTGGCAGCTGATCGCCGCCCGCTTCCTCATGGGCGTCGGCGGCTCGCTGGTGATGCCGTCCACGCTGTCGATCCTGATGACCGTCTTCGACGCCGACGAGCGGCGCAAGGCGATGGCGGGCTGGAGCGCGGTGGCCCTGGTCGGCATGGTGTCGGGGCCCACGCTGGGCGGCTTCCTGCTGGAGCACTACTGGTGGGGCTCGGTCTTCCTGCTGAACGTGCCGGTGGCGGCGATCGCCATCGTGGCCGCCGTCGTCCTGATGCCCGAGAGCCGCAGCCCGGCCCGCAGGATCGACCCCGTCGGCGTGGTGCTGTCGATCGTCGGCCTGACCGCGGGCGTCTACGTGATCATCGAGCGGGAGTGGAACGTCCCGATCATCGCGCTCGCGGTGCTCGCGCTGGCCGCGTTCGTGATCTGGGAGCGCAGGCAGGAGCAGCCGATGCTGCCGCTGCACCTGTTCGCCAACCGCAACTTCAGCGGCGCCTCGTTCTCGATCCTGCTCATGTCGTTCGGCGCCGGCGCCGTGATGCTCATGCTGACCCAGTACCTGCAGTTCGTGCTGGGCTACGGGGAGATGCAGGCGGGGCTCGCCATGCTGCCGTACGCGGTGGCCGCCGCGATCTTCAACGGCGTGGGCGCCGGGCTCGGGCGGCGGCTGAGCAACCGGGTGCTGGTCGGCGCGGGGCTGCTGCTCATGGCGGGCGGCTTCGTGGTGATGGCGCTGACCACCGGCTACCTGCCGCTGCTGACCGGTCTGGTGATCATGGGCATGGGCGGCGGGCTGGCGGGGCCGTCGGCGTACGCCTCGCTGATGGGCGCCATCCCCGTCGACCATGCCGGGGTCGGCTCCGCGCTCAACGACACCGTGCAGCAGGTGGGCATGGCGCTCAGCATCGCGGTGCTCGGCAGCGTGCTGGCCGGGCGCTACACCTCGGAGATGCCGGCCGACCTGCCGGCCGCCGCCAGGGAGTCGATCGGCGGCGCGCACGGGCTCGGGCTCGCCGACGTCGCCAACGAGGCCTTCACCTCGGCCATGCACCTCGGCTCGTGGGTGGGCGGCGCCTTCTGCGTGGCCGCCGCGCTGCTGGCCGTCAGCGTGCTGCGCCCGCCGGCGCCCGCCGCCACTCCCGCGCCCGCCCCTGAGGGCAGCCCCGTGTGACGGGTTTCCACTGTGTAAGGCATTTTCCCGCCGCGTCGACACGTTGCACATAGGAGGGCACCCGACCGGAAAGGGATACTCGATAACATGTCGGACCTACTCGCGCGCCACCGGGCAGTGCTGCCCAACTGGCTGGCACTCAACTACAACGAGCCCATCGAGATCGTCAGCGGCAAGGGCAACCGCGTCATCGACGCGGACGGCAAGAGCTACCTCGACTTCTTCGCCGGGATCCTGACCAACATGATCGGGTACGACGTGCCGGAGGTGCGCGAGGCCGTCGAACGCCAGCTCGCCACCGGTGTCGTCCACACCAGCACGGTCTACTTGCTGCGGGGGCAGATCGAGCTGGCCGAGAAGATCGCGCGGCTGTCCGGCATCCCCGACGCCAAGGTGTTCTTCACCAACTCGGGCACCGAGGCCAACGAGACCGCGCTGCTGCTGGCCACGTACGCGCGTAAGAGCGACCAGGTGCTGGCCATGCGGCAGAGCTACCACGGGCGCAGCTTCGGCGCGATCAGCGTCACCGCCAACCGGTCGTGGAAGAACAACTCGCTCTCCCCGCTCAACGTGCACTTCCTGCACGGCGCCGACCGGCACCTGACCCAGTTCAAGGGCCTATCGGACGCCGACTACATCAAGGCGTGCGTGGACGACCTGCGCCACGTCCTCGCCACCTCCGTCTCCAACGACGTGGCGGCGCTGATCGCCGAGCCGATCCAGGGCGTGGGCGGGTTCACGATGGCCCCCGACGGGCTGTTCGCCGCCTACAAGGAGGTGCTGGACGAGCAGGGCATCCTGTTCATCTCCGACGAGGTGCAGACCGGCTGGGGCCGCACCGGCAGCTCGTTCTTCGGCATCGGCAACCACGGCGTGACGCCCGACATGATGACCTTCGCCAAGGGGCTCGGCAACGGGTTCGCGGTGGGCGGCGTCGTCGCGCGCGGCGACCTCATGGACGCGCCGCACGCGGTGGGCCTGTCCACCTTCGGCGGCAACCCCATCGCCATGGCCGCCGCCAACGCCACCCTCGACTACGTGCTCGACCACGACCTCCAGGCCAACGCCGCCCGTACCGGGGAGATCATCATCAGCGGCCTCAAGGCCGCGGCGCAGCGCCTGTCCGTGGTCAAGGACGTGCGCGGCAAGGGCCTGATGTTCGCCGTCGAGCTGGAGAGCCCCGCCCAGGCGGGCCGCTTCATGGAGCTGACCAAGCGGGCGGGCCTGCTGGCCGGCAAGGGCGGCCTGTACGGCACCGCCATCCGCATGGCGCCGCCGCTCACCCTCAGCGTGGACGAGGCCACCGAGGGGCTCGGCATCATCGTGACCGCCCTGGAGACCATCGACGCGGAGGCAGCGGCCCAGTGAAGTCCGTCAAGCACTGGATCGGCGGCGCACTCGCCGACGGTGACTCCGCGCGTACCGCGGAGATCTTCAACCCGGCCACCGGCGAGGTGAGCGGCCACGTCGCGCTCGCCTCGGCCGCCGACGTCGACGCCGCCGTCGCGGCGGCCGTCGCGGCCTACCCCGCCTGGCGGGACGCCTCGCTCACCAAGCGCACGCAGGTGCTGTTCCGCTTCCGCGAGCTGATGTACGCCCACCGCGACGAGCTGGCCGCCCTCATCTCGGCCGAGCACGGCAAGGTGCACTCCGACGCGCTCGGCGAGGTGGCCCGCGGCCTGGAGGTCGTCGAGTTCGCCTGCGGGATCCCGCACCTGCTCAAGGGCGGCTTCTCCGAGGGCGTCTCGACCCGGGTCGACTCCTACTCGATCCGCCAGCCGCTCGGCGTGGTGGCCGGCATCACGCCGTTCAACTTCCCGGCCATGGTGCCGATGTGGATGTACCCGATCGCGATCGCCTGCGGCAACGCGTTCGTGCTGAAGCCGTCGGAGCGCGACCCGTCGGCCTCGCTGCTCATGGCGCGGCTGTGGCAGGAGGCCGGGCTGCCCGACGGCGTGTTCAACGTGGTGCAGGGCGACAAGGTGAGCGTGGACCGGCTGCTTGAGCACCCCGACGTGCGCGCGGTGTCGTTCGTCGGCTCCACCCCCATCGCCCAGTACGTCTACGAGACCGGCACCGCCCACGGCAAGCGCGTCCAGGCGCTCGGCGGCGCCAAGAACCACATGCTGGTGCTGCCCGACGCCGACCTCGACCTGGTGGCCGACTCGGCGGTCTCGGCCGGGTTCGGCTCGGCGGGTGAGCGGTGCATGGCGATCTCCGTCGTGCTGGCCGTGGACCCGATCGGCGACGAGCTGGTGGGCAAGATCGTCGAACGGGTCGGCAGGCTCGTGGTCGGCCCGGGCGACGACCCCAAGTCCGAGATGGGGCCGCTCGTCACCGGGCCGCACCGCGACAAGGTCGCCTCCTACCTCGACCTCGGCGTCGAGGAGGGCGCCAAGCTGGTCGTGGACGGCCGCGAGACGCCCGTGCTGGGCGGCGGCAAGGCGGCCGAGACGCCCGGCTTCTGGCTCGGGCCGACCGTGCTCGACCACGTGCCCGTCGGGTCACGCACGCACACCGACGAGATCTTCGGCCCGGTGCTGTCGATCGTGCGCGTCTCCTCGTACGAGGAGGGCCTGGAGGTCATCAACAACGGCCTGTACGGCAACGGCACCGCCATCTTCACCAACGACGGCGGCGCGGCCAGGCGCTTCCAGAACGAGGTCGAGGTCGGCATGATCGGGATCAACGTGCCGATCCCCGTGCCCATGGCGTTCTACAGCTTCGGCGGCTGGAAGTCGTCGCTGTTCGGCGACACGCACGTGCACGGCACGGAGGGCGTCCACTTCTACACCCGCGGCAAGGTCGTCACCTCGCGCTGGCTCGACCCCTCGCACGGCGGCGTGAACCTGGGCTTCCCCACGAACGGGTAAGCGGCGCTCACGGGCGGGAGGAACGACCGTTCCTCCCGCTCCCGTCCCCGGTAAGCTCCAGCACGACGGACAAGGGGGGACATCGTGAACGGTCGTCGTACTTATGCCCTGGCGCTCGCCGCGACGGCGCTGGTCGCGGGCATGGGCGCGGCGGCTCCTGCGGCCGTTCCCGGGCCTCAGGGCGTGCGGCCCATGCCCACCCCCACGGCCAAGCCCAGCGCGACCTCCACGCCCACACCCACGCCCACACCCACGCCCGCACCGAGCGCCACCCAGCTCGACGGCACGCTGCAGATCCTCACCTACCGTGGCTACGCCGAGTACGGCGGCGTCAGCTCCCGCGTCAACTGGGTCGGCTCGTTCGAGAAGGAGACCGGCTGCCGCATCGCCAGGCTCGACATCGCGCAGACCGCGGAAGAGCTGGCCGCGCGGGTGGACGACCGGCCCTACGACGTCGTCACGGCCGGTCCCGTGCTGGCGGCCGACCTGATCCAGCGCAAGTGGGCGCAGCCGATCGACCCGGCCAAGGTGAGCGGCTACACCGATCTCGACAAGCGGTTTCGCGACATGACCACCGTGTCGGGCAAGTCGTATGGGGTGCCGTATCTGTGGGCGTACGACGAGTTCGTCCGCGACCGCAACACGGGCGGCGACCTCGAGCAGGTGTTCTCCTCGACGCGGGCGGCGCTCAGGGACAGCCCGCTGACGATCGCCGCCGCGGCGCTGGCCGAGGGGGCGAAGGAGCCGTACGAGCTGAGCGAGGCCGACCTGGACAAGGCCATGGCGCTGCTCGACCGCAACAAGGACCGCACCTACTGGCGCAACCCCGTCGACCTCGTCAAGGGCTTCGCGACGGGCGCGCTCGACTATGCCCAGCTCACCCCCTACTACCGGCTGCTCCTGCAGAAGGCGGGGGTGCCCCTCGAGACCGTGAAGACGCGGGCCACGCTCGGCTGGCTCGACTCCTGGATGCTCAGCGCGAACGTCCCCGACGCCACCTGCGCCTACCGCTGGCTCAACTGGGTGACCGCGACCGACGCGCAGCGCGACGCCGCCGCATGGACGGGCATGGCGCCCGCCAACGGCAAGGCGTGCAAGGGACGGGCCAGGGCGATGTGCCGGACGTACGGGATGGGCGACGACAAGCGGCTCGGCAAGGTGCACTTCGCGGTGCGGCCGCCCGGGGGTTGCCACGCGGACGACGGGGAATGCACTGACTACGCCACCTGGGCCAAGCGGTGGCAGGAGCTCATGAAGTAAGTGGTGGCCGCCCCCACCTGACCGTGCCGCGGGCTCGCCCTTCTCCCCCGCTGGGCGGGCTCGCTCTGAGGCGCCCCGGGCCTTCCCCTCTATCCCGGGGCGTCTCGCCGCGCTCGTCGTGCGTCAGCGGGACGGGAAGGCCACCACGGTGGCCATGGGCGCCGGCACGAGGGCCTCGGCGCAGTCGGCGCACGCGAGGACCGGTGCGTCGTCGGGCAGGCGGCCCACGCGCACGCGCGGGCGCGGCCATCGCTTGTGGCAGACGACGCAGGCGTCGCCGTCGCGCTGGGCCCAGGTCAGGCCCTCAGGGTCGAACGTCAACATGTCCTGCGCCGTTCTGGTCGCACCCCAGCTCATCACGCTCCCACCGCCCATGGGACTCTCCGCATGTCGCAACCGTTATAACCCTGACCGTGGCCGTGAGCGTCCTGCTGAGCGTCAAGTCAGGGTGAATTCTCTACCCGAGCGACGCCTTTTACACCACAAAAACGGGCAACCAGCCGCAAGCTGGGTGCCCGTTTCGTAGGGTTTCGTCTAGAGGTCGGCGATGGCCTTCTCCAGGATGCCGAGGCCCTCCTCCAGCAGGTGCTCGGGGATGACCAGCGGCGGCAGGAAGCGCAGCACGTTGCCGTACGTGCCGGCCGTCAGCACCAGCAGGCCCTCCGCGTGGCAGCGCTTGACGACCTCCGCGACGGCCGCCGGGTTCGGCTCCTTGGTGCCCGGCTCGACCAGCTCGATCGCGATCATCGCGCCCCGGCCCCTGACGTCGCCGATCACGCCGAAGCGCTCCTTGAGCGCCTCCAGGCGGGGCAGCATGATCTCGCCGATCCGCCTGGCCCTGGCCACCAGGTCCTCGGACTCGATCGTCTCCAGCACGCCCAGCGCGGCCTCGCAGGCCAGCGGGTTGCCGCCGTACGTGCCGCCGAGCCCGCCCGCGTGCACCTTGTCCATGATCTCCGCGCGCCCGGTCACCGCCGCCAGCGGCAGGCCGCCCGCGATCCCCTTGGCCGTGGCGATGATGTCCGGCACGACGCCCTCGTCCTCACAGGCGAACAGCGTCCCCGTACGCGCGAATCCGGTCTGCACCTCGTCGGCCACGAACACGATCCCGTTCGCCCGGCAGAACTCCGCGATGCGCGGCAGGAAACCCCTGGCCGGCACGATGAAGCCGCCCTCGCCTGCGATCGGCTCGATCACCACGGCGGCCACGTTCTGCGCGCCTATCTGCTTGGTGATGAGGTCGATGGCCTGCTCGGCCGCCTCTTCGGCGCAGTTGTCAGGACCCGTCGGCCAGCGGAACGGGTAGGCCAGCGGCACCCGGTAGACCTCCGGCGCGAACGGCCCGAACCCCTGCTTGTACGGCATGTTCTTGGCCGTCAGCGTCATCGTCAGCAGCGTGCGGCCGTGGTAGCCGTGGTCGAACACCACGACCCCCGGGCGGCCCGTCGCGTGCCTGGCGATCTTGACCGCGTTCTCCACGGCCTCGGCGCCCGAGTTCACCAGGAACGTACGCTTCTCGTGCTCGCCCGGCGTCAGCTCGTTGAGCTTCTCGCACACCTGCACGTACGACTCGTACGGGGTGACCATGAAGCAGGTGTGGGTGAACTCGGCGACCTGCTTCCGCACCCGCTCGACGACCTTGGGCGCGGCGTTGCCCACGTTCGTCACGGCGATGCCGGAGCCGAAGTCGATCAGCGAGTTCCCGTCGGCGTCCTGCACCACCCCGCCGCCCGCGCGGGTGACGAAGACCGGCAGGGTCGTGCCGATGCCGGGTGGGACGGCGGCCTGCTTGCGGGCCAGCAACTCCTGCGACTTCGGGCCTGGGATGGCGGTCACGACGCGCCGCTCCTGGGGAATGCTCATGCTTCGACGTTATGGCGGGCTTTCACCTGCGCCGATACGTCGATATGTAACACTGGGAGCGGTCGTCTTAGCCGAAATGGACAAATTCCGCATGCCGCCTACGCTGCAGACCGTCATGCGCCGCATGCACCTGAGGCCGCTGGCCGGCACCTCGGGGCCCGGCGTGCTCGACGCGGCCGTCCGCTGGGTCGCCGTCAGCGAGCTGGCCGACCCGACACCCTACCTGGAGGGCGGCGAGCTCCTGCTCACCACCGGCCTGCGCATGGACGGCGACCTGACCGGCTACGTCGCCCGCCTCGTCAGGCGCGGGGTGGCCGGGCTCGGGTTCGGCGTCGGGGTCTCGCACGAGGAGACGCCGCCCGCCCTCGTCGAGGCCGCGGAGGCGGCCGGGCTGCCGCTGCTCGAGGTGCCGCGCGAGACGCCGTTCATCGCCATCGGCAAGGTCGTCAGCGAGCTGCTCGCGGCCGAGCAGTACGAGGAGATCAGCCGCGCCTTCGCCGCCCAGGGCCGGCTGACGCGGGCGGCGCTGCGGCCCGAGGGCGTGCACGCCGTCATCGACCGGCTGGCCAAGGAGGTCGGCGGGTGGGCGGCACTGCTGGACGAGTCAGGCGAGGTCCGCCACGCCACGCCAGGAGCCAGGACGGACGCCGTCGCCGCCGAGCTCTCCCGCCGCCGCGGCCGCCCCCTGGACACCCCCCGGCGAGCCGAGGTGGGGGATGGGCGGATGCCGGCGAGTCTGGCGCTCTCCGCGCCGGGTGAGCACATCGTGGTGCAGCCGCTGGGTGGTGGCGGGCGGCCGCGGGGGTTCTTCGCCGTCGGGGCCGGGCACGCGTTCACGCCCGTCACGCAGACCGTGATCAACGCCGCGGGCTCGCTGCTCACCCTGTCCATGGAGCAGGGCAGGGCGCAGCGCGCGGCCGAGCGCAGCCTGCGGGCCGCCGTGCTGGAGCTGCTGCTGGCGGGGGAGGAGGAGCGGGCCAGGGCGGTGCTGGGCCGGCTGGGCGGCCGGCTGCCCGCCGCACCCGTGGTGGTGCTCGCGGCGGGGCCCGACGCGCTGGACGCGCTGGAGGCGGTCACGTTCACCGCGCTGACCGGCGTGCCGGACGTCGTCGCGCTCGTGCCCGAGCCGGAGGCGGATGAGGTGGCGCTGAGCGCGGGCGCGCCGGTCGGGGCGAGCCTGCCCACCGGCTACGGCACCCTGCGCGACGGGCTCGACCAGGCCAGGCGGGCCCTGGAGGCGGCCCTGGACACGCGCAGGGGCCCGGTCGTCAAGTTCGGCGAGCTCGCGGGGCAGGGGCTGCTCGCGCTGCTCGACCCGGCCGCCGCCCACGCGTTCTCGACGGCGGTGCTGGCCCCGCTCACCGCGTACGGTTCCCGCGCCGACCTCATGGAGTCGCTGCGGGCGTACCTGGAGAGCAACGGCCACTGGGACGCCGCGGCGCAGCGGCTCGGCGTGCACCGCCACACGCTGCGCTACCGCATGAGACGCGTCGCGGAGCTGCTGGGCCGCGACCTGGACGACCCCGGCGTGCGCGCGGAGCTGTGGCTCGCCCTGGAGGCGGCCGGCCGCCCGCCGCTGCGCAGCCGCGCTACTCCGGCTTCTCGACCTGGTAACAGCAGATGATCGCGGTCGTCACGGCCTCGTAGGTGCGCCCGTCGCGCAGGTGCCCGGCCCGCTCCAGGCCGATCGCGCCCTGAGCGGCCGCCCAGAACGCGTCGGCGATCTTGCGGGGCTGCGTCGGGATCAGGTAGCCGGCCGAGATGCAGTCGGCGATGACGCGGTCGAGGATGTTCAGGGCGGCGCGGGCGAGGGTGCGGGCGCGCTCGCTGGGCTCGAAGCCGGGGATCGCGCGCTCGAACATCAGGCTGTAGTAGCCGGGCTCCGACAGGCACGCCTGCCGGTAGGCGGGGCCGAGCGCGGTCAGGTGCTCGTACGGGTTGCGCCGCTGCGGCACGGCCTCCAGATAGCGGCGGAAGCGCTCGAACCCCTCCAGATAGAGCGCCTCCGCCAGCCCTTCCCTGTTGCCGAACATCGTGTAGATGACGGTCGTCGTGCAGCCGGCTTCCGCGGCGATCCTGCGCATGGTGAGGCTGTCGGGCCCGTCGCTCTGGAGCAGGTTGACGGCCACGTCGAGGAGACGCGAGCGGAGTTCGTCGTGGGTGGCGCGCTCACCCAGGAGGTAAGCACCCTGCAGTCCCAGAGGCGCCGAGGTCATGAGACCTCCCTTGTGGCCAAGGAGCTATGCGTCCTTGTGACCTCACGTCGTTCGGTCACGGGGCCCACGCCTTTCTGATCGGGGGCCCACCGCGCTGGAGACCCGCACCCGATGACTTAGCCATGGCGGAGATCCCTCAAACCACTCCGCATGGTAAACATCCCGAATTGGGTCTACTTCTGTTACATCATGGGTATACAACGGGGCTTGTACTTAACGGTGAGCCCTCGTGTGAGTCTTGTGCATCGTGGTGTAAATCCCCCGTGCACGCGTGGCATAACGTCGGGGTATGGACGTGCGTACCTTCTGGCTGGCCGGCCGCGCCGCGACCGGGGAGACCGAGCTCACTGTCACCAACCCCCACGACGGCCGCGCGGTCGCGCGGCACTGGGTGCCCACCGACGCCCAGGTGGAGGAGGCCGTCGCGGCCGCCGCCGCGGTCGCCGGGCAGGCCGCCGCGCTGCCCGTGCACGTACGCGCGGAGGCAGTCGCCCACGTCTCGCGCCGCCTCGCCGAGCGGGCCGACGAGATCGCCCACCTCATCACCGCCGAGAACGGCAAGCCCATCATGTGGGCGCGCGGCGAGGTGAGCAGGGCCGTCGCCACCTTCCGCTTCGCCGCCGAGGAGACCCGGCGCTGGTCCGGCGGCGTGCAGCGGCTCGACACCGAGCCCGCCGCGGCCGGGCGGCTCGCCTACGTCTCCCGCGTGCCCAAGGGCCCCGTGCTGGCGATCACCCCGTTCAACTTCCCGCTGAACCTGGTCGCCCACAAGGTCGCCCCCGCCATCGCCGTCGGCGCGCCCATCATCGTCAAGCCCGCGCCCGCCACCCCGCTGTCCTCGCTGCTGCTCGGCGAGATCCTGGCCGAGACCGACCTGCCCGCCGGCATGTTCTCGGTGCTGCCCATCGAGAACGAGCGCGCCTCCGCCCTCGTGACCGACCCCCGGCTGCCCGTCGTGTCGTTCACCGGCTCGGCGCCCGTCGGCTACGCCATCGCCGACCAGGTGCCGCGCAAGCACGTGACGCTGGAGCTGGGCGGCAACGCCGCCGCCGTCGTGCTGGCCGACGCCGACCTCGACTGGGC
The DNA here is from genome assembly GCF_040676995.1 of Nonomuraea sp. NPDC049419. Classification (NCBI taxonomy): domain Bacteria; kingdom Bacillati; phylum Actinomycetota; class Actinomycetes; order Streptosporangiales; family Streptosporangiaceae; genus Nonomuraea; species Nonomuraea sp. NPDC049419. The sequence continues at coordinate 219,194 of NZ_JBFAQB010000013.1, read as the reverse complement.
CGCCCAGCGCATCGCCCTCTACTCCAACTACCAGGCCGGGCAGAGCTGCATCGCCGTCCAGCGGGTGATCGTCGAGCAGTCCGTCTACGACGCGTTCGCCGAGCGGCTGCTGCCCGCCGTCAACGCGCTCGTCACCGGCGATCCCGCCGACGAGAAGACCCAGGTCGGGCCGCTCGTCTCCGAGGCCGCCGCCGAGCGGGTCGAGCAGTGGGTGCGCGAGGCGGTCGACGCCGGCGCCACCCTGCTCACGGGCGGCGGGCGCGACGGCGCCACCGTCGAGCCGACCGTGCTGGCCGGCGTGCCCCACGACGCCAAGGTCGCCTGCGAGGAGGTCTTCGGGCCCGTCATGATCCTGCAGCCGGCCGCGTCCATCGACGAGGCTTACGCGATGGTCAACGACTCCAAGTACGGGCTGCAGGCCGGTGTCTTCACCCGGTCGCTCGACGCCGCCTTCCGCGCCAACCGGGAGCTGGAGGTGGGCGGCGTGATCATCGGGGACGTGCCGTCGTACCGGGCCGACCAGATGCCCTACGGCGGGGTCAAGGACTCCGGCATCGGGCGCGAGGGGCTGCACTCGGCCATGGAGGACCTGACGTACGAGAAGGTCATGGTCCTGACCGGGCTGTCGCTGTAGGAACCGCGGCGGGGTGACGCGGCGCGCCCGCCACCCCGCCCGTCCTGATCCCCCCTTCCTAGGCGCGTTCGGCCGTGCGGAAGAGAGACTTGATCGTGTCGCCGAAGTACGGGCCGTACATCGTGCGGTGGTCGTCGCTGTACTTGAAGCTGCTCAGCGACGTTATCGTGCCCCTGCCCGTCGCGGTGTCGAACGACGTCATCCACGGGCCGCCGCTGGCGCCCGCCGTCATGTCGCAGCCGAGGCCCTGGTCGCGGGTCTGGCCGTGCGGGTCGTTCTTGAGCCGGCCCGCGCAGTAGACCAGGTGCGAGCCGTCGTACGGCGGGTCCGCCGGGTAGCCGAAGCCGAACGCCTGGCCGCCGCGGCCCGTGTTGAAGGCGATGTTCTGGGCTCCGACGACGTCCGTCACGTGCCGGCCCCTCGAGGTGGCCAGGGCGACCATGCCGACGTCGTAGTCGTCGTCGCCGCTGCGCGACCACGGGCCGGCGACGAACATGCGGCGGGCGGTGTACTGGCCGTACGGGTGCCCGTCGGCCGTGTCGTACCCCGGGACGAACGTCCAGTTCGCCGCCCACTCGCCGGAGCCGTCCTTCACGCAGTGGCCCGCGGTGACCACGACGTCCCTGTTGGCGCTCTTGACCGTGCTCGCCGAGCAGACGAAGTCGGCGCCCGCCACGGTCAGGAACACCCGGCCCGTCGTCCTCGCCACCTGGCCGCCGGTGATCCAGCGGGAGCCGGCCGTGCTGGTGGCCGGCTTCGCGGGCCCGGCCGGCGCGAGGGGGCGGGCGGCCGCCATGAGCTCACGCGGCGACGGCAACGCCGACTCCCCGCCCGCTCCCGCCGCACCGCTCGCTTCCGCACCGCTCGTTCCCGCACCGCTCGTTCCCGCACCGCTCGCTCCGGCAGCGCCGCCGGTCCCCGCCGCACCGCTCGCTCCCGGCCCCGCCGGACCGCTGTGCGACCTCCCGGCGCCTCGCGTCGGCGCCCCGCTCGCTGGGCCGCTGTTCGCGGGGGCCGCGCTGCCCGTGAGGCCCTTCGTGATGCCGCTCAGGCCGCCGGTGAGGCCGCGTTCGACGAGGCCGAGCACGTCGATCGGCAGGGCCTTCGCCATGCGTTCCGGCGTCCAGTACGCGAGCACGCGCCGCTGGTCGGCGGCCGTCCTGGCGGCCACGTGCTCGACGATGCCCCCGTGGATGTCCCCGTGGATGTCCCCGTGGATGTCCCCGTGCTCCGCGAAACTCGCGGAGACGACGGCCCGGGTCCCGGTCTGGGTGCCGGTCTGGGTGCCGGTCTGGGTGTCGGCCTGCTGGCGGGCGGGTGCCGCGCCGGCGAGCGCGGGGCCGATCAGCCCCGCCATGAGCGAGGCGGCCGCAAGCAGGGGGGTGCTCAAGGTCATGGCCCCCGAGTGTGCCCCACGAGATGTGTTCTTGTGACTACTTTCGGTGAATTCCTCAGGCTGCGTTGGTGGTTTGCGCCGCTTGGTAGACGGCCTGGGCCTCGGTCCCGAAATAGGGGCCGAACATCCAGTTGGGGGCGAAGTTGTATTTGAAGCTGTTGACGGAATTCTGGGTGCCGAGCCCGGTCGACTCGGTGAAATTCAGCATCCAGGGACCGCCGCTCGAACCGCCGGTCATGTCGCAGGTCAGGCCGAGGCCGCGGCTGGCCAGGAAGTCGTCGAACGTCCGCCCGCTGCAGTAGACGAGCTTCGAGCCGTCGTAAGGGGCCGCCGCCGGGTAGCCGAAGGCGTACATCTGCTGCCTGCGCGGCTGGTTGAAGGCCACGCCCTGGCCGCCGACGGTGTCGACCAGCGTCTTGCCGTTCACCGGCGCGACCACGGCGGCGGCCACGTCGAAGTTGATGTCCTCGCCCGAGTTCCACTGCGGGGTGGTGAGCAGCCGGATGGCGGGCCAGGTGCCGAAGGGGCGCTGACCTTTGTCGTAGCCGGGGACGAAGACCCAGTTCGTGTGGAAGGCGCCGGACATCTTCACGCAGTGGCCTGCGGTCAGCACCACGCTCTTGTTGGCGCTGGTGACGGCGGTGCCCGAGCAGGAGGCGTTGCGTCCCTGGGTGGTGAAGAAGATCCGCCCGGTCGTACGCGCGACCGCGCCGCCCTTGGTCCACGCCGCGCCCGAGCCGCGCGCCGCCTGCGTGGTGGCGCCCGACCCGCCGCGGGTGGGTGGAGCGGTCCACGCCGTGCCCTGGCGGGGTTCCGCCGCACCGGGCGCCACCTTGGGGTCGGGGACGTCCAGCGGCTGGGCGGCCTCCATGCGCCGCTCGGTCCAGTACGTCATCACCTGCCGCCGCTCGGACGCCGTGTCGGCGGCGGCGTGCTGCGCCGGCTTCGGCCGGGGCGCAATCCGGGACCCGGCTTGCACCCCGGCTGAGGACGCAGCTGAGGACGCAGCTGAGGACCCGGCTGAGGGCGCAGCCTGGGCCGCCACGGCGGGGAGTGCGGTGGTGAGCAAGGTGCCGGTGAGCGTGGCGGCGGAAAGCAGGGCGATTTTGCGGTGCATTACGTACCTCCCTAAAGCGGACTCGGGGTTGGAACGTAGCCGCCGCAATATCCGGATTTCTCAAGATTCGCGCATTCCGATATGACGATATTCCGACATAAATGAACTGGGTTATCTCGTGTCACATAAGGCGGCGAATTCTGGCCCGGCCGCCCCGTCGTGCCTGAGCGCCCGGCACAGCGGGGAGAATGGGTCTGTGCATGCAGAGACCCTCCGCTCCGTCGTCATCCTCGGCTCCACCGGTTCAGTCGGCACGCAGGCCCTCGACGTCATCGCCGCCAACCCCGACGGTTTCCGCGTCGCGGCGCTGGCGGCGGGAGGCGGCAGGGTCGACCTGCTGGCCAGGCAAGCGGCGGAGTTCGGTGTCGAGGCGGTGGCGGTGGCCGACGCCTCGGCCGTGCCCGCGCTGCGCGAGGCGCTGGAGGCCCACGGCGTCAAGCCGGTCGTGCTCGGCGGCCCCGACGGGGTGGCCGAGGCGGCGGGCTGGGAGTGCGACATGGTGCTCAACGGCATCACCGGCGCGCTCGGCCTGGCCTCCACCCTGGTCGCCCTCAAGGCGGGCCGCCTGCTCGCGCTGGCCAACAAGGAGTCCCTGATCATCGGCGGGCCGCTGGTCAAGCGGCTGGCCGCGCCGGGCCAGATCCTGCCCGTCGACTCCGAGCACTCCGCCCTGCAGCAGTGCCTGTGGGCCGCGGGTCCCGACGGCCACGACCCCTCCCGCGTCAAGCAGCTGGTGGTCACGGCCAGCGGAGGGCCGTTCCGCGGCATGAAGCGCGAGGAGATGGCCGACGTCACGCCGGAGATGGCGCTGGCCCACCCGACCTGGTCGATGGGCCCCTACATCACGATCAACTCCGCCACCCTGGTCAACAAGGGGCTCGAGGTGATCGAGGCCCACCTGCTGTTCGACCTGCCGTTCGACCGCATCGAGGTCGTCGTCCACCCGCAGTCGATCATCCACTCCATGGTCGAATACGTCGACGGCTCCACCATCGCCCAGGCCAGCCCGCCCGACATGCGGCTGCCGATCGCGCTCGCGCTCGCCCACCCCCACCGCGTCGCGGGGGCCGCGCGCCCCATCGACTGGACCAAGGCCCACACCTGGACGTTCGAGCCGCTCGACGACGTGGCCTTCCCCGCCGTCGCGCTGGCCAGGCACGTCGGCGGCGAGGGCGGCACCGCGCCCGCCGTCTACAACGCCGCCAACGAGGTGTGCCTCGACGCGTTCCTGCGCGGCGATCTGCCGTTCCTCGGCATCGTCGACACCGTGGCCAAGGTCGTCGAAGAACACCAGGTCACCCCGGCCGGCTCCGTCGAGGAGGTGCTCGCGGCCGATGCCTGGGCGCGGGCCCGTGCGGCCGAACTCACAGCCGGGCAGTCCCGCTAGCTACCTAGACTGGAAAGCGTCGTCACAGTAAGGGTTGAAATGTCTCCTGTAGCTCTCGGCATCCCGACGGTCCGCCCCAAGCCGCTCGCCGAACGCCGCCACTCCCGGCAACTCATGGTCGGCAGCGTGCCCGTGGGCGGCGACGCCCCCGTCTCGGTGCAGTCGATGACGACGACGGTGACCGCCGACGTCAACGCCACCCTCCAGCAGATCGCCGAGCTCACGGCGTCGGGCTGCCAGATCGTCCGCGTGGCGGTGCCGTCCCAGGACGACGCCGACGCGCTGCCGCTGATCGCGAAGAAGTCGCAGATCCCCGTGATCGCCGACATTCACTTCCAGCCGAAATACGTCTTCGCCGCCATCGACGCCGGGTGCGCGGCCGTCCGGGTCAACCCCGGCAACATCAAGAAGTTCGACGACAAGGTGGGCGAGATCGCCCGCGCGGCCTCCGACGCCGGCGTGCCCATCCGCATCGGCGTCAACGCCGGCTCCCTCGACCCCCGCCTGCTCCAGAAGTACGGCAAGGCGACGCCAGAGGCGCTGGTGGAGTCCGCGCTGTGGGAGTGCTCGCTGTTCGAGGAGCACGGCTTCCGCGACATCAAGATCTCGGTCAAGCACAACGACCCGGTCGTGATGATCAACGCGTACCGGCTGCTGGCCGCCCAGTGCGACTACCCGCTCCACCTCGGCGTCACCGAGGCGGGGCCGGCCTTCCAGGGCACGATCAAGTCGGCCGTGGCCTTCGGCGCGCTGCTCGCCGAGGGCATCGGCGACACCATCAGGGTCTCCCTGTCGGCTCCTCCCGTCGAGGAGGTCAAGGTCGGCGCCCAGATCCTCGAGTCGCTGGGGCTGCGCGAGCGCGGCCTGGAGATCGTGTCCTGCCCGTCGTGCGGGCGGGCCCAGGTCGACGTCTACACCCTCGCCGACCAGGTCCAGGCGGGCCTTGAGGGGATGAAGGTGCCGCTGCGGGTGGCCGTCATGGGCTGCGTCGTCAACGGTCCAGGCGAGGCCCGCGAGGCCGACCTGGGCGTCGCCTCCGGCAACGGCAAGGGCCAGATCTTCGTCAAGGGCGAGGTCATCAAGACGGTGCCGGAGTCGCAGATCGTCGAAACCCTCATCGAGGAGGCCCTGCGCCTCGCCGAGGAGATGGGCGTCGAGGTCGACCTCGACGACGACACCACCGGCCCCACCGTCACCGTCAGTTGACCCTCATCCCTGTCTGACCGGCCTGCTCGGCTGAGTGCGGGCCGGTCAGGGCCGAGGTTGCTCGGTTACAGCGGGCAATGGGGGCATTACAGGTTGGCAAGCTTTTCCCCATACCCTTCGTGGTCGCCTGGTCGCTCGCGGGAGCATCGCAGGGCCTATGACAGGAAGGGGGCCGGGTGAAGCGGCTTGTTGGGGTTGTCGCCGGAGTGGCGGTGCTCGTCGCCGGGGTCGGGAGTGCGAGTGGGACCGCGGGGGCGGTGGCCGGGGGAACGACGCCGGCCGGGGTGAGGCAGGCGCAGGCGGCCGTCGCCTGGGCGGCCTGTCCCAAGGTGGCGGGCAAGGCGGCGCCGGCGGCGCTGGAGTGCGCCACCGTACGCGTGCCGCTCGACTACAAGCGGCCGAGGGGCCAGTCGATCAAGCTGGCGCTCAACCGGATCAAGGCCAAGGTGCCCAGGGGCGGCGGCCATCTGGGGACGCTCCTGATCAACCCGGGCGGGCCAGGCTCGCCGGGGCGGGCACTGACCGAGTACGTCGCCACGTCCCTGCCCGCCGAGGTGTCCGAGCGTTACGACATCGTCGGCTTCGACCCGCGCGGCGTCGGCGGCAGCGAGCCCGCCGTGCACTGCGTGGACGCCGAGACCTACTACAAGGCGCCGCGGCTCGACCAGATCCCGCGCAACAGGGCGCACGAGAAGGCGCTGCTGGCCCGCGCCGCCGGCTACGCGAAGCGCTGCGGCGACCAGTGGTCGTGGCTGCTGCCGCACCTGACGACGGAGAACTCCGCCAGGGACATGGACCGCATCCGCGCCGCGCTCGGCGAGGAGAAGATCAGCTACTTCGGCTACTCGTACGGCACCTACCTCGGCGCCGTCTACGCCACCCTGTTCCCGAGCCGGATCAAGCGCCTGGTCATGGACAGCACGGTCGATCCAGGCGGCGTCTGGTACGCCTCCAACCTCAAGCAGGACCGCTCGTTCGAGCGCCGCCACCGCCAGTTCCTGGCCTGGACAGCCCGCCACAACGACGTCTACAAGCTGGGCTCCACGGTCAAGCAGACGTCGTTCGCCTTCTACGCGATGCGCGACCGGCTGCGCTCGCACCCGGCGGGCGGCGTGGTGGGCCCGAGCGAGCTGGACGACACGTTCACGCTGGCCGGATACACGGACAAGGTGTGGCCGTCGTTCGCGCAGGCGTGGTCGTCGTACGTGCGCGACGGCGACGTCACGGGCCTGACCGACGTCTACACCAGGCACGGCAAGAACGACGCGGCCGACGAGAACGGCTACGCCGTCTACCTGGGCGTGGAGTGCAGCGACGCGCGCTGGCCGCGCAAGTGGGACAAGTGGCGGACCGACATGACCAGGATGCACCGCAAGGCGCCGTTCCTGACCTGGCCGAACGCCTGGTACAACGCCCCGTGCGCGTTCTGGCCGGTGCGGGGCGGCACGCCGGTGCAGGTGCACGACTCGCCGAAGCTGCCGCCGTTCCTCATCCTGCAGTCCAAGGACGACGCGGCGACGCCGTACCAGGGGGCGCTGGAGATGGCCGAGCGGTTCCCGCGTGCCAAGCTGGTGGTGGACCAGGGCGGCAACCACGGGGTGACGCTGTCGGGCAACGCCTGCATGGACCGGCACCTGGTGACGTACCTGCGGGACGGGACGCTGCCGAGGACCGGCGCGGCGTGCGCCGCGGCGGCGGACCCGAAGCCGGCCGCGCACATGGCGTCGGGCAGCTCGCGCGCCCCTGACCTGCTGGGTCTCCTCGGGGCGCTGAACCTGCTGAAGGGCGCGCGCTGACGCGCCGGGCGGGGCGCGCACAGGTCGGACGTCAAGAAAGGGTTACCGTGGGCATTTCCGGATGAGCTATTCGGTAACCCTTCGCGTAGTCTGACCATTGTGATGCTGCGTACATCGGCGTCGCGCGTGCTCGACGACAACGACCGGGACGAGGTTCTCGCCCTGCTCGACGCCGATCCGGTCGCCAACGTCTTCGTCTCCTCGCGGGTGCGCGCCGTCGGTCTCAACCCCGCGCGGCTGGGCGGGCAGATGTGGGGCTTCGGCACGCGCGGTGGCCTCGTGTCACTCTGTTACGCCGGCGCCAACATGGTGCCGGTCAACGCCGGCCCCGAGGCCGTGCACGCGTTCGCCGACCGTGCCCGCAAGCAGGGGCGGCGCTGCTCGTCCATCGTGGGCCCCGTTGACGCGGTCAGCCTGCTGTGGGAGCGGCTGGAGCCGCACTGGGGGCGGGCGCGGGCGATCCGCTGGGCGCAGCCGGTCATGGCCACCTCCAGCAGGCCGCCGGTGCCGGCCGACCCGCTCGTGCGCAGGGTGCGGCCCGAGGAGTTCGACATCCTGCTGCCGGCGTGCGTGGCCATGTTCACCGAAGAGGTCGGCGTCTCGCCCAACCTGGGTGACGGCGGCGCGCTCTACCGTACGCGGGTGGCGGAGCTGATCAGGATCGGCCGCTCGTACGCGCGGATCGCCGACGGCCGGGTGGTGTTCAAGGCCGAGATCGGGGCGGTCACCCCGCAGGCCTGCCAGATCCAGGGGGTCTGGGTCGATCCCGAGCTGCGCGGCAGGGGTCACGCGGTGGCCGGGATGGCGGCCGTGGTGGAGGCGGCGATCAGCTGCTTCGCCCCCGTGGTCACCCTCTACGTCAACGACTACAACCACTCGGCGCGCGCGGTCTACCGCAAGGTGGGCTTCCACGAGGTGGACACGTTCATGTCGGTGCTGTTCTAGCCGGGCACGCGCAGGGTCAGCAGCGCCACGTCGTCGTCGTTGTCGTCGGGGCGCACTCTGCGCAGCAGCCGGTCGCAGAAGCCGTCCAGCTTGCGCGCGCCGAGCGCCGACGCCTCCCTGCGCAGCCGTTCGAGGCCGTCGTCCAGGCTGTGGCTGGGCGACTCGATCAGCCCGTCGGTGTAGAACACCACGCTGGAGTGCGGCGGCAGGTCGACGACCGCGTCCTCGCGGGGCACGCAGATGCCGGTGCCGAGCATCAGGCCGCCGCCGTCCTCCAGGAACCGGGTGGTGCCGTCGCGCTCGACGAGCAGCGGCGGCGGGTGGCCCGCGTTGGTGTAGCGCAGCCGCCAGCCGCCGTCCACGGGCTCGGCGCGGGCGAAGACGACGGTGGCCATCGTGGCCTCGGCCATGCGCGAGACCGCCTGGTCGAGCCGGCCGACGACGGTGCTGGGCAGGCTGTCCATCTCTCCCGCGTACGCCCGCAGCATGTTGCACACCTGGGCCATGCCGGCGGCGGCGTCGAGGTCGTGGCCCACCACGTCACCGATCACCAGGCCCAGTGCGCCGCCCGCCTGGGTGAAGGCGTCGTACCAGTCGCCGCCGACCTGGGAGGCGTCGGGGGCGGGCACGTAGCAGGCGCTCATCTCCAGGCCGGACACGACCGGCAGCCGGGGCAGCAGGTGGCGCTGCATGGTCTCGGCGACGCGGCGCTGGCGCTCGTACAGGCGGGCGTTGTCGAGTGCCAGCCCGGCGCGGCGGGCGATGTCCTCGACCAGCAGCAGGTCGCCCGCGGTGTACGGCTGGGCCCGCTCGGACCGCCCGAGGGTCAGCGCGCCGATCACCTCGCGGATGCCGCGGATCGGGGCGATGCACGCGGACTTGATGCCGGTCTGCGCCAGCAGGTCCTGCTGGGCGACGGCGATGCCGGTGTCGGGCGGCATCTGGTAGCTCTGGGGGCTGATGAGCGTCGCGGTGACGCCGCGCAGCGCCCGCGACAGCGGCATCGGGGAGTCTTCGGTGACGGGTGGCAGCTGCCGCTGCAGGTCGTCGCGGTGGGTCAGCGTGCCGTTCTCGTAGTGCACCACGACGGCGCGGGAGATCGTGCCTTCTTCGTCGAGCAGGTCGACCACCACCCAGTCGGCCAGCAGCGGCACCACCAGGCGCACCAGGTGCCGCAGCGTCGCGTCCACGTCGAGGCTGGAGGTGAGCGTGGCGGTCGTCTCGGCGAGCAGGGCCAGGCGTTCGAGCTCCGACAGCGACGGGTTCTGCCAGGGCGGCTCGGCGGCGCCGTCCTCGGTGTCGGGGGCCGGGTGGAAGATCACCAGCGCGCCCGTCGCGGACTCGTCGACCCTGCAAGGGGTGACGAGCCAGCTCACGCGGATCAGCGTGCCGTCGCCGCGCTCCATCCACTCCTGGTCGCCTGAGGCGGTGCTGCCGGAGATGAGGGCGTGGCGCATCACGCACCGGCTGTGCGGCAGCGCCTCGCCGCGCCTGCCGCGGTGCAGGGCGTCGTGGGCGTCGTGGTCCAGCAGGTCGCCGGCGCGCCGCAGGAGCAGCCGCTCGGCGTTGGGGTTGACCTCGATGATGCGGCCGCGGTCGTCGACCACGTACGCGCCGGCGTCCTTGAGGTCGCGCAGCCTCAGAGGACGCCCGCCCCCGAGGGTGAGGTCGTGCGCCTGCCCGTGCGGGACGCTCATGGACGATCTCCTTCCTCCCGGAGAAACCTACCCAGGAGTCACCCCCATCACCGCAGGCTCGGCTATACGCGTACGAGCTTGTCGAAGAGCCGGGCCAGCTCCGTGCCCGGGTCGGCGGTCAGCCCCGCGTGCACCGGCCCCGCCTGGACGATCGTGCTGCGCGGCGCCGTCAGCCAGCGGAACCTTCCGCCGAGCGACTCGCCGGCCAGCGGGCCAGGCTCGGCGCCGCAGGCCAGCTCGTACGCGCCGAGCGCCCGCCGCACCCCCTCGACGTCGGCGCCCGGGTCGAGTGCCCGCAGCCGGCCGGGGTCGAGCTCGACCTTGGCACACAGGTAGCCGCGCGGCTGACAGTAGAGCAGCACGCCGGCGTTGATCTGCTCGCCCCGCTCGACCTTCGGCACCACGCGGATCACCGCGTACTCGTAGACGTCCCTGCTCATCGGCTCCCGCCCTCCCGCCAGAACGCGCCGACCGAGCCGGGGCCCGCCGTCTTGCGGGCCCGCTGCTCGCCTGCCACCAGCCAGCCGCGCGGGCCGTGCGCCCGCTCCAGGAGGTGCTCGACGTACGCCGCCCGCACGGCGGCGGGGGAGTCGAAGCCCGGCTCGCCCGCCAGCCACTCGTCGGGCACCAGGGCGGTCACGCTCTCCAGCAGCTCGCGGTCGATGCGCCCCGCCAGGTCGGCGCCCGCGCGGCCCACGTCGCCCGCGAACGGCGCCAGCACGTGGTCGCCCGCGTCGAACGGCCGCTGCGGGTCGGCGGTGCGCCAGTTGTGGTGGAACCACAGGGCGGCGCCGTGGTCGATCAGCCACGTGTCGCGGTGCCAGATGAGCAGGTTGGGGTTGCGCCAGCTGCGGTCGACGTTGTGGATCAGGCCGTCGAACCACACCACCCTGGCGGCGAACACCGGGTCGGGCACCCAGGCCAGCGGGTCGAACCCGAGCGCGCCGGGCAGGAAGTCGACGGCCAGGTTGAGCCCGGTGCTGGCCTTGAGGAGGTCCTGCACCTCCTCGTCGGGCTCCCTGACGCCGAGCTGCGGGTCGAGGTCGATGAGCTTGAGCTCGGGGGTCCTGAAGCCGAGACGCCGGCCCAGCTCGGCGGCGATGATCTCGGCGACCAGCACCCGCCGGCCCTGGCCGGCCTCGCGGAACTTGACGACGTAGGTGCCGAGGTCGTCGGCCTCGACCACGCCGGGCAGCGACCCGCCCTCCCGCAGCGGGGTGACGTAACGGGTGGCTGCGATCTTTTCCAGCACGAGATGAGGCTATCGCCCTGGAAGCGCCGTTCAGGACGTCACACGGGCATCTTGGCGATCACCTCTTCGGCGAAGCGTTCCATGGTGGCGAGCTTGAGCTCCAGGGTGCCCTCGCCGTACCGGGACTTCTCCTCCGGCGTGGCCAGCCACCACGGGGCGGCCAGCGTACCCGTCACGCCCTTGGCGGCGAAGTGGCGGTAGGTCTCCGCCTCGGGCAGCACCGCGAGCGGCGCGATGATCTCGAACTCCTCGATGGACCTGCCGTTGGCCTCCAGGTGCCCGCGCAGGGTGTCGAGCACCTCGTCGAGCTGCTCTTCCGTGTAGATGCGGTTGCCGATCCAGCCGTCGCCGAGCCGGGCCGCGCGGCGCAGGGCGGCCTCGCTGTCGCCGCCGACGTACACGGGGATCGGGCCTGACGGGGTGGGGGAGATCGACAGCGGCGGGAGGCCGTCGAGGGTGACCGTCTCGCCCGACCAGAGCGCGCGCAGCGCGGGCAGCATCGCGTCGAGGCGCTTGCCGCGGGTGTGGAAGTCCTGGCCGGTGGCCGTGAACTCCTCCTTGCACCAGCCCACGCCGACCCCGAACGTGACCCGCTCGCGCGACAGCACCGCCGCCGTGGACACCTGCTTGGCCACGGTGAACAGGTCGCGGGCGGGCGCGATGTAGACGTTCGGCGCGAAGCGCAGCGTGCTGGTGACCGCGGCCATCGCGCCGATCGTCACCCACACGTCGGGCCAGTGCGTACGCGCGTCCCACCGGGGCCGCCCCGACCGCGAGTACGGGTACGGCGAGGCGAAGTCGGCGTAGAAGAGGTGGTCGGAGAGCGTCAGCGTGTCGAACCCGCACCGCTCGGCCGCCCGCGCCAGTTCGGTGAACTGATCGGTGTCGGAGAAAGAGGCGCCCAGCCAGAACTTCATCGGAACTCCGGTGCGACCTTGGTGGCGAACAGCTCGAGGTTCCGCTTGACCGTGTCGAGCGGCAGCACGCCCTGCTGGCCCTGCATGTAGAGGCCGAACCACTCCAGGTCGGGCATCTTGTCGAGCATGCGCTGGATGCCGCGCTTGACGTCGTCGGGTGTGCCGAACAGCGCCATCTCGACGTCCCTCATGCGCTTGGCGTCGCCCTTCTCCGGCGAGATGGGCTTGTGCTTCTCGTCCTCCTTCTTGCGCAGCACCTCCAGGTAGCCGAAGGGGCCGAAGAAGGCGGCGAAGTCCTTGGGGATGCTCCTGCCGAAGGTGGCGATGGCCTGCTCGGTGGTGTCGCCGATGCCGACGATCTTGAGGATGCCGGTGTGCTCGCCCAGCTTGTAGTGGCGGCCGTGCTTGGCCGACTCCTCCTGGTAGAGCCTGGCCTTCTGGGCGTGGTCGTCGGGGTTGGGGGTGAACATCCACGGCAGGATGTCTTCCTGCGCCGCCCTGATGACCGACCGGTCGGAGATCGTGAACGGCTGCCACAGCTCGGGATGCGGGTTCTGGTACGGCCTGGGGCAGACCGACACGGCCCTGACCACGCCGTCGTCGTCGATCTCGCCGGGCGCGCCGAACGTGCGGGTCCACTCCTGGGCGGGCCAGCCCTCGATGCCCTCGTACGGGAAGGGCACCTGGTAGTCGAGCACGTCCGACTTGTACCGGAGCGTCTCCTGCGTCCAGGCCAGCTTCATGATCTTCAGCACCTCGCCGAAGACGTCGAAGTTCCGCGTGTCGGTGGCCGAGCCGTCGGAGCGGGCGGCGGCGGCCTGCCAGCGCTGGCCGAGCACGTTCATCCAGCGGTTCTGGTAGCCCCGCGCCACGCCCAGCCGCAGCCGTCCCTTGCTGAACTGGTCGAGCAGCGCGACGTCCTCGGCGGCCCTGATCGGGTCCCAGGCGGGCAGCACGAGGCCGAGCGGGGCGAGCAGGATGCGCTCTGTCCGCGCCGCGAGGTCGGTGAGGAACATCAGCGGGTTGACCGAGAACTCCATGCCTTCCGAGTGGAAGTGGTGCTCGGTCATCATCAGCGCGTCGAACCCGATCTGGTCGGCGTGCACGGCGATCTCGCGTACCTCGTGCAGCAGCCGCTGGTACGACTCGGTGTCGCGGCCGATCGGGCGTTTCGCCCTGGCGTTCTCCTCGGCCGCGTAGCCCGAGCCTGGGATCTGCGGGTTCAGGAAGATCGAAAACTTCACCGGGAACCTCTCTCCGCGGGACGGTCCTTCGCAAGGTACTCTGGAAATCTTAACCGAGCAATCGCTTGGTTTACCGGTGTGGGGGTGTGATGAAGCTCGGCGTCACGATGTTCGCGACCGACCTGGCGATGCCCGTGCAGGAGCTCGCGAAGGCGGCGGAGGAACGCGGGCTCGACTCGCTCTACCTGCCCGAGCACACCCACATCCCGGTCTCGCGGCGCACGCCCTACCCGGGGGCGGCGGACGGCGAGCTGCCCGAGGAGTACAAGCGCACGCTCGACCCCCTCGTCGCCCTGTCCTTCGCCGCCGCCGCGACCACCCGGCTGAGGCTCGGCACCGGCATCCTGCTCGCCGCCCAGCGCGACCCCATCGTCACCGCCAAGGCCATCGCCTCGCTCGACCTGCTGTCCGGCGGTCGCGTGGTGGTCGGCGTCGGCTTCGGCTGGAACGTCGAGGAGATCGAGAACCACGCGGTCCCGTACGGGCGGCGCCGCGAGATCGCCCGGCACCATGTCATGGCCATGCAGGCGCTGTGGCGCGACGAGGTGGCCTCCTTCGACGGCGTCGAGCCGGCCTGGTCCTGGCCCAAGCCGATCAACCTCCCGCCCGTCCATGTGGGCGGGGCGGCGGGGCCGAAGCTGTTCGCCCACGTCGCCGAGTACGCCGACGGCTGGATGCCCATCGGCGGACGCGGCATCAAGGCGGCGCTGCCCGCCCTGCGCGAGGCGTGCGAGAAGGCGGGACGGCCGACGGCCCGCGTGATCCCGTTCGCCACGCTGGCCACCAGGGAGAAGCTCGACTACTTCGCCGAGCTGGGCATCGAGGAGGCCGTGGCGACGCTGCCCAGCGGGCCCGCCGACGAGGTGCTGCCCGTCCTCGACCGGTACGCGGCGCTGCTCCCGTAGCTGGTTCTGGACGCTCGCTTGCCCCGGCCAGGCATAATGGCGGTATATGTCCGAGCTACGTGCCGACGACCCCCGGCAGTTGGGGTCCTACCGGCTGACACGCAGGCTCGGTCAGGGTGGCCAGGGAGTGGTCTACCTGGGCGAATCCCCGCAACGCGGCCGGGTCGCCATCAAGCTGCTGCACGCCAGCCTCTCCGGCACCGCCGACGCCCGCCGCCGCTTCCTCGGCGAGGTCGAGGCGGTGCGCCGGGTCGCCGCGTTCTGCACGGCCCAGCTCCTGGACGCCGACCTCGAAGGCGACCGTCCTTACCTGGTGAGCGAGTACGTCCACGGCCCCTCGCTGCGCGAGCACGTGGAGAAGGAGGGGCCGCGTACGGGCGGGTCGCTCGAACGCCTGGCCATCGGCACCGCCACCGCCCTCGGCGCCATCCACCGCGCCGGGGTCGTGCACCGCGACTTCAAGCCAGGCAACGTGCTGCTCGGCATCGACGGGCCCCGCGTGATCGACTTCGGCGTGTCCCGGCTCGTCGACACCACCGTCACCACCAGCCACATGCCCATGGGCACGCCCGCCTACATGGCGCCGGAACGCATGAAGGGCGAGCCGGCCGGACCGCCCGCCGACATGTGGGCCTGGGCGCTCACCGTGGCCTACACCGCCAACGGGCGGCCCGCGTACACCGCCGAGACCCACAACGAGGTGCTGGCCCGCGTCCTCTACGGCGCGCCCGACCTCGGCGACCTCGACGGGCGGCTGCGCGAGATCGTCGAAGCCTGCCTGGCGACCGAGCCAGGCGACCGGCCCGACGCGGAAGAGGCGCTGCGCCTGCTGCTCGGCCAGGAGGGCGACGGGGGCGACGTGCTGACGACCGGCGCCATGGCCGCCGTCGGCGGCAACGGCATCGGCACGCTCGTCCGCACGAGCAGGCCCGTCACCCGCGCTCCCGACGCCGTCGTCGGAGTCGGCGCCGCCGAGGCCGAGCCAGGCGTCATCACCGACCCCGACCCCACCACCAGCTTCCCCGCCATCACCCCCGGCCAGGTGGCGCGGGCCGGGCGGCGGCGGGTGCGGCCCTGGCAGATCGGCGTCGCGCTGGCCGGGCTGCTCATGGGCGTCGCCGGGTTCGTGCTCTACCTCCGAAGCGCCCAGGGCGAAGGGCTGGCCGGCGGCTGGACCGGCTCCGCCGAGCACTTCAGCGCCGAGCGCGTCTTCCCCGTCGAACTCGTCCTGGACCACGAAGGCTCGGGACGCATGCG
Organism: Nonomuraea sp. NPDC049419; assembly: GCF_040676995.1. NCBI lineage: Bacteria > Bacillati > Actinomycetota > Actinomycetes > Streptosporangiales > Streptosporangiaceae > Nonomuraea > Nonomuraea sp. NPDC049419. The sequence continues at coordinate 203,441 of NZ_JBFAQB010000013.1, read as the reverse complement.
CTGGGGAGCCGACCTGCGCTGCACCGGACGGCTCTCGCGCGACGGCGGCGGCATGGTCTTCACCCTCCGCGACGTCGGCGGGCAGGAGTGCTACCCGGGCACGCTCCGCATGTACCCCACCTCCGATGTGAACCAGATGGACATCAAGGTCACTCGTGCAGGTAAGGACGAAGTGACGTATTCCGGCAGGGTCGCGCGTACGTCCTGACCGGCTGTGTCACGGTCCGGATGCGATTGCCCTGCGCACCGTTGACTGTTCGCGGCCCCTTGCCTTCAGTAGGAGGCAGAAGGGGTGGCGCGGCGAGGGGAGGCGCCCCGTGCCAACGGCACAGCCGCTCAGAACGGGGGACCCTCGGCGACTCGGCGACTACGAGCTCACCGGGCGGCTGGGCGAGGGTGGCCAGGGCGCGGTGTTCCTCGGTTCCAGGAGCGGAGAGACGTACGCGGTCAAGCTCCTGCACGGGCCCGTCGGTGACGAGCGGGCGGCGTTCCTGCGGGAGGTCGAGCTGGCCAAGCACGTCGCCAGGTTCTGCACGGCGCAGGTGATCGACGCCGGGTTCGACGAGGGGCGGCCGTACATCGTCAGCGAGTACGTCGACGGGCACTCCCTGGCCCGCGAGGTCGCGCTCACCGGGCCCCGCAGGGGCGGCGCGCTCGAACGCCTCGCCGTCGGCACCGCTACCGCGCTCGCCGCCATCCACCGGGCCGGGATCGTGCACCGCGACTTCAAGCCCCAGAACGTGCTGCTCGGCTCCGACGGGCCGCGCGTCATCGACTTCGGCCTGGCCCGGGCACTCGACGCCGCCGCCACCGTGAGCGGGCGGGGGGTGGGGACGCCGGCGTACATGGCGCCCGAGCAGATCACCGCCTCGGCCGTCACGGGGGCCGCCGACGTGTTCTCGTGGGGCGCCACCATGTGCTTCGCGGCCAACGCCAGCGCCCCCTTCGGCCAGGACTCCGTCGCGCCCGTCCTGCACCGCATCCTCACGGCGCCGCCCGAGCTGGGGCTGCTCGACGGGCGGCTGCGTACACTGGTCGCGGCCTGCCTGGACAAGGACGCCCGCAACCGGCCGAGCAGCAGGGAGCTGCTGTTCGAACTGCTGGGAGCGGACGGGCCTGCGGAGGTGCTGCGCTCACCTCCGCCGCCCATCCCGCGCACCCCGCCGACACCCCTGGTACCGGGCCAGCGCACCCCGGACGCCCACTCCGGCCCCACCGCCGCAGGTGGCTCCGCCGCCTCACGCGGTCCCTCCGGGGTCTCACCCGGCCCTGCCGGGGCGTCACCCGGCTTCTGGTTCACCCCGCTGGCCGATCCCGAGGCCACCGGGGCCATGGACGCCTACCATCTCCCTCCCGCGACCTCCGGCCCGCAGGCCGCCCAGCCAGCAGCCGGGGCACCACAGCGGGGTGCGGATATCGGGGAAGCGTTACCCGGGGATCCTTCGCAGGCCGGGGAAGGGCGTACGGACCGGAGGCAGTGGCCGCGGGCGGCGGTCGCGGTGTGTGCGGCGCTGCTGGTGACGGCCGTGGTGCTGCTGGCCGTGGTCGTACCGGCGCTCACCCAGAGCCCGGCCGGGCACGCGGGACCCCAGGCGGGCGGACCTCTCGCCTCGCCGCCGCCCGTCACGCCCGCGCCCGAGACGACCCGCGAGTCGCCCGCCGAAGCCGCACCCACGAAGACCGCGGAGGCCCGGCAGTCCCAGGACGACCGCCGCCCCGCCTACGACCCGCCCGCGGTCGTACGTCCGCCGACGGTGACGATCCCGCCCCTGACCGGCCTGGACAAGGCCGCCGCCACCAAGGCCGTCGAACGCGCCGGCCTCACCCTGGGCCGCGTCACCCGTCAGGACTCACCCCGCGCCATCGGCCAGGTCCTCGCCAGCACCCCCGCCGCGGGAACCGCCGTGGACCGGGGAGCCAAGGTGTCCCTGCGCGTGTCGGCGGGCCTGCCCGTGCCGGAGGTGACGGGCATGCGACGCGGCCCCGCCGAAGCGGCCCTGACCGGCGCCGGCCTCAAGGTCGGCGCCATCACCCGCTCCTGCTCCCAGGAGCCGTCGGGCCAGGTTCTGTCCACCCGCCCCAAGGCAGGCAGCCGCGTGAAGGGCGGCACAGCGGTAGCGCTCACCGTGTCCCGGAACGGCGCCACCGTCCCACCGGTCGTCGGCCGCTCCCGCGAGGCGGCCCGCACAGCCCTGACGGCGGCGGGTTTCACGGTAGGAACGAAGGAACAGCTGGTGGACGACGAGTCCCAGGCAGGCGCAGTCCTGGCACAAAGCATCGACCCGGGCACCTGCGCCGAACCCGGCGCCCAGATCACCATCACCGTCGGCCTGGCCGCCCAGACGGGCCCCGACCCCGGCGAATCCCTCGAACCCACCACCAACGAGCCCGAACCCGAGCAACCCCACTCGCCCTGACCGTCAGATGGCGACCGCCCCTCACCGGGTTCTGCCCCAAACAGCGCCAGGTCCGGTGCGGCCTATGCGTGCGCCTACCGTCCTGGGGCAGTTGAGGGCGTATGAAGAAACTCCTGAAGCTTCTGGTGGCCCGCAAGATGGCCACCACCCCCCTCGGGATAGCCGCCCTGGGCGTCGGCTGGTTCCTCGGCCGCCGCCGCAAGCGCCGCCGCGCCGAGCGCGAGGCCCAGCACAACGTCCCCCAGCACACCGGCACCACACACGAGGACGTCAGGGCCGCCCAGCCCTGATCCGTCGTCGGTCGTCACACGCGCAGGATGGTGACCGGGCGGCCAGAGGGTGTGGTGGCCTCCTCGAACGCGCCGCGTTCCTGCCATGGCGGCGCTTCTGGGCGCCGGTCGAAGATGACGAGTCTGCCGGTGGACAGGGTGAGCCGGTCGAGATAGCGGTCGAGCTGGGCGAGGCCGTCGGGGGCGGGGTCGTTCTCGCCCGCGCGCCACACCTTGAGCTCCATGGCCTCGCGCTGCACGAGCCGTTCGCCGTCCGGCCCCTGGTAGGGCCAGCGCATCAGGACGTCGAGGCGTTTGGTGCCGGCGGCGTATTCACGGTCGAGCTGGCCGCCGCCGTTGACGAGCCGGTGCAGGAAGGCCATGAGGATGATCTGACATGCGGCCTCGTGATAGCCCTCCTGCTGGATGAGGACTTCGCCGTGCTCCCGCCAGAAGACGACGAACTCCTCCAGGAGGCGTGCCAGGTCGAAGCGGCCGTCGGGCAGTACGAAGCTGCGCGGGTCGGCGCGGACGCGGACCTCGGCCCGCTCGCCCAGAACCCGGAGCAGGACCTCCCGGTAGATCGGGTTGGCGATGTCCAGATCCCTGGTGCTCCGGATGAGACCCAGGTCATGGACATAGCGGGCGTCGCTGCTGAAGGCCATGTCCATGTCGGGCCAGGTGCCCGCCAGGATCGGTTCGATGACCCGGGCCACCCGGGGCTCCCGCAGCCGATCCGACAGTGACTCCAGGTGCATGGCATGTGCTCGGATCAGCCGTTCCTTGGCTTCCTCCACCCGCGTCACGGAGACGGCGCCGGTCACCCCCATCTCCTGGGTGATCTCGTAGGCGAGAGCGTTGACCAGCCATGGCTGGCCCTGGGTCAGCTCGAAGACCCGCTCGACCGCGTCCTTGGTGAACTCCTGACCGGTCGCGTCGGTGTGCTGGCCGTACAGCTCGGCGATCTGGTCGATGGTGAAGTCACCCAGGCGCAGCGACTTGGCGATGATGTTGAACGGGCTCGCCGGGTTGGTCTGATCCGGATCCCTGCCAGAAGCGACCTTGTAATCGCGCACGTCCCGTAGTCCGCACAGCGCAATGGATGCAGGAAATGGATGGCGTTCCGGTCGCGCGTTGTGACCGTCGCGAAGTTGGCTGAGAATACTGGCCATGCTGTTGCCCTGCAGGGCGTCGAACTCGTCCAGAAAGAGCACCACCCGGCGCGGACAACGGCGGCACCACTCCCCCAATGCCGCGCCGAACTGAACACCCGGAAGATTCGATGGCCAGGGATCTGGCGGAAGCCATTTCTTCGGCCATCCCGAGCGATTGGCCGCTTCGCGAAGGGCGGTCAGCAGCACTGACTCCGCGGCAGCGTAGTTCTCGCCTACCGCTTTAACACGCTCGCAACTGACCATCAGGGCGGCGACGTCGCCTGCTGCGGTCAGCTCGGAGGCGAGGGTGCGCAGCGCGGTGGTCTTGCCGGTCTGGCGAGGGGCGTGAAGGACGAAGTAGCGGTCCATCTCGATGAGGGTGCGGGCCTCGGGGATGCGTGGCGTGGGAGGCAGCATGTAGTGGCGCGTCGGGTCGCACGGGCCCGTGGTGTTGAAGAACTTCGCGCGGGGTAGTCGCATGGTCACATTCTGACAGTCTTCGGGTCAGCGTTCGTGGCGTTTGTTTCGTGCGGTGCGGGTGCCGGGGCCGGTGCCGGGGATCAGGCGGAGGGGGCGGTGGTGGGTGGTGCGGAGGGGTTCGGCGACCAGCGCGCGGATCTCCTCCAGGCCGACCGTGTCGTGGTGGCCGGCGTCGAGGACGGCGGCGACCAGCTCGTACGCCTCCCGCCCCGCCATCGCCTTGAGCTGCTCGATCAGGGTTTGAGGGCCGCCCAGCTCCAGCAGGGTGAGGAAGTTCTCGGCGGCCAGCAGCAGGTGCTCGTCCTGGCCGATCGCGGACGGGTCGAGCTCGCCGACGTCCACCAGGTACGTCAGGGCGGCGGGGCCGAGCATAGGGTCGCGGCGCAGGCCGTGGAGGAGGGCGCGGCCGTCGGGCAGGGCCTCGGCGAGCACGTTGAGCATGGCGCCGGCCCGGGTGCGGAACGGGCACCGGCGTACCGCCTCCAGCAGCGGCTCTATGCCGTGGCCCGGCTGGGCGAGCCAGCCGTGCAGCTCGGCGGCGGCGTCGTACGGCGGGTAGTGCTGGGTGAGGACGCCGAGCAGTTCGGCGGGGTCGGCTTCGGCGAGTTCGCCGATGAGCGGGGCGTCGCGGCCCTCGGCGAGCAGGCGGGCGCGTACGGCGCGCTGCCCGAGCGGGGTGAGCCTGGCGAGGAGCAGGTCGGGCTCGGCGAGGCGGGTGCGGAGGCGTTCGACGGACTCGAGCGGGAGCTCCTGGGCTTCGTGGTCGAGGTCGGCGAGGTAGAGCTCGTCGGCCGGGCCGCGGCTCAGCTCGACGGCGCCCAGGTCGGCGAGGACCTCGAAGGTGCGGACGAGGTCGTCGCCGAGCCGGCGTCGCGGCAGGGTGGATGAGGCGCGGTGGTCCCCGGCGACGTAGTCCTCGTATTCGCGGCAGGCCAGCCACACCGTCTCCTCCAGCCGTGTCACCGGCATGTCGTCCATGCCGTAGAGGGTGTTGAGGAGGTCGGGCAGCAGCTCGTCGAAGAAGAGCGTGAAGGGCGCGCCGTCGGTGCGGCCGGTGATGGGGCGGCCCAGCTCGGGCAGGACGTCGAAGGCGCGCTGCCACAAAGCTTCCGGGTCGCGCAGCAAGGGAGCTGCCTTGGCCACCGCATGGACGCGGCCCTTGGCGACCCGCACCAGCCGCACCCGCTTCGCCCACGCCAGGAGGAGGTCGGGGTCCGCGCCGGTGGCAGGCAAGGTGCCGAGCTCGGTGAGGGGGCGGCCGTCCTTGCCGGCCCAGGCTGCCAGGGCCGTCAGGCGTTGGACTGTCCGGCTCCCAAGGGCGGCGGTCGTGAGGTCTGGCGCGGGGGGCAGGGCGATGGGGGGTTGGAGGGGGGCGCGCTCCTCCGCCAGGTCCAGCTCCGCGCCCAGCAGGCGGGCCTGGGTGAGGTGGTCGAGGATGTCCTGGTCGTAGTGGACGCGGCCGGCGTCGAGGTCCTGTTTGAAGTCGTCGAACCCGCCGGGGTCGGTCAGGTCGACGCCGTGGTCGAGCGCGGTCTGGGCCCAGAACTTGGCCAGCCCCTGCAGGTGCGGGTCGTCGAGGGACTTCCTGAACTCGGGGGTGGCGCGGGCGATGGCGGTGTCGGCCTCTGACAAGGTGGCGCCGCGCGGGTCGCGCAGGCCCGACGCGGCGAGGTAGGCGAGGTAGGTGCGCAGGATGTCGGGGGCGATGTCGAGGATCTCGCGCGGCGCGACGACGTATTTGGGGATCCAGGCCAGCAGATAGCGGCGGATCTGCGGCTCGTCCCAATAGGCGAGCCGGCCGTCGCGGCTGTGGTGGCGGGCGTCGATGGCGGCGCCGATGAGAAGGTCGTCCGCCGGGCGGCCGTGCTCGTCGGCCCAGGCGAGGCAGCGCCGCAGCAGCACGGCCTTCGCCGCTTCGAACTCCTCCGCCTCCTCCGGCTCGAACCAGGTACGCAAGACCGTTCTCCCTGCCGGTGCGAAAAAGGGGATCTGGCGTCCCAGTATCGCCCTTCAGGCCCGCCGTCGTGAGCCGTTGTGCACAAGCGGTCAGTACGCGCGTGCCGCTTCGAGCAGAGCGGCGCGTACCTGCTCCTCCGGCAGGTCCATGGTCTTGACCGCGCCCCACTGCAACGCCCCCAGCAGCGCCCAGCTCTTGAGCCTGGCCTCGGGGGTGGGGTCGGGCCCGGCGAGCTTGGCGTAGATCTCGTCCCTGAAGGTCCTGATGGTGTCGCGCTCCGAGCCGGGCGCGGCGCCGGCGTCGTCGGCGGCGAGGTCCTCCATGAACAGCCGGATGACCGAGCGGTAGCGCACCGCGAACGCGACGAGGGCCTCGACGAAGGCGTCGCGGCTGTCGTGCGCGGTGTCGAGCAGCGTCAGCATGTCGGCCGCGACGGGGTCGAGCAGCTCGGCGGCGAGGCGGTCCTTGGGGTGGAAGTGGTAGGCGACGGCCGTCTTGGTGAGGCCGACGGCGGCGGCGATGTCGGCCAGGGAGGTCGCCGCGTAGCCGCGTTCGGCGAACAGCTCTCTGGCGGCGGCCAGAATCCGCGATCGGGTGTCGTCGGCTGTGGTCTCAGCTGTGGTCATCGTCTCATTTCCCTGCGGGAGACGGCCTTCCTGATGGGTTCCGTTTTATCGTATGTCGCTGTACGACCGTACAGGACGGTCGTCGAGTGGGGGCTGAGCGATGACGCGGTTGCTGGGACGGCTGGGCGGCTGGTGCGCGCGGCACGGCTGGATCGTGCTCGTGACGTGGGTGATCGCCGCCGCGGCGCTGATGGGCGGCAGCCTCGCCTTCCCCAGCCCGACCAGCAACGACGCGAGCATCCCCGGCACGGACGCGCAGCGCGCCCACGACCTGATGAAGGAGGGCTTCGGCGCCGGGTACGCCCAGGGCGGCACCGTCCAGCTCCTCGTCTACTCCGCCGACGGGCCGCTGCTGGAGGAGAAGCGCAAGCAGGCCGTCGAGCGGGCCGTGGACCGGCTGGAGACGATGCCGCACGTCACCTCCGTGGACACCCCGTTCCGCGTCGGCGGCATCTCCTCGAACCTGCAGATCGGCCTCATCACGATCAAGCTGGAGGGCAACGACTCCGACACGATCGCCCAGACCACCCAGGAGCTGTCCAAGGCCGCGGATCCGGCGCGCGAGGCCGGGCTCGAGGTCGTGCCCGCCGACAGCTCGAACCCTGCGGACAAGGAGATCAAGACCGGCCCCAGCGAGGTCATCGGCGTGGTGTGCGCGCTGCTGGTGCTGGTGTTCGCGTTCGGGACGCTGGTCGCCGCCATCGTGCCGATCTTCGCCGCGCTGGTCAGCGTGGCCTCGGGGCTCGGCGTGATCGGGCTGCTCGGCTGGGTCGTGGACATGCCCAAGCAGGCCGGCATCATGGCCACGATGATCGGGCTCGGCGTCGGCATCGACTACGCGCTGTTCCTGCTGTCGCGCCACCGGCGGCTGCTCGCGCAGGGCGTGCCGGTGGTGGAGTCGGTACGCAGGACGGTGTCCAGCTCGGGCGGCGCGGTGGTGTTCGCGGGCGGCACGGTGATCATCGCGTTGAGCGCGCTGATGCTGGCCGGCTTCCCGCTGCTGGCCACGCTCGGCTGGGTGACCGGCATCTCGGTCGTGGCCGCCGTGCTGACCTCCGTCACGCTGGTCCCCGCCCTGCTCGGGCTGCTCGGCCACCGCGTCAACGCTCTCAAGGTGCCGTTCCTGCGCGGCTCGGGCTCGTCCGGCACCGGCTGGGCCGGGCTCGGCTCATGGGTGGCGCGCCGCCCGTGGCGGGTGCTGCTGGCCAGCACGATCGTGCTCGGCGCGCTCGCCGCGCCCGCGCTGGCGCTCAAGCTGGGGCCGATCGACGAGGGGTACGGCGACAAGGGCTCCGAGCCGCGCCGGGCGTACGAGCTGATGGCCACCGGCTTCGGCCCCGGCTTCAACGGCCCGCTCATCGTGGTCGCCGAGCTGCCCGAGAAGGTGCCGGGCGCGAAGGACCCGCTGGTCAAGAAGCTGGTCGGCGAGGTGGAGGACGTCGAGGGCGTCAAGTACGTCAGCGACCCCAAGGTCAACGCCGACGGCCGCTCGGTGCTGGTGCAGGCCATCCCCGAGTACGCCCCCAGCGACGAGCGCACCGCCGGGGTCGTCGAGGACGTCAGGGCGATCGCGCTACCGGGCGTGCAGGTGCACGTGGGCGGCAAGGTCGCCGGACTGACCGACGCGGGCGACCGGATGGCCGAGCGCACCCCGCTGGTCATCGGCGTCGTGGTGCTGCTCAGCGCGCTGCTCCTGCTGCTGGCCTTCCGCGCGCCGATCGTGGCGATCAAGGCGGCGGTGATGAACCTGGTGTCGCTGGGCGCCGCGTTCGGCGCGCTGGCGCTGGTGTTCTCGATCGGCCTCGGCACCGGCCTGGTCGGCCTGGACCCGCCGGCCAGTTCGTCGTACGTGCAGACGATCTTCTTCTCGGTGCCCATCGAGAGTTACGTGCCGCTGATGCTGTTCGCGGTGCTGTTCGGGCTGTCGATGGACTACGAGGTGTTCCTGCTGACGGCGGTGCGGCAGTCGTACCAGCGGCACGGGCGCAACGCGCGGGCGGTGGCCGAGGGGCTCGGCTCGACCGGGCGGGTCATCACGTCGGCGGCGCTGATCATGGTGGCGGTGTTCACCGCGTTCATCGCCTACCCGGACTCGCTGGTCAAGACGTTCGGCGTGGGGCTCGCGGTGGCGATCGCGGTGGACGCCACGATCATCCGCGGGTTCCTGGTGCCGGCCACGATGGTGCTGCTGGGCCGGCTCAACTGGTGGTGCCCGCGCTGGCTCGACCGGCTGCTGCCGAACCTGTCGGTGGAGGGCCACGAGGAGGACGAGGACGAGCCGGTGGCCGAGCGGCGGGAGCCGGTCGGCGCGGGCGCCGGATAGGACTCCGATAGGGCGTCGGGGTAGGGCTCAGTCGGAGTCGAGCAGGTCGCAGGCGGGCACCCAGCCGATGACGCCGGTGCTCGCGTTGTGGCCGTGGTGCCACAGCGTGGTCTCGTACGGGCCGCACGCGTACGCCTCGTGCTCCTCCTCCCGGTTGGACGCGAACCCCTCGCCCGGCTGCCCGAACCCGTGCACCGGGGCCCCCGCCGCGGGCTCGGCCCGGATGGCGACGCCGGGGGCCGCGAAGTCGTAGGCGGGCCTGGCGCTCAGCGCCGGCACGGCGAGCAGCGCGGCCAGGGCCATCGGTCCGAAGCGCACGCCGCTCAGCGTAGTGGCATGGTCGCTCAGCGTTCCAGCGGCTTGCCGTCGCGCCGCCAGGCGAGGTAGCCGCCGTCGAGCGGGCGGGCGGAGCGGCCGTGGGCGCGCAGCACGCGTACGGCCTCGGGCGAGACCACGCAGTACGGCCCCCCGCAGTACGCCACGATCTCCGCCGACGCCGGCAGCTCGCCCAGCCGGTCGCGCAGCTCGGCCATGGGCACCGAGACCGCGCCGGGCACGTGCCCGGCCGCATAGTCGGCCGCCGAGCGCACGTCGAGCACGAGCGTGGACGGGTCGGCCAGCCGCGCGGCGAGCTCGTCGGCCGTCACGCCCTCCAGGTCGCCGAGCCGGTCGCTGACCGCGCCGCGCAGGTCGGCCAGCCGCTCGCCGGCGAACGCCTGGAACGCGCCGAGGAAGCGCGACACGCTCTCGTCGGCCAGCCGGTAGTAGACCCGGGTGCCGTCCCTGCGGCTGGTCACCAGGTGGGCCGCGCGCAGCTGCTGGAGCTGCGCCGAGGTGTTCTTGAGCGGCACGCCGGCCGCTCGCGCCAGCTCCTCGACCGTGCGCTCGCGCTGGTCGAGCACGTCGAGCAGGCGCAGTCGGACGGGGCCCGACAGCGCCTTGCCGATGCGGGCGAGCTGCTCGTAGATCGGCTCTTCGGCGAACATCAGACCATGTACTGGTCGTGGCGCAGGTAGAGCTCGGTCCACTCCTCGGGGGAGAGCTGCCGGCCGGTGGCGGCGATCTCGGCCAGCTCCTCGAAGTAGCCCTCGCGCGGCGCGCCCGGCGTGAACAGGATGAGCATCGTGGCCGGCTCGCCCGACTCGTTGCGGAAGGCGTGGATGCCGCCCTCGGGCACGAACAGGAAGTCGCCCGGCTTGCCGTCGGCCCACTTGTCGCCGTTGTAGAGCCGGATGGTGCCGTCGAGGACGTAGAAGGACTCGGTCATCGTGCGGTGGAAGTGGGGGCTCGGGCCGGACGGCTTGGCGGGCATCTCGTAGCGGTAGAGGCCGAACGCGCCGCCCGTGCTGCCGCCCGTGGCGAGGTAGTGGACCTGGGTGCCGCCCGGGCCGCCCATGCTCAGGTCGGGCGCCTGCCCGGCCAGGTGGAACACGCCGCTGGGCTCGCCGTGCTCGGCGTGGTAGCGGGGCTCGGGGTAGGACATGGGGGCCTCCTCTAGAGTTCTAAGGATTCTTAGAATAGCTCAGGAAGGACGTCCTCCGCCAGCCGGTCGAGCTGCCCGGCTTCGCCGACCATCGGATCGATCAGCACGAGGTCCGCGCCGGCGTCGATGACCGCGCGCAGGCCGCGTACGACCTCCTCCGGCGAGCCCGTGACCGCCACGTCGGCGCTGCCGTACATGCTGCGGAGCTGGTCGTCGATGCGGCCCGGCGCGTCGACCGAGACGTAGACGCGCTTGGCCACACCGAAGCTCCCCGGGTCGCGCCCGGCCCGCGCCAGCTCGTCCTTGAGGACGCGCACCTGCTCGGCGAACGCCTCCGTGGTGGCGCCGCCCGCGCCGATGAAGCCGTCACCGTGCCTGACGGCCCTGCGCACGGCGGCCGGCTTGTGGCCGCCGATCCAGATCGGCGGATGCGGCTTCTGGTACGTCTTCGGCTCCATGGCCGCCTCCACCTGGAAGAACCGCCCCTGGAACGACACCTTCGGCTCCGTCCAGCACGCCTTCATCAGCTCGATGCCCTCGGTGAACCGCGTCACCAGCCCCTCGGCCGGCACCCCGAACGACTCCAGCGCCCGCCTGCCGCCCAGCCCGAAGCCCACCTCCAGGCGGCCCCGGCTGAGCTGGTCGAGCGTGCTCAGGCTCTTGGCGAGCTGGAGCGGCTGGTGCTGCACGCTGACGAACACCGCGCAGCCGATGCGCACCCGCTCGGTGCAGGCGGCCGCGTACGTCATGACCTCGATGGGGTTGAGCGTCGGGACGGGTGACAGGGTGCCCTCGCGGGTCCAGACGCTGTGGAAGCCCAGGTCCTCCACCCGCCGCAGGTAGGCGCGGAAGGCGGCGGGGTCGAAGGCGCCGCCGGAGATCTGCTGGGGGAGGGAGACGGCGAAACGAGTGCGCGTGGTTGCGGTCATCCTCCACCCAATATCCGGCCGCCCGGCGCGCGTCCAGCTCCGCCGCGCGTCAGAACGTGATCACGGTACGCGCCACCGTGCCCGCGCGGACGTGGGCGACGGCCTCGTCGATGCGGTCGAGCGGCAGCCGCTCGGTGATGAGGCCGTTGAGGTCGAGCCGGCCGCGCACGTACTGCTCGGCCAGCATGGGCAGGTCGCGGTGCGGCGCGGCGTCGCCGCCCTGGGTGCCCATGAGGCGGCGCGAGGCGAACAGCAGACCGGTGTCCAGCTCCATCGGATGGCCCTGGGGCGGGCTGCCGACCATGACGGTGGTGCCGCCCGGCCGGGTCGCGGCGAACGCCTTGGCCAGCACGCCCGGCGCGCCCGTCGCGTCGAAGGCATGGTCGACGCCGCCCCTGACCAGCTCGTCCACCTGACGGGGCAGGTCGGTGACCAGCAGGGAGTGGGTGGCGCCGAAGCGCTCGGCGAGCTTGAGCTTGCCCTCGGCCACGTCGGCGGCCACGATCGTGGTCGCGCCGGCCAGCACCGCGCCCTGCACGACGTTGAGCCCGACGCCGCCGCAGCCGACGACGAGCACCGTCGCGCCGGGGGGCACCCGCGCGACGTTCAGCACCGCGCCGACGCCGGTGACGACGCCGCAGGCCAGCAGCGACATCGCGTCGAACGGCAGCCCCGCGGCGAGCTTCACGCACATGGCCTCGGGGACGACGGCGTACTCGGCGAACGAGCCGATGCCGATGAACCTGCGCACCTCGGAGCCGTCCAGCGTGACGCGGGGGAGGCCGCCCATGATGATCGGCAGCCGGCCGGGGCTCGCGCACAGGTGGAAGTGTCCGGCCTGGCAGGGGCGGCAGCGGGCGCAGGGGCCGTTCATGGCGATGATGACGGGGTCGCCTTCCTTGACGGAGGTGACGCCCGTACCGGTGCGCTCCACCACGCCGGCGCTCTCGTGACCGAGGATGAACGGCAGGCGGCCCGCCACCGGGCTCTTGCCGTCGATGGCCTTGAGATCGGACCCGCACACGCCGGACGCCTTGACGCGCACCCGCACCTCACCGGGCCCCGGGTCGGCGATCTCCACCTCACGCAGCTCCATGGGGGCGTGGAACTCGGTCAGCACGGCCGCGCGCATCCGCATGGGCCTCACGGTAGCCGCGCCCCGTCATACGAGCAAGCGGTTGCTCGGCAGGCTCATCAGTCCCGCGCACGCGCGAGGCGTCCGTTCCCGGCGGGCGTGCCGGCGGTGGCCGGGGAGGAGGGCCGTACGGCCGGGGCGAGCAGCGTCAGCAGCACCACCACGCCGGTGATCACGGCGAAGGCCGCGGGATAGGACAGCCCGCCCGCCACCCACCCCGTCACCGCCGGGGCGACGAGCCCCGAGAGGTACGTGATCGTGGCCACCCCGGCCACGCCCTCGCCCGGCGTCGCGCCCTTGTTGCCCGCCGCCGCGATCGCCAGCGGCACGATCACCGCCACGCCCAGCCCGAGCAGCGCGAAGCCGGTGACGGCGAGGGCGGGCGTGCGGGACAGGACCACGATCAGGCCCCCGAGCGCGGCGACCGCCCCGCCGGCCCGCACCGTCCGCACCGGGCCGAGCAGACGGATGACGCGGTCGCCGAGCAGGCGGGTGCCGGCCATGCAGAACATCAAGACCATGTAGCCGGCGGCGCCCACGCCGGGCCCCGCGCCCGTGACGGCGGTGATGTAGACGGCCGACCAGTTCGCGCTGGCTCCCTCGGCGAAGGTGGCGCAGAAGCCGACGACGCCGATGAGGGCGATCCCGCGGGCGGGCAGCGCGAAGCGGCGCGGCGCGGGGCCGGTGGCCGGGCCGCGCTCGTCGGCGAGCAGGCCGCGGCCGGTGCGGGCGCCGGTCAGGAGCAGGGCGGCGGCGACCGTCGCGAGGTGCGCGCGGGCGTCGATGCCGGCCTGCGCGGCCAGGGCGCCGAGACCGGCCGCGGCGAGGCTGCCGACGGCCCACATGCCGTGCAGCCCGGACATGATCGGCCTCTCGAGGCGGCGCTCGAGGACGACGGCGTGGGCGTTCATGGTGACGTCGGACATGCCCGCCGCGACGCCGAACAGCAGGAACGCGAGGAACAGGCAGGCGGTGGAGGGGGAGAGGGCGGGCAGTGCGAGGGCCGCGCACCATAGGGCGATGAGTAAGCGGGTGGCGGTGCGGGCGCCGATCCGGTAGGCCAGGCGCCCGGCCATCGGCATGCCGGCGAAGGCGCCGATGGGCGTGCAGAGGAGCACCAGGCCGAGGACTTGGGGGTCGAGGCCGAAGTGCTCCTGGAGCCAGGGGATGCGGGTGGACAGGCTGCCGGCCACGGCTCCGTGAATGAGGAAGACCGAGACGATGGCGCGATGAGGGCTCATGAATCGGAAACTATCAGGCAGGGTTCCTGATGGAAAGAGCTTTCAGGCAGGGTTCCTGATTATTATGGCGAGCATGAAGACCGCGACCCCTTCCACGGCTCGAGCCATCAACGACCGGCTGGCGCTGGACCTGCTGCTGGAACGGGGCCCGCTGAGCGCTCCCCAGCTCCGCTCGCTGACGGGGCTGTCCAGGCCCACCGTGTCCGACCTGATCGAGCGGCTCATCGGCGGCGGCCTGATCGAGGTCGCGGGGGAGTCGGGCGAGGACAGGCGCGGGCCCAACGCGCGCCTCTACGGGCTGGTGGCCGGCCGGGCCCACGTCGCGGGGGTCGACGTGCGGCGTGACACCGTCCACGTCACCGTCGCCGACCTCACGGGCCGTACCGTCGGCTCGGCCGCCCGGCCGGTCGGCGGCGACCTGGTGGATCTCGTCGAAGGCGTCCTGGCCGAGGCGGCGGGGCGGCGGAGCCTCGACGCCGTCGTGGTCGGGGCGCCGGGCCTGGTCGCGCCGCGCGACGGCGAGCTGGTGTCGTCCAACGACGTGCCGGGGTGGCGGCCCGGGCTGGTGACGTCCTGGCGGGAGCGGCTCGGCGGCGTCCCGGTGGTGCTGGAGAACGAGGCGAACCTGGCCGCCGTCGCCGAGTCGCGGGACGGGGTGGCGCAGGACGCCGAGGACTTCGTCCTGCTCTGGCTGGGCGACGGGGTCGGGGCGGCGGTCGTGCTCGGCGGGCGGTTGCGCCGGGGGGCGTCGGGGGGCGCGGGCGAGATCGGGTTCCTGGAGGTGGGCGGGACCGCGTTCTGCAACCTGGTGACCTCGTCCGTCGCGCGCGGCCTGGCCCGTACGGAGTTCGCCGCCCGCATCGCCAAGGGCGCCGCCGCCTTCGTCACGCTGCTCGACCCCGGCCTCGTCGTGCTCGGCGGCGAGTGCGGGAGTGAAGGGGGCGCCGAGCTGGCCGAGGAGGTGGCCGCCCGGCTGCGCGACCTGGCGCCCGCGCCCACCGAGGTGCGCGCCAGCTCGGTCACGGGCAACCCCGTGCTCCAGGGCGCCGTGCTGACCGCACTCGACCTGGCCCGCGATCGCGTCTTCGGCGCCTCGGCCGCCCGGTGACGGCCGCCATCACCCGTGTGTGAGCAAGCGGTTGCTCGGTAAGCCCGTTGACGGCGCCGTAAGGCGAATTTACGCTCGGACGAAACCAAGCGAGCGCTAGGCCAAGGCGCAAGGGGAGGCCGTCATGGTGCGAGTGAGGTCGGTGGCCCTGGTGACGGTCCTTCTCGCGACCGGATGCGCGGCCCAGCAGCAGGGCGGCGCCGCGGGCGGGGGCGCGGCCGGTGTGACGGACGCGACGGTCAGGGTCGGTGGTGTGCTGACCAAGACCAGCGCCAGCGGTTACTCCACCAAGGACGCCGAGCTGGGCGCCAAGGCCAGGTTCGAGCGGGCCAACGCGGAGGGCGGCGTGCACGGCCGCACGATCGAGTTCCTCGGAGCCGAGGATGACGGCCAGGACGCCGCCAAGGGCGACGCCGCGGCCAAGAAGCTCGTGCAGAAGGACTCGGTGTTCGCCCTCGTCCCCGTGCACGCGCCCAACTTCGGTGGCGCCGCCTTCCTTGAGCAGCAGGGCGTGCCGTGGTTCGGCTGGGCGACGGGCCCGCAGTGGTGCGGCACGAAGACCGGCTTCGGCTACAACGGCTGCCTGGCGCCCAAGCAGGGCGCGGGCTCGCAGACATGGTGGGGCCGTCAGATGGCCGACCTGCTCGGCGGCGCCGAGGGCAAGAGCGTGTACGTCCAGACCTCCGACTCCAGCGGCAGCAAGTACGGCGGCACCACCATCTCCCAGTCGTTCACCGCGGCCGGGTTCGAGCTGGCCGGCGTGAACTCGGGCCTGCCGGCCGCCGCACCCCCGCCCGACTGGCTCCCGTACGTCAACAAGATCATGACATCCGACGACGGCGGCCCGCCCGACGTCGTGGTGTCGGTGATCGCCGGCACCAAGTTCAACGTCGGCCTGTACTCGGCGCTCAAGCGGGCCGGCTACAGGGGCGTGCTCACCGACGCCACCAGCTACGACGCGGCCATACTCAAGGACCCCGCCAGCGCGAAGGCCCTGGAGGGCGTGATCGCGGCGCCCATGTTCGAGCCCTTCGAGTCGGACGCCCCCGAGGTCGCCCAGCTCAGGCAGGACGTCGAGAAGGTCGCGCCGGGCACCGAGCTGACCCAGCACCTCGCCATCGGCTACTGGGCCGCCGACATCTTCCTCGACCTGCTGGACAAGACCGGCAAGGAGCTGACCAGGGAACGCTTCCTCGCCACCGCCAACGGCTCCTACGTCTACGAGAACCCCGGCTTCGGCCGCATCGAGTATCCGAAGGACCACAGCGAGCCCAACGGCTGCGGCGCCCTGGTCAAGCTGGAGGGCGGCGCCTTCCAGGTGGCGAGGAACATGCGCTGCTTCGGCAACGTGCCGCTGAAATGAACGTGCCGCTGAAATGATCGCCTACATCCTCAGCGGCCTGGTCACCGGCGCGGTCTTCGCGGTCATGGGGGCGGGCCTGACGCTCTCGTACGCCGCCACCGGCGTGTTCAACTTCGCCCACGGCGCCATCGGCTTCCTGACCGCCCTGCTGTTCTACGAGCTGACCCAGGCCGGCGTGCCCGCGCTGCCGTCGGCCCTGCTGGCGGTGGCGCTGTTCGCGCCCGCGCTCGGCTACGCCCTGCACAAGGCCATGTTCAGGGGCCTCGCGCAGGCGGGAGAGACCGCGCAGATCGTGGCCACCATCGGGCTCACGATCGCGCTGCCCGCGGCCGGTCTGCTGGTGGTGGACGTGGCCGGGCTGCCGCCCGCCGACGCGACCGCCCTGCCGCGCGGCGTCGGGCCGCACCCGGCCGTGGACGTCGAGGTGTTCGCCGTGCGGCTGGACAGCGACCAGCTCATCACGTTCCTGTGCTCGGCGCTCGCGGCGGCCGGCTTGTGGGCGTTCATGCGGCACACCCCGTACGGGCTGCGCATGCGCGCCTGCGTGGACCGGCGGCGGCTGGCCACGCTGCGCGGCATCGACGCCGACGCGGCGTCGGCGCTGGCCTGGACGCTCTCCTCAGGGCTCGCCGGGCTGGCCGGGGTGCTGGCGGTGCCGGTGCTGGGGCTGGACGCGACGGCGTACACGGTGCTGCTGTTCGCCTCGGCGACGGCGGCGGTGTTCGGGCGGCTGCGCTCGATCCCGTGGACGTTCGCGGCCGGGCTGGCGCTCGGCGTGATCCAGAACCTGGTGGCGGGCTACACCGACTTCCTCGAAGAGGTGACCGGGCTGCGTACGGCGGTGCCGGTGATCCTGCTGTTCGCCGGGCTGGTGCTGCTCAACAGGGCGCGTGACCGGGTCGCGGGCAGCGCGGCCGAGGACGCGCCGCCGCCCGACCACCTGGCCGGGCTGCCGCCGTGGCGGCGCCGGCTGCCGTGGGCGCTGGGCGCGCTCGCGCTGGCCGCCTTCGCGTTCGCGGGTCCCGTCTACTACGTGGGCGTGGCCGCGCAGGGCCTGGTGCTTGCGCTGATCTTCTGTTCGTTCGTGATCGTCACCGGCATCGGCGGCATGGTGAACCTGGCCCAGGCCGCCTTCGCCGCCATGGCCGCGCTGACCTGCGGCTGGGCGTTCACCTCAGGGTTGCCGTTCGCCGCCGCGATCGTGCTCGGCGTGCTGGCAGCGGCGGCGGCCGGGATGCTGGTGGCGCTGCCCGCGCTGCGGCTCGGCGGCCGGGTGCTGACGCTGGCCACGCTGGCCATGGCGCTGCTGGCCGATCAGGTGCTGTTCCAGGTGGACGCGTTCAGCAACGGCACGATCGGCTGGGCGCTGCCGGCGCTCGGGTTCGGCTTCGCCGACACCTCGGATCCGCGCGTGCGGGTGGTGCTGCTGCTCGCGCTCATCGGGGCCGTGGCGCTGCTGGTCCGCAACCTCGAACGGTCGGCGTCGGGGCGGGCGATCCTGGCCGTGCGCTCGGCGCCCGCCGCGGCCGTCACGTCGGGGCTGTCGGCGCCGCGTACCAAGATCGTGCTGTTCGTGCTGGCGTCGGCGGTCGCGGGGCTGGGCGGGGTGCTGTTCGCGATCTTCAAGGGCTCGATCACGGCGACCGACCTGCCGGCCTTCTCCGGGTTCGTCTGGCTGGCCATCGTGGTGCTGCAGGGCGTGCGGCGGATCGGCGGCGCCGTGCTGGGCGGGCTCGTCGCCGTCGCCGTGCCCGAGCTGCTGGCCGTCTGGGACCTGTCCGCGCACGTCGGTGCGATCCTGTTCGGGCTCGGCGGCGTCATCCTGGCCAAGCACCCCGACGGCGTGCTCACCCAGATGGCCGGGCTGCGGCACAGGAGGCGGGAGCGCCCCGAGCCCGAGGTACGGGCCGAGCCGGCCGTGCGGGAGCGGCGGCTGTTCACGCTGGAAGGCGTCGTCGCCGGATACGCCGACACCACCGTGCTGCGCGGCGTGGACCTGGCCGTCGGCCCCGGCGAGGTGGTCGCGCTGCTCGGCGCGAACGGCGCGGGCAAGTCCACCACCTGCGCCGTCGCGGCCGGCGACCTGCCCGTGAGCGCGGGCCGCGTGCTGCTCGACGGCCGCGACGTCACCGCCTGGCCCGCCCACCGCAGGGCCCGCGCCGGCATCCTGCTCGCGCCCGAGGGCAGGGGCGTCTTCCCCGGGCTGACCGTGGAGGAGAACCTGCGCACCTGGCTGCCCGACCCCGAGCCGGTCTTCGCGCGGCTGCCGCACCTCGGCGAGCGCCGCCACGTGCCGGCCGGCGCCCTGTCCGGCGGCGAGCAGCAGCTGCTCACGCTCGCCCCCGCGCTCATCAGGCCGCCGCGCGTGCTCATCGCCGACGAGCCGTCGCTGGGGCTCGCGCCCATGGTGGTGCGGCAGGTGTTCGAGGTCTTCGCCGAGCTGCGGGCGCGCGGGGTCGCGCTGCTGCTGGTCGAGGAGAAGGCCACCGAGGCGCTGGCGATCGCCGACCGGGTGGCGTTCATGCGGCTCGGCCGCGTCACCTGGTCGGGGCCGCGCGCCGAGGTGGACGGCGAGCGGCTGACGGCCGCCTACCTGGGGGTGCGCTGATCATGCTGGCGGTGGACGGGGTGTCGGTCGTCTTCGGCGGCGTCAAGGCGCTGGACCAGGTGTCGTTCGAGGTCGACGAGGGGGTCGTGTGCGGTGTGATCGGGCCGAACGGGGCAGGCAAGACCACCCTGTTCGACGTCGTGTCCGGGCTGCGCAGGCCCGTCGAGGGCCGGGTCCGCGTCCATGGGCGGGACGTGACCGGGCTGCCGCCGGTCCGGCGGGCCAGGGCAGGGGTGCGCCGCACGTTCCAGCGCACGCAGGTGTTCGGCCGGCTCACGGTCGAGGACAACGTGCTGGCCGCGCTCGACTGGCACGGCGGCGGTGGCGGGCTGGCCGCCGACCTCGTCGGCCTGCCCGCCCGGCGGCGGCTCGAACGCGACCGGCGCGAGCGCGTCGCCGAGGTGCTGGAGCTGTGCGGGCTCGACGGGCAGCGCGAGGCGTACGCCGCCGCGCTCCCGGTCGGCGGGCGGCGCCTGGTCGAGCTGGCCAGGGCGCTGGCCGACCGGCCCAGGCTGCTGCTGCTCGACGAGCCCACCTCCGGGCTCGACGCCGCCCAGACCGCCCGCCTGGCCGAGGTCGTCAGGAGCCTGGAGACCACGGTGCTGCTGGTCGAGCACGACATGGGGTTCGTCATGGACGTCTGTGACCGGATCGTCGTGCTCGACCTCGGCCGGGTCATCGCCGCGGGGCCGCCCGCCGAGATCCGCGAAGACCCCGTCGTCCGGGCGGCCTACCTGGGATGACTCAGGAGTGGCGCTCGGTGAAGTCGAGGATGCGCCGCCACGAGTCCTGGCAGACCTCGGTCCACTCCGCGTACGAGCGGTCGAAGTACGAGTGCGGAGCGCCCGGGTAGACGTGCTTCTCGTACGGGGTGCCGGCCCGGTCGAGCGCGGCCTCGTACGCGGCGGACTGCTCGCGCGACGTGGCCCGGTCGGCGCCGCCCAGCAGCATCAGCAGCGGCGCGCCAGGCCCCGACTCGGGCGGCTCCACGAAGCGCAGGGTGGGGTAGAAGCCGATGCCGCCCGCCAGTCCGTTGCCCTCGGCGGCCTGCCGCAGCGACTGCGCGCCGCCCAGGCAGAAGCCCACGGTGAACACCGGCCCGTCCAGCGCCCGCGTGGCCGCCAGCGCGTCGGCCCTGACGTGGTCGCTGGTGAGCTGGTCGACGTGGGGACGGAACGGGAAGTCGTCGCCGCGGTCGCCGAGGCCCGCCGTGCGGCCGAAGTAGTCGATCGCGATCGTCCGGAACCCCGCCTCGGCGAACCGGACCGCGAGGTCCCGGTAGTAGGGGTGCAGCCCGCGGATGTCCGGCAGGATCACCATGCTCCGGCCGTTGGGCTGGGCGGGTTCGGCCCGGTAGGCGAGGAAGCGGTTGCCGTCGGCGGCGGTCAGCTCGATCTGCTCGTGGGCGGCCACCTCGCCACGCACGGGTGGGGCGGGCGGCCTGCTGTCGGTGGAGTGGCACATGATGATCAGCATGCCGGACGGCCGCGGCTTCGTCCCGTATCCGGGGCGGCCATTCGCCGGACGGCGGGGGCGGGGCGGTCAATCTCCGCCGCATGACGGTTGTGCGACGATGACCGGGAATTCCACGATGTCAGCAGAGACAGCACCGCTCCGCGGAAGGAACACCCCATGGCGCATCACCCCAACCTGGACGCCGAGCTGCGGGCCGGGGTCGAGCAGGCCGCGCAGATGCCGTCGATCGACTTCGCTTCGCTGACGCACGAAGCGCTGGCCCAGCATCGGGCCGAGCTCAACGCCATGCTGGCCGCGGCGCCGCGGCCGGAGACCGAGGTCTCCATCGAGGACAGGATGGTGCCGGGGCCCGCGGGAGCGCAGGACGTACGAGTGCGCGTCTACCGGCCCGCCGAGGCCGGCGAGAACCGGCCCGCGCTCTACTGGATCCACGGCGGCGGCATGATCATCGGCAAGCCCGAGATGGACGACGAGATGATCGTCCGCTACGTCGAGCGGCTCGGCCTGGTCGCCGTCTCCGTCGACTACCGGCTCGCCCCCGAGCACCCCCACCCCGCGCCCGTCGAGGACTGCTACGCGGGCCTCGCCTGGACCGCCAAGAACGCCGCCGAACTGGGCATCGACCCGGCCCGCCTGGCCGTGGGCGGGGCCAGCGCGGGCGGCGGGCTGGCCGCCGCCACCGTGCTGCTGGCCAGGGACCGCGGCGGCCCCGACGTCGCCTTCCAGCTGCTGATCTGCCCCATGCTGGACGACCGCAACGTCACGCCGTCCAGCCACGCCTTCGCCGACGCCGTGGTGTGGCCCAGGTCGGCCAACCTGTACGGCTGGAAGGCGCTGCTCGGCGACCTGGCGGGCACCGGCGACGTGTCCCCTTACGCCGCCCCCGCCCGCGCCACCGACCTGTCCGGGCTGCCGCCGGCGTTCGTGGACGTGGGGGAGCTCGAGGTGTTCAGGGACGAGTGCGTCGACTACGCGCAGCGGCTGGCCCAGGCCGGGGTCTCGACCGAGTTCCACTTGTTCCCCGGGGCCTTTCACGGGTTCGACATGATGCTGCCGGACGCCGAGCTGAGCCGGCGGGCGCGGGCGGCCAGGGAGGCGGCGCTCAAGCGCGCCTTCGGTATCTGACCACGTCCTCTTGAGGGGCACCTGCCTGGTCTTCGGGCGGGTGCCCCTTTCTGTGGAAATGATGGGGGCTGGGCGTACATAGAGGTAGGTGTCCGTGTCAATCGTCTGCTGAGGAGATCTGCCATGGGGACCGCCTGTGGATGACGAGCGGCTGGCCCGGTTCGAGGCCGCCTATGACCTGGCGTACGGCAAGATCACCGCCTACGCCGTACGCCGCTGCGACTCGCCCCAGGACGCCGCCGACGTCGTGGCGGAGACGTTCACCGTCGCCTGGCGGCGGGTGGCGGAGCTGCCGGACGGCCCCGAGGCCGTGCCCTGGCTGTACGGCGTGGCGCGCAAGGTGCTGGCCAACCACTTCCGCGGCGACAACCGCCGCAGGGCCCGCACCGCCGAGCTGGACGCCGAGCTCGCCGACCTCTACGGGCACTCCCCGGACACCGAGGTCGAGCTGGAGGCGATCGGGCGGGCCTTCAGGAGCCTGCCCGACGACGACAGGGAGCTGCTGGCCCTGGTCGCCTGGGAGGGCCTGGAGCGCGAGGAGATCGCGCGGGCGCTGGGGCTGTCCCGCAACGCCGTGCGCATCCGGCTGTACCGGGCCCGCAAACGGCTGTCCCGGGCACTCGCCGACGCCGGGGTGCACGTCAGCACGCGGGCTCGGCCCGCATGGGTGGAACGGTCGCAGGGAGGAGCGCTGTGAAGGACATCGACGAGGTCGAGGCGATCAAGCCGCTGGCCCGGGTCGCGCCCGGTGGCCTCGGTGGCGAGCCGTCCGGCGCGGGGGCGCGGGCGCTGCTGGCCGAGATCACCGCGCAGGAGCCGGAACCGGTGCGGCGGCCCCCGCGCTCGTTCAAGCGGCCGTTGCTCGGCCTGGCGGCGGCCGTCGTGCTCGCCGCGGGTGTCGTCGTGGTGCCGAGCGTGCTGCGCGGTGGCGCGCCCAGCTCGTACGCCGTGGACATGCAGGACGGGATGGTGACGATCCAGATCCGCGACTTCGACGACGCTGAGGGGCTGGAGCGGCGGTTGCGGGAGCTGAACGTTCCCGCGACCGTCGACTTCGTCCCTCAGGGCATGATGTGCCGGGAACCGCGTGGGAAGCACGTGAAGAACATCCCCCGTGGTATCTACAGCCTGCCGGAGAACATCCCCGGTGAGCGGGAGGGGTGGCAGATGCGGATCAACACGAGACTGTTCCGGCCAGGTCAGACGTTCGTGTGGAGCATCAGCGGCAAGGGCGGCGCGACCACCACGTACCTGATGGAGGGCCCGATCGCGCCCTGCGAGCCCGTCCCCGCGCCCACGCCCTCGCTCAAGGAGCCGGAGTTCCGCGTCGCCACCGACAAGGGCCGCTCCCTGGAGGGCCTGCGCGTGGACGAGAAGACCGTCGGCGAGGTCCTCCCCGAGCTGCGCGAGCGCGGCAGGAAGGTCGTCTTCGCGGTCATCTCCGTCCCTCCGGGAAACCCCGGCGGATTCGGCATCGTCCGCACCCAGGAGGAGCCTGTCGGCGGCGACTGGGTGGTCTGGGAGGCGGAGGAGAACGCCAAGGGGGTGATCCGCCTGCTCGTGACCGAGCACCGGCTGGACAAGAACCCCGTCTACGGCGGCCCCAGGGACGCGCTCATCCCGGACTGAGCAGCCTGTCTCAGCCCGGGGGCGGCTCCGGCGTTGGCGAGCAGGCGTATCAGGGCGAGGGCCAGGTGGGCGCGCCCGCCCACGACTCGGCCGCATCCCGGTCCCAGGACCGGGTGAGGTGGTGGTGTGGCCGCCGGGGGTGACGCGGGTGCGGCGGCCGGTGGCGGCGTCGAGGAGGCCGGCCGGGCACGGCGTGAGCCGGGCCGTGGCGGACCTGGTCAGCGCACCAAGCGTGCGCTAGGTTGGTTGTCGTGGATCTCGACTTCTCCCCGGCCGAGCGGGACTTCCGCGCCGAGGTTCGCGAGTGGCTGAGCACGCACGTCCCCGATCACCTCCCGTCCATGGACACCCCCGAGGGCTTCGCCGCCCACCGGGCCTGGGAGGCGGAGCTGGCCGCCGCCCGGCTGTCCGTCGTCTCCTGGCCCGAGGAGTACGGCGGCAGGGGCGCCTCCCTCGTCGAATGGCTGATCTTCGAGGAGGAGTACTGGGCCGCCGGCGCCCCCGCCCGCGTCACCCAGAACGGCATCTTCCTCCTGGGCCCTTCGCTCATGCGGTTCGGCACCGAGGAACAGCGGCGGCGCTGGCTGCCCGGCATGGCCTCCGGCGAGCAGGTGTGGGCCCAGGCGTGGTCGGAGCCCGAGGCGGGCAGCGACCTGGCCGCGCTCACCTCCAGGGCCGAGCCCGTGCCCGGCGGCCGGCGCCTGTACGGACACAAGACGTGGAGCTCGCGCGCCGCGTACGCCACCCACGGGTTCGGCCTCTTCCGCACCTCGGGCGAACGCCACCGCGGCCTGACCTACTTCCTGTTCCCCCTGTCCGACGTCGCCGTCCGGCCCATCGCCCAGCTCGACGGCCTGCCCGGCTTCGCCGAGCTGCACTTCGACGGCGTGTACGTGCCCGACTCCCTCGTGCTCGGCCGGCCAGGCGACGGGTGGCGCATCGCCATGGCCACCACCTCATCGGAACGCGGCCTCACCCTGCGCAGCCCGGGCCGCTTCCTCGCCACCGCCGACCGGCTCGTCGCCCTGGCCGCCGGCGCCGACCCGGCGCTCGCCGACCGGGCCGCGCGGTGCTGGGTGGAGGCGGAGGCGTACCGGCTGCACACGTACGCGACCGCGCGCAGGATCGCGGCAGGGGAGGAGATCGGAGCCGAGGCCAGCCTGGGCAAGCTCTTCTGGTCCGAGCTCGACCTGCGCATGCACGCCCTCGCGCTCGACCTGCTCGGCGACCGGGCGGGGGCGGAGGGGTGGCTCGACGGGTTCCTGTTCGCGCAGGCGGGGCCGATCTACGCGGGCACGAACGAGATCCAGCGCACGATCGTCGCAGAACGCCTCCTCGGACTGCCCCGATGATGATGGATGCCGCTTTCAGCGCCGATCAGCTCGCTCTGGCCGCCACCGTACGGGATGTGCTGCGGGCGCACTGCCCGCCCGCCGCGCTGCGGAGCGAGCGGCGGCCCGGGTGGAAGCAGCTCGCCGGGCTGGGGTTCTTCCAGGTGTTGTCGCCCGAGGAGGCCGGCGGGCTGGGGTTACGGCTGGTCGACGTGGTGCCCGCGCTTGAGGAGACCGGGCGGGCCTGCCTGCCGGGGCCGGTCGTGGAGACCGCCGTCGTGGGGGCTTACCTGCTGGGTGGGGCTGAGCCGGTGACCGTGGCGGTGCTGCCGCCCGGGCAGGCTTATGCGGCCGATGCCGATCTCGCCGACCTGATCGTGGTCGTACGGGATGGTGTGGCCCGGTCTGTGCCCGCTGTGTCCGTGCGGCTCAGCCCGCGTTCAGGGCCCGACCCGTGCCGGCCGCTGTTCGAGGTCGTCAGCGAGACGCCGGGTGAGCCGCTCGGCGGAGACGTGGGGGCGGCGCTGCGGGCCGGTGTCGTGGCGACCGCCGCGCAGCTCGTCGGGGTCGCCAGGCATCTGCTCTCCACCACCGTCGATTACGCCGGGGCCCGCACCCAGTTCGGAGCTCCGATCGGGTCGTTCCAGGCCGTCAAGCATCAGCTCGCCGACGTGGCGGTGGCGGTCGAGTTCGCCGCGCCGCTGGTGTGGCGGGCGGCGGTGACGGCGGACAAGGCGCTGGGCGGCGCGGACCGGGACGCGAGCGCCGCCAAGGCCGCCGCGGGCGAGGCCGCCACGCTAGCGGCCAGGACGGCGCTGCAGGTGCACGGCGCCATCGGCTACACCGACGAGCTGGACCTGCGGTTCTGGCTGGCCCGCGCGTGGTCCCTGTCCAGTGCGTACGGCACCACCGCCCGCCACCGCGAACGCCTGCGCACCGCCATCGTCGACGGCTCCCCTCGGAGGTATCCGTGAAGTTCGGCGTCCCGCTCGGGCTGCTGCATCCCGCCGCGTGGAAGGACGTGGCGGTGGCGGCCGACGAGCTGGGGTTCGAGTCGGTGTGGCTGCCCGAGCACCTCGTCTTCACCACCGACCTGTCCACCGCTCACTACCCGGGCGCCACCTCGCCGGGGATCACGCCGGGGACGCCGCTGTTCGACGCGCCCGCGTACCTGTGCTGGCTGGCCGCCCTCACCTCGCACGTCAAGCTCGGCACCGCCGTGCAGCTGCTCGCCCTGCGCCACCCCTTCGTCTCCGCCCGCGCCTTCGCCACTCTGGACGTGGTCTCCGCCGGGCGGGCCGTCTGCGGGGTCGGGGCGGGCTGGTATCGGGGGGAGTGGGACGCTGCAGGGGTGCCGTTCGAGAGCAGGGGGGCGCGGCTGGACGAGGCCATCGAGGTCGTACGGCGGTTGTGGAGCGAGCCGGTGGTCGCCCATAACGGGAGGTTCTACTCCTTTCCCGAGGTCGCCTTCGAGCCCAAGCCCGTGCAGCCGCGCCTGCCCGTGCTCGCCGGCGGGGAGTCGGACGCTGCCTTGCGGCGGGCGGCGCTGCTGTGTGATGGGTGGATCGGCATGCCCCACACGCTCGCCTCGATCCGGCCCCGCCTCGCCGCCCTCGGGCGGCTGCGTGAAGGGGTGCCGGTGACCGCCCATGCGTACGAGCTGGGGTCCCCTGACGAGGTCGCCGAGTGGGCGGCACTCGGGGTCGAGCGGCTGATCGTACGGCCCTGGACCCGCGGCCGCGACGCGGTGGCCCGCCTGACCAGGTTCGCCACCGACTACGGCCTCACGCCCCCGTCGGCCCCCGGCCTGACCGCCACCGGCTACGGCCTCACGCCCCCGTCGGCCCTTACCTGACCGCCCCCATGGGGTGGTCAGGCGCGGTGACGGCCGGTGGTGTCGGCGATCAGCTCGTCCTCCGGGCGGGTGCGGCGGTGGCGGCGGCCCCTGGGCGGGGCGTCGGTGTAGGGGAACGCCGGGTGCTCGTCCGATGAGCGGCGACGGCGGCGGCCACGGTAGGTGGTCGCGGGCTCCGAGACGGTGAGCAGGCCGCCGGACCGCGCGGGCGGCGCGAAGGCGTCGAACGTGCTCGTCGCGCCGGGGATGACGATGCGCTCGAACGGGCTCGTGTCCACCACCCGGTCCAGGGGGCCGGTGTCGAGCACGACCTCCAGCGGGCCCGTGTCGTCCGTGAACCGGTAGCGGGACCTGTCGAAGTCCGGCTCGTAGGGCGCGGCCAAGAAGGCGGGCTCGTAGGGGGCCGTGTCGTGGGGCGCGCGGGTGTGGGGCCCGTCGGCTCCCCGGACGGACGGGGCGCGGTGGTCGTGGGAGCCCTGGGCGGTGGCCGGGCCGTGCGGGGTGATGTCGGTGGTCAGGTCGAAGGGACGGATCTCCAAGGGAAGCCTGCGGTGCCTGGCGTGGCGGGCGCCGTGCCTGAGCGTGTCGCGTGCCGCCTCCCTCGCGGCGACTTCCCTGGCGGCGGCGTGGCGGGCGGCCTCCCGCGCGGCGGCCTCCTTGGTCGCGGCGTGGCGCGCGGCCTGCCGGGCGGCGAGCTCCCTCGCGGCGGCCCGCTGCGCGGCCTCACGTGCGGCGGCTTCTCGGGCCGCAGCCTCACGGACAACCGCTTCCCTGGCCGCCGTCTCTCGGGCGGCAGCTTCGCGTGCGCCGGCCTCGCGTGCGCCGGCCTCGCGGGCGGCGATGCGGCGGGCGGCTTCCCTGGCGGCGGCGTGCTGGGCGGCTTCCCGCGCGGCCGCTTCTCTGGCGGCGGCGTGCTGGGCGGCCTCGCGTGCGGCGGCGTCCTTGGCCGCGGCGTGGCGGGCGGCGTTCCTGGAGGCGGCGTGGCGGGCCCTGCCTCTGGAGGCGGCGTGCCGGGCCGCGTCCCTGCCGCCCGTTCGGTGGGAGCCGTCCCCGGCGCCCGGATGGCCGTGCAGGCCGGCGTCCGCGGAGTGGCCGTCCGAGCCGAACCCGGCGCGCACCCCGGAGGAGGGGGCGTCGAAGGCGTCGGGCCAGGGGGTGCCGTCGAAGGAGACCGACCGGGGACCGAAGGCGGCGCGGGTGGTGTCCGAGCCGGACCCCGCGGTGACCGGCCAGGCCGTGGGGTCGGTGGATTCCGGGAGGGGCCATGCCATCGTGGTCGAGGCCGCGCTTGCGGTCGCCGGGGTGGCGGTGGTGGCCGCTGCGGGGGAGAGGGTGCGGAGGGCGGCGGCGGTGGCGAGGCGTTCCGGGGTCTCCGGGAGGTCGACGACGGTGCGGCGGTCGGCCGTCGCCAGGACGGGGGCCGTCCTGCCGCGCCGGCGGCGGCCCTTCGCGCGGGACGGGCGGGGCGGCCTGGCCGGTGCGGCGGCCGCGGCGGCGGCCGAGCGCTGGCGGCGGGTCTTGGCCACGGCGAGCAGCGTCAGGGCGGCGATCAGCGTCGAGCCGACCAGCGTCGGGGTGTTGACGACGGGCAGCGGCCCGGTGGCGGAGGCGTCGGTGTGGGAGGGGAGGGGCTCGCTGGTCGCGGCCTCGGTGTCGGCCGTGGTGGGCTTGGCGTGCTTGCCCTTCTTGGCGGGGGCTCCGCTGGCAGCGCCGGTGGAGGCGCCGGTGGAGGCGCCGACCTGGGGTTCGGCCGGGGCCGGCGCGGTGGGGGCGGGGCGGGCGGCGGAGTCGCCCGTTCCCGTACGGGACTTGGCCGTCTCCTTCGAGGAGGACTTGGACGTCTTCGCCGGGGCGTCCGCGTGCGCGTCCGAGGACGAGGAGCGCGGAGCGCCGTGGGGGTCGGACTGGGCCTGCTCCGGGGTCTGGCCCTCGGTCTGGCCGGTCGCTCCCTGGTCGGTCTGGCCGGGCGTCAGGGACTGGATGCGGTCGCCGGACAGCGGCACCTGTGCGGAGCGGCCGTCGTCGCCCCGGGGGATCTGCGAGGTGAGTGACTGCTCGGGAAGCTGGATCGTGCCAACCTCGCTTCCCGGTTTCCCGGCCTCCTTGAGCGCCTCCTGGGCCTCTTTCTGTGCCTTCTTCCTGGCCTTCTTGTCGAGCCGCTCCTTGACCCGCTGCGGATAACCGTAACCGACGACCTTGCTCGTGTCGCGTTCCTTGCGCTTGGCGACGCCGCCGTCGATGTTGCCCTCGATGGTGTGGATCCGGCCGCCTTCGACCCTGGTCACGACCCCGACGTGGTCGATCCTGTCGATGTCGTCGGAGCCGCTCCAGTCGTAGAAGACCAGCGCCCCGACCTCGGGCTTCTTCCCCCACGCGCCCTGCTTCTTGAACCACTTCGCGTGCTCGACGGTCCAGGCGAACTGGCCGACCCAGTCCTCGTAGCCGAGCTTGTGCGCGGCCCATGAGAGGTACATGTCGCACCACGGCGCGGAACTGTAGTCGGCGTCGAACTCGATGTTCTTGCCGTACCAGGCGCCGAACTTGGTGTACGAGCCCGACTTCTCGGAGTAGCCGATCTGGCTCTCGAGCAGTTCTATGTACTTCTGGATCTCTGGCGTCATGGAAGTGTGGGGGAACCTTCCGGGCAAGACCGGGTTCGACCCACCAGTCATGGGTAAAGGGGGGTAACCCGGGACTGGTGTGACAAAACCGGAGGCCTGTCGTCTTCCGTGATGAGTGAGGTTATCGTGTCGTGACCTTAGCTCAAGCACGCACCCTGGGGGCAAGGGCCCTCACGGGGTAGAAACCAGCAGGTCAGTAACGTTGCCAGAAATGTCCAACCCTAGGTGGTTTAACACTAAAAGATCTACCTTGTGGTGAGATCTTAGTATCCTGCGCCGGTCAGCAGCCCGCCGTCCACGGTGAACTCGCTCCCCGTGCAGTAGCTGGCCCGGTCCGAGGCCAGGAACGCCACCACGTGCGAGACCTCCACCGGCTTGGCGAACCGCTTGATGACCATGGATTTGACGAACGCCTCCGCGTCCACCTCGCCGACCAGCTCAGGGTCCATGACCATGGAGGTGTTGATCGCTCCAGGGTGCACCGAGTTCACCCTGATCTTGAACTTCGCCAGCTCCCGCGCCGCCGACTTCGTCACGCCGCGCACACCGAACTTCGAGGCCGAGTACGCCGACAGCCCCTCGGCGCCGACGTACCCCTCGATGGAGGAGATGTTCACGATCGAGCCGCGCCCGGCGGCCTTCATGGGCTCGATGACCGACTTGATGCCGAGCCAGGTGCCCCTGAGGTTCACCCCGATCACCCGATCGAAGTCTTCGAGCGACATGTCAGCAATACGCCGAAATTTCAGGATCCCGGCGTTGTTCACCAGCACGTCCAGCCGCCCGTACGCCTCCAAGGCAGCCCCCACGGCCGCCTCCCACTCCTCAGGACGGGTCACGTCGTGCCGCACGTACGCCGCGCCCGTCTCCGCCGCCAGCGCCTTGCCCTCCTCCTCCAGCACGTCCCCGAACACCACCCGCGCGCCCTCGGCCAGGAACAGCCGCACATGCGCCTCGCCCATGCCCCGCGCACCGCCGGTGATCAGCGCGACCTTGCCGTCAAGCAGCCCCATGGCGTCCTCCTGCCGCGACGGCCACGGCGGCCGCCTCCATCGTGCGGTAGACGGGGATCCCGGCCGCCGCCGCGATCCGCCCGACCTCGTCCGTGACGCCCGGAGGCGCGCACTCGGCGTTCCTGGTGACGAGGGTGATCCTGGTGTGCGGGTGCGCGGCCTGGGCTCCCGCCAGGGCGCGCGCGTAGGCGTACAGGGGCTCGGCGGCGTCCCCGTACGTGAAGAAGGCCGTGACGTTCACGTGCGCCACCACGTCCCGGTACGGCCCCGCGAGCGCGTCGATCACCTCGGCCACGAGGCCGGCCCGGCCCATCGGACCCACGGGCACTTCGAGCGGGTTGCCCGCCGCCACCACGCCGAGCCCGCGCAGCGCGGCCAGGCGGTCGGCGGGCAGCGGGTCGAGGCGGACGCCGGCCCGGTCGAACGCGTCCGCGGCGAGCACGCTCGCGCCCCCGCTCGGCCCGGCCACGAGCGTCCTGTCGCCCTCGACCGCGCGCCCGCCGTGCGCCTGGAGGAACGCCAGCACGCCGATCAGGTCCTCCTGGGACGTCACCAGCGTCACGCCCGCCTGCTCGGCCACCGCCGCCCAGATCCGCTCGTCGCTCACCAGGCCGCCGGTGTGGGAGGCGGCGGCCTGCCTGCCCTGCCCGGTACGTCCGCCGACCAGCAGCACCACGGGCAGGTTCGCGTCGCGCAGCGCCTCGTACAGCTCGCGGCCGTTCCTCGGGTCCTCCAGGTACAGCCCCGCCGCCCGCGTCTCGGGGTCCTCGGCGAGCCAGCGCAGCAGCTCTGCCGGGGTGACGTCGGCGGCGTTCCCGGCCGTGACGACCCGGCTGAACGCCAGCCCGCGCCGCTCCCCGACCTTGATCACCTCGCCGGCCAGGCCGCCGCTCTGCGAGATGAGCGCGACGGAGCCCGCCGGGCCCGTGCCGCCGCCCACGAATGTCTGACCGCCTCGGGGACAGTACACGCCCATGCAGTTCGGCCCGAGCAGCCGGGCGCCGGCCGCGCGCGCCGCCGCCACCAGCTCGGCCTCCAGCTCAGGCCGTCCCGCCTCGCCGAACCCGCCGCTCATCACCTGCACGAACGGGACTCCCGCCGCCTGCCGCACCACCTCGGCACAACGCTCGGCGGGCACTGCCACCAGCGCGTAGTCCACGTCGGCGCGGTCGAGCGACGGCACGGCCGGCACCCCCGCGACCTCCTCCGCCGTCGGATGCACCGCCACCAGCGGGACGCCCGTCTCCCGGTAGAAGCCGAGAAACATGTTCCCGAAGTTCGGCCTGCTCGTGGACGCCCCGACCACGGCCACGGCCCTGGGCTCGAAGAGCGGCAGGAAGTCGGTCGCGGGGGCTGCCGGGATCGGCGGGGCCGGGGACGCGGGGAGGTAGCGGGCGTCGACGGCCACCACGCCTGACGGGCCTGCTATGACCGGGTTCAGTTCGAACTCGCCCAGATCCAGCCGCTCCCACAGCCCGCCGGTCCCGCCCACCGCCATGAGGAGCTTGACCACGGCGTCCTCGTCCACGGGCGGCGCGCCGCGCCAGCCACGCAGCACGGCGGCGCCGCGCAGGGAGGCGGGCATGCGGCGGGCGTCCTCCTCGGAGATCGGGCAGAGCCGTACGGCGGTGTCGCGCAGCGCCTCCGTCCACACCCCGCCGAGCCCGGCGAGCAGCACGGGCCCGAACGCGGGGTCGCGCACCAGCCCGACGATCAGCTCGGCCCCGGCGGGGACCTGCTCCTCGACCAGGAAACCGGCGGGCCGCAGCCGTTCGCGCAGCCGGTGGGCCGCCGGGGCCAGGTCGGCGTGGCGCAGGCCCAGCACCACCGCCCCCGACTCGGTCTTGTGCGTCAACCCGGGACCGAACGCCTTCAGCACCAGCGGCTCGGCCAGCTCCCCGGCCGCCGAGAAGTCGTCGCCGGCCACCACGACCCCGCGCGGCACCGGCACCCCGGCCTCCCGGATCAGCGCTTTGACCTCGTGCTCGTCCACTCTCTACCCGCGCAGCCCGGGCAGCTCGCGGATCTTCCTGCGCAGCAGCTTGCCGGGCCCTCCGGAGGCGTCCTGGGTGTGCGGCAGCTCGCCCGTCACCACGATGCGGTCGGGCCGCTGATGGGCGGGCAGCGCGTCGGCGAGGGCCGGCATCAGCTTGGACGGGTCGAGCGTGTGGCCGGCGCGCGGCACCACGGCCAGCAGCACCTCCTGCTCGGCGGCCCCCTCAGGGGTCCCCACCGCGCCCGCCTCGGCCACGCCGTCCAGCGCGCAGGCGGCGTCCTCGATGACGGCCGGCTGGGTCCAGACGCCGCCCTTGAGTATGGAGTCCTCGCGCCGCCCCAGCACCCGCAGCACGCCGTCGGGGCAGAGCGTGCCGAGGTCGCCGCCGACGTACCACTCGCCGCGCAGCACCTCCGCCGTGCGGTCGGGCAGCCCGTCGTAGCCGGCCATCCGGTGCGGCCCGGCCAGGTTGATCTCGCCGACCTCGTCGATCACCCGGTGGCCCTGGGGGCCGGTGACGCGCACGGCGTTCCCCGTACGGGCCCGGCCGGACGAGCCGAGCGGCGTGGAGCCGTCGTCCACTCGCCCCATGCACGTGTACGGCGCCTCGGTCTGCCCGTAATAGGAGTAGATGCCCGCCTGTGGCAGCCTGGCCTTGATGCGGTCGAGCATGGACGCCGTCAGCGGCTCACCGCCCAGCATGATCACCCGGATCGACGACAGGTCCACGCCCTCATGCGCGGGTGAGGCCAGCAAGGCCGCGTAGAACGACGGGATCTGCGACACGTGCGTGACGCGCTCGCGCGGGACCACCCGCAGGAAGTTCTCCGGCCCCCAGTCCTGCTCCAGCACCAGGCGCATGCCCGCGTACAGGGCCGGGCCGACGATGGCGGGGAAGCCGATGCCCCAGATGATCGCGCCGGTGCCGAACACCGCGTCAGGTCCGCGCGGCACGTCCAGCCAGATCTGGGCGGTGGCCAGCGACGAGGCGTGGGTGTGCACGACGGCCTTGGGCAGGCCGGTGGTTCCCGAGGTGTAGTAGAGCGCGAGCGGGTCGTCGTAGGACCCGCCGAGCGGCGGCTCGGCGTCGGACGCCTCCGGCAGCTCCCGTACGTCGATCCAGGTCGTCACCTGCGGCAGCTCCGGCTTGATGGCCTCGACCACGGGGGCCACGGTGGCGTCGTGCACGAAGGCCGTGCACCCCGAGGCGGCCACCACGGCGCGCAGCGTCTCGACCGGCCAGTACGGGTTCAGCGCCGCCGTCACCGCCCCGATCTTCGCCTGGGCCAGATAGACCTCGGCGACCTGCAACGTCTCGTTGAGCAGCGCCGCCACCCGCGTGCCCGGCGTGATCCCGGCGGCGATGAGGGCGTTGGCGCGGCGGTTGACGTTCCTGTTGAGCTGGTCGTAGGTGAAGCTGCGCTCCCCGCAGTACGTCAGCGCCACCTGGTCGGGCGTGCGCATCGCGCTCGCGGTCAGGATCGCGTGCCCGTAGTTGCCGTACGGCGATCGTGCCGGTCGTGCCATGGGGGTGCCTCCATCTCAGACTGGCGAATAGAACACGAAGACGTTGCCCGAGGGGTCGCGCAGCACGGCCCGCCTCTCGTGCGGCCCCGCCTCGGGCTCCCGCACCACCTCGGCGCCGCGCGCGACCAGCTCACCCACCTCGCGATCGACGTCCGCCACCTTGTACGACACCGCAACCGACCCGGCGACGTGCTCCTCCGGCCCCGCCAGCGCCACGGTCACCCCGCCGCCGTCGAGCGCGGCGAACCTGTCGCCGTCGCGGAACTTCACCGGCAGGCCGTAGAACGCGATCGCCGCGTCGAGGTCGGCGACGGGGATCAGCACGTTGCCCAGCTTCACGCGGGCCTCCAGTGGGGCAGGTCGTCGTGGAAGGTCACGCGTACGGGCAGGCCGATGCGCACCTGCTCGGGCTCGCAGCCGATCACGTGCCCGAACGCGCGCACGCCCTCCGGCAGGTCGACCCAGGCCATCACGTACGGCTCGCGGCCCTGGTAGGCGGGGGAGAAGGAGCGGTGCACGACCGTGTAGGTGTGCACGACGCCGTCGCCCGAGACGGGGTCGAACACCAGGTGCCGGCCGCCGCACCAGGGGCAGGCCGGCTCGGGGAGGTGGATGCGGCGGTCGCAGGCCGTACAGCGCTGGATGACCAGCTCGCCGCGCGCGCAGGCGGCCCGGTAGGCAGAGGTGTCACCGCTCATCGTGCCTGCCAAGCTAGCGCACGCTTGGTTGCCCGGCAAGGCCCGTTCAGCCGGACCGCTCAGCCCCCGGCCTGGCATCGGCCGGCGACTCGGAACCGGGCTCCTGGACGCCGCCCGATGACCCGCCGACGGGCTCATGCGAGCCGCCCGAAGCCTCGCCGGCCGGCTCGGGCGGGCCGCCGGAAGGCTCCGGCGAGTCGGTGCGAAGGGTCGGCGTGGAGAGACCGGCATCCGGGCCGGCGGACGAACGGGCCTCAGGGCCGCCGGTGGGTGGGCCGGCTGGGGAGCGGGCGGCGGGACCGTCGGACGGTGGGGTGGCGAGCGGGGTCGATGGGCTGGGCGGCGGTTCCGTGGTGGGCGGGGCGGGGCGGGTGGCTGTGGAGGTGGGTGGCGCGGGGCAGGCGGGGCCGGTCAGCGCGACCTCGCTGACCTGCGGCCCGTTCCCCGCGGCCGGCTCGGTCATCACGAGGATCCCGACGTGCGCCTGCTCCCCGCACGGCATCCGCCCAGGGTCGTAGGTGACGGCGCTGGTGTAGGAGGTGCGGCCGCGCAGGGTGCGGCTCTCCTGCCGGACGGTCCGCGCCGCCCCGCCGTCGCCGTCCCTCCTCGTGTACGCGATCCGCAGCCGCACCGCCCCCGTGCCGTCCGCCGAGACCCCGATCGTCCCTGCCGTGCCGTTCCAGCGCAGGATCGTGGCCGCCCGCACGGAGGCGATGGGAGCGGACGTGCCGGGCTGCCCGCCGCGGGTGGGCCGGGGGGAGGGAGGGGCGGCGGTCCGGGTGGCGGGCGGGGACGGGGAGGCGGCGGTCCGCCGGGGCGCGGGGCTCGACCGGGTGGGTGAGGGGCTCGTGGTGGCAGGGGCCGGCTCGTCGCGGACCTCGGGCGGCGGCAGCAGGATCGTCCCGGGGCCGGGTGGCACCCCGCCGCCGGACACCAGGATCGCGACCACCGCCGCGACCACCGCGCCGCCCGCCACCCAGAGCTGGGGCGGCAGCCTGGGCAGCCGGGACCGCAGGCCGTTCGAGGGAGCCGGGCCGGTGCGCGCCAGCGGGAAACGTAACGCCAGCAGGGTGGCCAGCTCCGCCAGGTGCCGCCGTCCGCGTTTCTCCCAGTCGGGGCCGTACCCGGCGGCGGCGTCCTCCTCCAGCTCGGCCGCGAACTGCCGGGCGGAGGCGTACCTGACTGCCGGGTCTTTGGCCATCCCGCGCCTGAGCAGGTCGCGAAGCGTGTCGGGGGCGACCTCCACCGGCACCGGCTCCACGAGGTGCTTGTCGCGCAGCGCGGGGACGTCCTGCTCGCCGTCGCCGTTCTCCGCCCGGTACGGCGGCCGCCCCCTGACCGCCTCGAACAGCACGCACGCCGCCGCGTACACGTCGGCCGGCGGCCCGTCGCGCCCCTGCGTCCATAACTCGGGCGCCATGTACGGCGGGCTGCCGGCGGGCACCCCGGGCTCCTCGGCGTGCACCACGACGCCGAAGTCGGTCAGCTTGGTCGTGCCGTCGGCCTGGACCAGGATGTTGCCCGGCGTCACGTCCCGGTGCGCCACCCCGCGCTCGTGGGCGGCGGCGAGGGCCAGCAGCGTGCTCTTGACCACGGCCAGCGCCGCCTCGGGGGCGATCCGGCCGTGTTCGGCCAGCAGCGTGCGCA
Source organism: Nonomuraea sp. NPDC049419 (assembly GCF_040676995.1). Lineage (NCBI taxonomy): Bacteria > Bacillati > Actinomycetota > Actinomycetes > Streptosporangiales > Streptosporangiaceae > Nonomuraea > Nonomuraea sp. NPDC049419. Next base: position 167,430 of record NZ_JBFAQB010000013.1, on the reverse strand, counting down.
GGGACACGCCGTCCACCAGCTCCATGACGAGGGCGGCCCTGGTGGCGGTCTCGACGTACTCGTAGAGGCGCACCACGTCGGGGGAGTCGATCTCGACGAGGCGGTGGGTGTCCGACCGGAAGCGGTCCATGAACGCGGTGTCCCTGCGCAGGGTGGCGTTCAGGTACTTGATGGCCACGTACGCGCCGGTCTCTTGATAGGTGGCGAGGAACACGCGGCCGGTGCGGCCGGCGCCGAGCTGCCGTACTTCGCGGTACCCAGGGACCAAGTCCTACCCCCATCAGACGGCCGTCTTCGATTTGACGGTCTCACCCGGGGTTCGGGTTGTCACGACCGGAGATATTTCGCCCCGCGTTAATCGGAGATGGCGGGATGTACCGGTGTTATGCTGAACGGCGTACCAAGCAAGCGCTCGGCTAAAGAACGGGTGGAGGTCGCCGGTGGAGCGCGTGGCGGTGCTGGTGATGGAGATGCAGCGGGGCGTCGTCGGCGATCTCACGAAATTTCCGGATCTGGTGGCGGCGTGCGACCGGCACGACGTGATCGCCAACGCCGCCCGCCTGCTCCGGGCCGCCCGCAGGGCGGGCATGCCGGTGATCCACTGCACCGCCGCGTTCCGCTCCGACCGGGCCGGCTCCCACACCGGCAACTGCCCGTTCATCGTCTCCCTGCTCAAGGACCCGGCCCACATGCTGGAAGGCGCCCCCGCCACCGAGGTGCTGCCCGAGCTGCTCGACCCCGGCGACCTGGAGAGCCGCCGCCACCACGGCTTCTCCCCGTTCACCGGGACCTCCCTTGACATGACGCTGCGCTCGCTGGGCGTCTCCGAGGTGGTCGCGGTCGGCGTATCGCTCAACCTGGGCATCCCCGGACTGGCGCTGGAGGCGGTCAACCTGGGTTACCGGGTGTGCGTGGTGACCGACGCGGTCGCGGGCGTCCCGGAGGAGTACGCGCGGGCGGTGCTCAAGCACACGATCAGCCTGCTGGCCACCCGGACGACGGCCGCCGGCCTGGTCGAGGCGTGGACGTGATGGAGGGGCTGCGGCTGGACGGGCGGGTCGCGGTCGTCACCGGGGGAGCGGGGGCGATCGGCGCGGCCATCGGCGCCGACCTGGCCGCGCTCGGCGCCCGCGTGGTGCTGGCCGACGTGGACCTGCCGGGGGCGTCGAAGGCCGCCGCCGGGCTGCCGGACGCGCGGGCGCTCCGCGTGGACCTGGCCGTGCCCGAGTCGGTCTCCGCGTTCGCGGCGGCCGTGGGGGAGGTGCACGTCCTCGTGCACAACGCCGGGGTGTCGATCGTGCGGCCGTTCACCGAGAGCGACCCCGCCGACTGGGAGCTCATGTGGCGGGTCAACCTGCGCGGCCCGATGCTGCTGACCAGGCTGCTGCTGCCGGGCATGACGGCGGGGGGATGGGGGCGGCTGGTGTTCGTCTCCTCCGACGGCGCGCGGGCCGGCTCCGGCGGCGAGGGCGCGTACGCGGCCACCAAGGCCGGGCTGTTCGGCCTGGCCAAGACGCTGGCCAGGGAGGCCGCCAGGGCGAACGTCACCTCCAACGTGGTCTGCCCAGGCCCCACCGACACCCCCATGCTGCGCCGGGTGGCGGAGGCGGAGCCCGGCCTGGTCGACAAGATCGCCCGAGGCATCCCGCTGCGCCGCCTCGGCACCCCCGCCGACGTCGCCGGCCTGGTCGCCTACCTGTGCACGGAACGCGCCGCGTACATCACCGGGCAGATCCTGTCGGTGAGCGGCGGCGTGACCATGCACTGACCCCCGCCATGCGCCTACACCGCGTCGTAGACGGCCTGGACCAGCCGCATCCCGCGCAGGTTGCCGGTCAGGGCGCCGGCCATCCTGTTCATCACGTAGCCGATCGCGAGGCCGCGCTCGGGGTCGCCGAGCCCGATCGCGCCGCCCATCCCGGAGTGGCCGAACGCGGTCTTCGACGGCATCAGGAACGTCAGCGACGGCCGCATGAACCCGAGCCCGAACGCCGTGTTCAGGAGCAGCACCTTGTCGGGGCCGTTCACGCGGGGGCGCAGCGCGTCCCGCAGCGTCTCGGGGCGCAGCAGGTCACCGGCGATCAGCCCCCGGTAGAACCCGGCCAGGCCCCGCGCGGTGGTGACGAGCCCCGCCGCCGGCCAGCCGGCGCGCAGGATCACCGGATGGTTCGCGCCGCCCTTGAGCCGGTGCATGGCGGGGTTGCCGAGCGCCCTGTTCATCAGGCTCGCGGGGTCGAGCGCGGCCCGCTGCACCTCGGCCAGCACGTCCTGCGTCCGGTTCCCGGTCTCGACGATCTGCATCCCGCTCCTGGGCCCGGGCTGCGCGGCGGGCTCGGTCTGGGCGGGCTGCTCTGCGGGCTGCTCTGCGGGCTGGTCTGCGGGCTGTTCCGCGGGGTCGCGGCGGGGGCGTTCGCCGGCCTGGAGCCGCGCCGTACGCTCGATCACCGCATCGGAAGCGCCCACCCACAGCTCCAGGTCCAGCGGCCCCGCGATCTCGGCCGCCGCCAGCTCGCCCACGGACTTACCCGTCACCCTCCTGACCACCTCGCCGAGCAGGAACCCGTACGTCAGCGCGTGATACCCGTGCGCCGTCCCCGGCTCCCACAGCGGCCGCTGCCCGGCCAGCCGCGCCGCGATCGCCGGCTGGTCCTCGAACTCCTCCACCGGCACCTCCTCCTCCACCACCGGCAGCCCGGCCTGGTGGCTGAGCAGGTGCTCGACCGTCACGGACCCCTTGCCCTCGGCGGCGAACCCGGGCCACACGTCCGCGACCGGCGCGGCCAGGTCGAGGCGGCCCTGCTCGGCCAGCCGCAGCAGCACGGCCGCGGTGACCGCCTTGGTGCAGGAGTAGGCGAAGACGGGGGTGCCGCGCTCCCAGGGACGCCCGGTGTGCCGGTCGGCGACGCCGTCCCACAGGTCCACCACCGGCTCGCCGTCCAGGTAGACGGCGAAGGCCGCGCCCAGCTCCTCGCCGTCGGCGAAGTGCCGCTCGAACACCTCGCGTACGCGGGCGAAGCGCGGGTCGCAGTACATCGGACCTCCAGCGGGGAAAGGGAGTGCTTACGTGATCCACGAGCCTAACAATTGGGGACGATTCGGCCCAGACGATCAGCGCGGCACCCTCAACCTGCTCACCCCGTCCGTGGTGCTCGACGCCCTGCGCAGCGCCACCACCGGCGAGGTGCTGAACCTGGCCCTGCCGATCAGGGGCGCCACCTCGTCGCCCGCGCCCGGCACCGTCCCGCACCTGCCGGGCCGCCCGCTGCCGCAGCACTTCATGAGCGTGGACGGCGGCGACTACGCGGCCGGCGCCCGCCCCGTCGGCCCCGGCCTGCGGGTGGCCGACGACGCCCTGCTCGTCAGCCACCACGGCACGACCACCCACATGGACGCGCTGTGCCACATGTGGTCGGGCGACGAGCTCTACAACGGCCACCCGGCCGCCCGCGTCCGCTCGTACGGCGCCACGAGGTGCGGCATCGAGCACGCGGGTGGCGTGGTGGCGAGGGGCGTGCTCTACGACGTTCCCCGTCACCTCGGGCTCGACCACCTGCCCGCCGAGCACCGCGTCTCGGCCGCCGAACTGGCCGCCATCACCACGCCGCGCCCCGGTGACGTGGCCGTGGTGCGTACGGGCTGGCCGCTGGTGTGGGAGCGGTCGCGCGAGGAGTACTGGTCGGGACAGCCTGGCCTGTCCGCCGAGGCGGGCCGCTGGCTGGCCGGGCACGACGTGGCCGCCGTCGCCTGCGACAACGCCGCCGTCGGCGGGCTCGACGGGCGCGGCATGTCGCAGGAGCCCGTCGAGGACGACCTGCACCTGCTGCTCCTGCACCGGCACGGCATCCACCTGATCGAGATGGTGTGGCTGGAGGAGCTGGCGGCGAGGGGACGTACGGACTTCGTGTTCGTCGCGGCCCCCCTGCGGATCGAGGGCGGCACCGGCAGCCCGCTCAGCCCGCTGGCGATCCTGTGACCCAGGTGACGGGCGGGCCCTCGTCGGGGGGCGCGTCAGGCGCCCGGGTAGTTGCCGCCGCCGTGTGCCTCGTCCAGGGCGTCGTAGTCGGGGGTGAAGCCGCGTTTCGGGATCGTGTCCACGAACGTGAGGTGGCGCGGGCGCTTGTACGCCGCCAGCAGGCCCCTGACGTGCGCGATCAGGTCGTCCTCCGTGGCGGTGGCGTCCGGTTTCAGGGACACGACGGCCTTGACCGTCTGGTGCCAGTCGGGGTCGGGGACGCCGATGACGGCGGCGTCGGCCACGGCGGGGTGGGTCTTGAGCGCGCGCTCGACCTCGGCGGGGTAGATGTTCTCGGCGCCTGACTTGATCATGCGCAGCTTGGGGCCGATGAAGGTGATGGTGCCGTCGGGTTCGCGGCGGCCGAGGTCGCCGGTGTGGTGCCAGCCGTACCGCGACTTTTCCGCATTTAAGTCGGGCCGGGCGAAATATCCGGAAAAGAGGGTCTTGCCGCGGGCGCAGATCTCCCCGACCTCCCCGACCGGCACCTCGCCCCCGTCCGGCGCCAGGATCCGCACCTGCGCCAGCGGCGAAGGACGTCCCGCCGGCCCCGCCTCGCCCTCGGCCAGCCCGAGGAAGGTCAGCATCCCGCCCACCTCGGTCTGCCCGTACCCGCCCATCTTCGAGCGGCACCACGGCGAGTCGTCCACGGTGATCATGTCGTCCCACTCGGCGGAGTGGGCGACGAAGCGCAGCGAGGACAGGTCGTACTTGCCGCCCGCGTTCGCCTTCGCGACGGCGTCGATCATCGGCCCGAACAGGAACGCCTGCGTCACCCGCTCGGCGTCGATCAGCCGGCACACCTCCTCGGGGTCGAAGGCGGGGGTGAAGACGTTCGTGCCGCCGATCTGGAACGTGGCCAGGCAGAACATCATCGTCCCGACGTGGAAGAGCGGCCCGTTGTTGAGGAAGGTGAAGCCGGGCTCCATCCGCCGGACCACGAGCAGGGTGGTGGCGTGCGCGAGCAGCGCGGCGCTGCTGAGCAGGGCGGCGCTCGGACGTCCGGAGAAGGCCGCCGTGTAGAGGGCCAGGGCCGGCTCGCCATCGTTGACCTGCGCGAACTCCCTCGGCTCGGCGCCCGCGATCAGCCGCTCGTACTCCTCACCCGCGCGCACCCACGCGCCGCCCGCCTCGTCGCGCAGCGCCGCGGTGAGGTCCGACGGCTCCCACACGACCGCGGCCGGCGCCAGGTCGCCGAGCACGAACCGCAGCTCGTCGAGCGACTGCCGCCAGTTCGCCGGGCACAGCACCGCGCCCAGCCGGGAGCAGGCGAGCAGCAGCTCCAGCACCGCGTACGCGTTCTGCCCGAGCCACACCACCCGGTCACCGGCCCCGACGCCGAGCCCGTCGAGCGCCGCCGCCAGCCGGGAGACGCGCTCGTCCAGCTCCGGGTAGGTGAGCCGGACTTCGCCGTCCACCACGGCCGTGGCCTGCGGCCTGCTGCGGGCGTGCTCGGCGAGGGCGTCGGACAGGGTCAGGCTGTGGATCATCGTCCGCCTCCAAAGGCCGGCATGACTTCGGTCGCGAAGAAGCGCATGACCCGCTTCATGTCCTCCAGCGGCATCGGCCGGGTGCTGCCGAAGTCGCACAGGAGGTTGCCGAACCCGGCGTCGCGCAGCAGCGCGATCTGCTCGATCACCCGGGCCGGGTCGCCGATCACCTCCAGCTGCTCCCAGCGGAAGTCCGGCGAGACGGTGCCGCCCTTGAGGTAGCGGTCCTGGTAGTACTCGAAGCCCTGCGCGGCCCGTCCGGTGCGCGGGTCGATGGGGGCGCTGCGCTCGTTGAAGATGCGCGAGCGGTCGAACGACGCCTCGAACCTCTCCTGGTCGGCGCGGGCCTGCTCCAGGGTGCGGGCGACGTACACGCTGCGCGCCACCACCAGCTCGGCCTCCGCCGCCGGATGCCCCGCCCGCGCGGCCGTCTCCCGCCAGGTCCCGGCCGCCTTGACGACCTTGCGGAACGGGGCCGCGGGGTCGGCCAGGATGGGCAGGCCGCGCTCGGCGTACATGGTGACGGTCTCCGGCGAGACGGCCGCGACGTGCAGCGGCGGGTGCGGGTTCTGCAGCGGGCGCGGCACCAGCGACACCTCGGTGCCGGTCCGGTAGAACTTCCCCTCGTGCTGGTACGACTCCCGCGTCCAGAGCCCGACGATGACCTCCAGCGCCTCGTTGAACCGGTCCCGCGCCTCCGCCAGGTCGACCCCGAACCCCTCGAACTCGTAGCTCTGGTACCCGCGCCCGATCCCGAGTTCGAGCCGGCCGCCGGACAGCACGTCCACCTGCGCCGCCTCCTCGGCGACGTGCACGGGGTTGTGCAGCGGGAGCACCACGATCCCGGTGCCGAGCCGCAGCCGCTCGGTGCGGGCGGCGGCGTGGGCGAGCACGGTGAACAGGTTGGGCGCGACGCCGTAGTCGCGGAAGTGGTGCTCGGCCAGCCGCACCCCGTCGAACCCCAGTTCCTCGGCCAGCTCGATGAGCTCCAGGTGGTAGTCGTAGACGTCCTTGAAGCTCTGCCCGTCGAAGCGGTGGAAGAGGTGGAAGGTCGAGAACTTCATACGGCGGCCGCCCCTCAACGGAAAACCAAGCGCTCGCTTGGGAGCGTATCACAGGCGTTTCCAGCGGACCTGCCGCGAAGAGGAGACCTACGCCAGGGCGGTGATCAGGCCCATGGTGAGGGCGGTGCGCTCCGGGATGTGCTCGACCAGGACGTGCTCGTGCCGCGCGTGGGCCCCGTCGCCGACGGCGCCCATGCCGTCGAGGACCGGGCGGCCCAGGGCCGAGACGAAGTTGCCGTCGCTGGCCCCGCCCACCGACGCCTGGTCGAGGGTCCAGCCGAACCCGGCCGCCACCCCCTGCGCCTCCTTGAACAGCCGCTGTGAGGCGGCGTTCTGGACCATCGGAGGCCGGTTCCACTCGCCGGTGGCGGAGATCGTGACGCGCGAGTCTGAGGCGCGCAGCCCGGCGAACACGTCGTCGATGCGGCCCATCTCGGCCGGGTCGGTCACGCGGACGTCGATGCCGCAGGTGGCGCGGCCCGCGGTGACGTTGCGGCCGGTGCCGCCGCTGATGAGGCCGACGTTCACGGTCGTGCCGCGCTCGCGGGAGCCGGCCCCGGCGAGTGTGGTGACCAGCTCGGCGAGCGCGTGGATGGCGTTGGCCCCCGCATACGGGTCCAGCCCCGCGTGCGCCTCCACCCCCGTGACGCTCACGTTGAACAGCCCGACGCCCTTGCGCGCGGTCTTGAGCGCCCCGTCCAGCGACGCCTCGAAGACGAGGGTGGCGAGCGCGTCCTCGCCGGCCGCCTCGATGTGCTCGCGGGAGGCCGGGCTGCCGATCTCCTCGTCGCCGTTGAACAGGAAGCGCACGCTCGGGTGCGGCAGGCCCAGCTCGCGCAGCCCGCGCAGCGCCCAGATCGACTGCACGAGCCCGGTCTTCATGTCGAAGACGCCGGGCCCGGTCGCCTTGCCCTCGACGACGGTGAACGGCCAGCTCTTGAGCGTGCCGGTGGGCCAGACCGTGTCGTAGTGGCTGAGCATGAGGATCGTGCCGGGCGCGGTGCCCTCGTAGAACAGCTCAAGGATGTCGCCGTGCTGGCCGCCCTCGTGCAGGATCTCGTCGTCCGGTGTCCCCAGGTGGCCGACCACCCTCGCCCTGATCGCCCGCAGCCCCTTGACCAGCATGGCCTTGTCGTAGCTGTTGGTCTCCAGCTCCACCACGGCCCTGAGGTCGTCGAGCATGGCCGGCAGGACCTGCCGGGTCCAGTCGGTGATCAACACGAGAATCCTTCCAACGGGTGTACTAGGGGACGGGGGCTCCGGGGCCGAGCGGCACGCCCAGCCACCAGAAGACGTAGAACAGCAGCGTCCAGACGACGAGCAGGGTGAGCGCGAGCGGGATCGTCATCGAGGCCAGCGTGCCGATGCCGGCCGAGCGGCGGTAACGCTGCAGGAAGCCGAGCGCCATCACGAAATAGGGGCTCATCGGGGTGATCGCGTTGGTGCAGGAGTCGGCGATGCGGTAGAGGGCCTGGGTGTACTCGGGCGGGATGTCCAGCAGCATCAGCATCGGCACGAACACCGGGCCGACGAGCGCCCACTGGGCCGACCCGCTGGTCACCACGAGGTTGATCACGGTGACCACGAGCAGGATGCCGAGGAAGACGACCGAGCCGCTCACCCCGGCCGACTTCAGCAGCCCGGCGCCGTCGATGGCGAGGATCTGGCCGATGCCGGTCCACTTGAAGTAGGCGAGGAACTGCGAGATCGCGAAGAACAGCACGAGGATAGGCGCCATCTCGCGCACGCCGTGCACCATGAAGCCGGGGATGTCGCCGCCGCGGGTGACGGTGCCGGCCGCCTTGCCGTACGCCCAGCCGACGGCCAGGAACGCGAGGCCGAGGAAGACGGCGATCGAGGTGAGCAGCGGCGACTGCACGATGCTGCCGCCCTCACCGCGCAGCGGCGACCCCGACGGCAGGACGGCGGCCGTCAGCGCGGCGGCGAACACCACGAGCGTGATCAGCGCGGCCCGCAGCCCCCGTCGCTCCTCGGGGGTCAGCTTGAGCGAGCCGAGGTCGTCCTCGTCGGCGTCGGGGTCCACGGGGATCGACTCGACGCGGCGGGCCAGCACCCGTTCGGTCACCAGCGTGATGACGGCGGCCAGCACGACGGACGACACGAGCGAGAAGAAGTAGTTCGCCAGCGGCGTGACCGTGTAGCCGGGGTCGATCGTGTGGGCGGCGGCGGTGGTCAGGCCGGACAGGATGGCGTCCACGGGGGTGACGACGGGGCTGGCGTCATAACCGGCCGAGATCGACACGAACGCCACCACGATGCCGAGGATCGGGCTGCGCCCGACCGCGCGGAAGGCCAGCGCGCCGAGCGGGATGAGCACCACGTACGCGGCGTCGGAGGCCACGTGCGCGACCATCCCGGTGAACGACAGCGCGAACGTCACCCACCGCGGCGACACCCGCGACACGCCCGAGCGGAGCACCGCGGCCAGCAGCCCCGACCGCTCCGCGACGGCGACGCCGAGCATGACGACGAGGATCGTGCCGAGCGGCGGGAACGAGGTGTAGTTCTCGATCGCGTCGCCGACCATCATCCGCACACCCTCGACGGACAGCAGGTTCTTGGCCGCGACGGTCTCCCCCGTGGCCGGGTTGACGGCCGAAACCCCGGCCGCCGCGAGCGCCCAGCTCAGCAGCGACAGCAGCACGCTCAGGATGACGAACAGCCAGAACGGATGCGGCAGCCGGTTCCCCAGCCGCTCGATCCCCCCGAGCATCTTGAGCAGCGCGTTCAGCGAACGCGATCCCGTCATCGTCTCGGGGGTCGCCACCGGGTCATCTCCTTTCCGCATTTCGGTCACCCATTACATGCGGTCAGAAGACATCCTGACAAGTCGGGGTAAAAACTCAGCCAGTGGCGGCGGGCTCACGCAGCGGCAGGCGTACCTCGAACCACGTGTCGCCCGGCGTCGAGCGGACCTTGATCTCGCCGCCGTGCCGGCCCGCCACGATCCGGTACGAGATGTCCAGCCCCAGCCCCGTGCCCTCGCCCACGGTCTTGGTCGTGAAGAACGGGTCGAAGATGCGGTCCTTGATCTCCTCGGCCACGCCATGACCGGTGTCGCCGATCTCCACGATGGCCTCGTCCTCGTCGTACGCCGTGCGGATGGTCAGCGTGCCCTCCTGCCCCATCGCGTCGAGCGCGTTGTGCATGAGGTTCGTCCAGACCTGGTTGAGCTCGCCCGCGTAGCAGGGGATCTCCGGCAGCGTGCGGTCGTAGTCGGTGACCACGGTGATGCCGGGCGGGATCTTGCCGCGGAAGATCGCGATCGTGCTGTCGAGCAGCTCGTGCACGTCGGCCTGCTGGAACGGAGCCCGGTCCATCTGGGAGTACTGCTTGGCCGAGCGGATGAGCGTGGTGATGCGCTCGGTCGCCTCGGCCACCTCGTTGAGCATCTGCGCGATCTCCACCGCCTCCGACAGCCAGTGCAGCGCCTTCGGGGTGTGCTCCTCGCCGACCTTCGTGCGCACCTTCTCCAGGTCCTTACCGGAGAAGCCCGCGCTGACCAGGGCGGGCGCGAGGTCCCACGCGTCCTCGACGCCGATCTCCTCAAGAGCCTCGCCCAGCTCGTCCTCGGCGTCGGAGATCTCCAGCGGTGAGCGCTGCGGCTGCTCGCCCAGCTTGCTCGTGCACGCCTCCTGCGCCTCGATCAGCGCCCGCAGCTTCTCCGGCGGGATGCCGTCCTCGGCGAGCTGGGCCAGCTGCAGCCGCGAGCCGGCGATCAGCGAGCGCAGCTCGCCCACCGCCCGCACGGCCGCCGCGGCCGGGTTGTTCAGCTCGTGGGTGAGCCCGGCGGTGATCGTGCCGAGCGCGGTCAGCCGCTGCCGCCTGTCGATGATCTCCCGCTGCATCCGCCCGCCCGACATCAGCCCGTCGAGCAGGTGCATCGCCATCGGGAACCACTCGGCCACGATGTAGGCGAACTTCTTGGCCGGCAGCATGAACATCCGCGACGGCGCTGTTGCGCGCAGCGTGTGCTGGTAGGTGAGCGGGGCGCGGTCGCCGAGGTAGGCGGCGGTGGCGCCGCCGTACACGCCGGGCTGGGAGGTGCGGGGCATCGCGACGGTGCCGGCGCTGACCGTCTCGCTGATCATCTGGATCTCACCCTCCAGCAGCACCGCGAAGCACTCGGCGGGCTCGCCCTGCCGGACGACGTCCTCGTCCTGGGCGTAGGTCTGCACGCGGCCGCTGGCCGCGAGCTTGGAGAGCTGCTCGTCGCTGAGGCGCTCGAACAGGAACAGCTTGCGGAGCTCGTCGATGTCGATCATTGCTTCTCCAGGTAGCGGTGCACGAGCGCGACGGCCATGGCGCCCTCGCCGACGGCGGAGGCCACTCTCTTGATCGACTCGGCGCGCACGTCGCCCGCGGCCAGCACCCCGGGCAGGTTGGTCTCCAGGAAGTACGGCTCCCGCCGCAGCGGCCAGTTGCGCGGCCGCTGGCCGCCCTGCACCAGGTCGGGCCCCGTCAGCACGAACCCGCGCGCGTCCCGCTCGATCGTCTCGCCCAGCCAGTCGGTGTACGGCCGGGCCCCGATGAACACGAACAACCACTGCGCGTCCACCGTGCGCTCCTCGCCCTTGGTGGACAGCGTGAGCCGCTCCAGGTGACTGTCGCCGGCCGCGCCGGCCACCTGGGTCTGCAGGTGCACCTCGATGTTGGGCAGCGCGGCGATCTGCTCGATGAGGTAGTGGGACATGGACTTCTCCAGACCGTCACCCCGCACCAACAAGTGGACCTTGCTCGCGAATCCCGACAGGTAGACGGCCGCCTGCCCGGCCGAGTTGGCCGCGCCGACGATGTACACCTCGGTGTCCTTGCACGAGGGCGCCTCGGTCAGCGCGGCGCCGTAGAAGACGCCGCGGCCCACGAAGTCCTCCAGGCCCGGCGCCTCCAGCCGCCGGTAGGTGACGCCGGTCGCGAGGATCACCGCGTGCGCCGCGATCTCCCCGCCGTCCTTGAACCCGACCACCCGCGCCTGCCCGCGCGCCTCCAGGCTGCTCACCTTGCGCGGGGTCAGCAGCTCGGCCCCGAACTTCAGCGCCTGCCTGCGCGCCCGGTCGGCCAGCTGCTGCCCTGAGACGCCGTCGGGGAAGCCCAGGTAGTTCTCGATGCGGGAGCTCTGGCCCGCCTGCCCGCCCGACGAGTACGCCTCCACCAGCACGGTGTTGAGCCCCTCCGAGGCGCCGTAGACGGCCGCCCCGAGCCCGGCCGGCCCGCCGCCCACCACGATCAGGTCGTAGAAGTCGGTCGCCGGCGTCGTGGACAGCCCCACCGCCGCGGCCAGCGTCGCCTGGTCGGGCGACTCCAGCGTGGTGCCGTCGGCCGTCACCACCAGCGGCAGGTGGCTGTCGTCGCCCGCCGCCTTCACCAGCTGCGCGCCCTCCGGGTCGTCGGCCAGCAGCCACTGGTACGGCACGTGGTTGCGGGCCAGGAAGTCGCGCACCTTGTACGACGGCGCCGACCACCGGTCGCCCACCACCCGCAGCTCGGAGCGCTCGACCCGGTCGGTGCGCAGCCAGGCGTCGAGCTGCCCGTCGATCACCGGGTAGAACTTCTCCTCCGGCGGGTCCCACGGCTTGAGCAGATAGTGGTCGAGGTCGACCACGTTGATCGCCTGGATGGCCGCGTCGGTGTCGGCGTAGGCGGTCAGCAGCACGCGGCGCGCGTAGGGATAAAGGTCCATGGCGGCTTCGAGGAACTGCACGCCGTTCATCTGCGGCATGCGGTAGTCGGCCAGGATCGCCGCGATCTCGTCGCCGCGCAGCCGCATCTCGCGTACGGCGTCGATGCCGTCCCTCGCCGTCTCGGCGCGGACGATCCGGTATTCCTGCCCGTAACGGCGTCTCAGATCACGGGCGACCGCCCGCGAGACGCCTGGATCGTCATCCACGGTCACGATGACCGGCTTGTCCATGCGATTCGCCCTTTCCTGCGCTCCTACTAGGAAGGATGTCATGTGCTCGGGTATGGGCGAGACACCGCTCATATCATGGGCGGATGGGCACCCGCGAACGCATCATCGACGCCGCTGAGCAGGCGATTCAGGAGTTCGGCATCTCGGGGGCCACCACCAAGCGCATCGCGAAACAGGCGGCGTGCTCCGAGGCGCTGCTCTACAAGCACTTCGCCGGCAAGGAGGAGTTGTTCCTCGCCGTGGTGACGGAGCGCATGCCGGCGCTGGGCCCGGCGCTGGAGGAGCTGCGCGCCGCCGCCGGCCGGGGCGACCTGCGCACGAACCTCGTCACGTTCACGCTGGCCGCGCTGGGCTTCTACACCCGCGCCCAGGGCATCGCCGGCGGCCTGCTCGGCGACCCGGCGCTGATCACCGGGTTCCGCGCCATGCTGGCCGAGCGGGGCGCCGGGCCGCACGTGCCGATCCAGGTGCTGGCCGGCATCCTGCGGGACGAGCAGCGCGCCGGCCGCGTCGACGCCGGTCTCGACGCGGACGCGGCGGCGTCGATGCTCATGGGCGCCTGCTTCCACCGGGCCAACCTCGCGCGCTTCGTGGACCTGCCCGGCCACGGCGACGAGGAGTGGGCCGCCGCCGTCGTCGGCACCCTGCTCAGGCGATGACCCTGGCCTCCCCGCCGTCCACCAGCAGCGACACCCCGTTCACGTAGGACGCCCGCTCGCTGGCCAGGAACGCCACCACGTCGCCCACCTCCTCGGGCCGCCCGACCCGCCCCACCGGCACGCCCGCGCCGCGCTCGCGCAGCGCCGCCTCGTCGCCGGCGAGCTGACGCAGCCGCTCGGTCTCGATGGGCCCCGGCATCACGTTGTTGACCAGCACCCCCTCGCCGCCCACCTCGCGGGCCAGGGTGCGCACCACGCCCGCGACGGCCGTACGCATGGCGTTGGACAGCGCGAGCCCGTCGATCACCTCGCGGGCCGACCTGCCGGTGATGGTGACGATCCGGCCCCAGCCGCGCGAGCGCATCTCCGGCAGCACCGCGTGCATCAGCCTGACCATGCCGAGCAGGTTGCGCTGGACGGCGGCGTCCCAGTCGTCCAGCCCGACCTCGTCGAACCGGCCCGGCTTAGGCCCGCCCGCGTTGGCCACCAGGATGTCGACGGGACCGAGCACGTCGCGCGTCTCCTCGACCACCCGCCGGGCGGCGGCCGGATCCTCCACGTCGGCCAGCACCGCGTGCACGACCTTGCCGAACTCCTGCAGCTCCACCACCGCGTCCGCGAGCTTCTCCGGGTCGCGGGCGCTGACGCACACGTCGCAGCCCTCCCGTGCGAGACTCTTGGCCGCCGCGAGGCCGAGGCCCGCGCTGCCACCGGTGACGAGGGCGACCTTGCCCGAGATGCCGAGATCCATACGGCCGACTATAGATCGTGCGGGCCGGGCCGCTCGTACGGCTGTGCCGGTACGGGTGGTAATGCCGCGACAGGCATGATGGGCTGGGCGGGTGGCGAGAAATCTCATCCTTTCTGGAGGCCTGTTCCACGACTTCGCCGCCACATCGGCCGCGCTCGCGGAGGTGCTCGCCGAGGTGGGGGTCGAGTCGGAGATCACCGAGGACATCGCGGGAGCGCTCAGCGAGCCGTCGGAGTTCCAGCTCATCACGGTCAACGCGCTGCGCTGGCAGATGACCCAGGACCGCTTCGCCGGCCTGCGCGACCAGTGGCGCTTCACCCTGCCGGCCGGCGCGCGGGCCACCCTGCTCGACCATCTCGACCAGGGCGGCGGGCTGCTGTGCATGCACTCGGCGGCGATCTGCTTCGACGACTGGCAGGGCTGGCCGCGCGTGCTCGGCGGCTGCTGGGTCTGGCCCAAGTCGCACCACCCGCCGCTCGGCTGGACGGGCGTGCGGGTGCACGGCGGGCATCCGGTCGTGGACGGCCTGCGCGACTTCGACGTGGTGGACGAGGTCTACAGCGACCTCGACGTGCTCCCCGACGTCCGGCCGCTGGCCTCGTCGGCGAGCGGCCAGCCCCTGGTGTGGGCCAGGCCGGTGCGCAGGGGGCGGGTCCTGTACGACGCGCTCGGCCACGACACCAGGTCGTACGACAACGAGGTGCACAGGACGCTGCTCCAGCGCGCCGCGCTGTGGCTGCTGAAACGCCCGGTCACGGTCAGGGACTAGCCGCCCACGCGCTCCAGCGGGTCACCTCGACGCGGATGACGGCGCCGGCGGGCGGGCGCTCCCGGTATTGGGCGTACTTGGCGGCGAGGGCGGCCAGCGCCCGCTCGCGGGTTCCCGGGTCGTCCGCTTCTTCGGCCGTGCCGTCGGCGCGCACCCACCACAGCCGCGCCCAGTCGTCCTCGTAGTGATCGGCCAGCACGCTGACGGCGGGGTCGCGGGCGATGTCGCGCAGCCGTCCGAGCCGCATGGTCGTCTTGGGCTTGTGATCGACGGCCGTCACGATGGCGCCGTCGAGCAGCGCGAACGTGATGGGCACGATCCGCGGCGTCCCGTCTTCGGCCAGCCGCGCCATCCTGGCCACCGGCTGCCCCGCGAACATCTCCCGCGCCCGCTCTTCCCCCATGCCCCCATGCTCGCACCGGCGGCGTGTCCGATACCTACAAGACCGGGCGGCGGCGGTCTGGGCACGATGACAGGCATGAACGTGAACCTGTCCGCGGTCCCCGGCTTCATGGCCGGGCACGCCCGCGTCCTCGACCGCCGCCGCTACGGCCTGCTCATGGGCGAGGAGGACGCGACCGGCGCACTCGCCGCACTCGACGCCTACCGCAACCCCGACGGCGGCTACGGCTGGGGCCTCGAGCCCGACCTGCGCTCGCCGGAGAGCCAGCCGGGCGCGGCCCTGCACGCCTTCGAGGTCTTCGAGGAGGCCGGCCCCGTCACGTCGCCGCATGCCGCGGCCCTGTGCGACTGGCTGGAGTCCGTGACGCTGCCCGACGGCGGCCTGCCCTTCGCCCTGCCGGTCGGGGTCTCCACCGGCACCGCGACGTGGTGGGCGAGCGCCGACCCTGCCTCCTCGTCGCTGCAGATCACCGCCGTCACCGCCGCCGTCGCCCACCGGGTGGCCGCCCACGACCGGGCGGTGGCCGAGCACCCCTGGCTGGAGCGGGCCACCCGCTACTGCATCGAGACCATCCGCGCCATGGAGGAGCGCCCGCACGCGTACGTGCTGTCCTTCGCCGTCCGCTTCCTCGACGCCGTCCACGACCGCCACCCCGCAGCCGCCGACCTGCTCAAACGGCTCGGCGCGTACATCCCGGACGACGGCAGGGTGCCCGTCGGCGGCGGCACCGAGAACGAGGCCCTGCGCCCCCTCGACTTCGCCCCCTACCCGGGCAGCGCGGCCCGCGCCCTGTTCGACCCCGCCGTGATCGCCGCCGACCTGGTCAGGCTGGCCGGCGAGCAGCAGGACGACGGCGGCTGGGTGGTCGACTACGCCCGCTTCTCACCCGCCGGCTCCATGGAGTGGCGCGGCGCGGCCACCGTGCACGCCGTCCAGGTGCTGCGCGCCAACGAGCTGATCTAGCCGATCACGAGCTCCGGGCTGTCCAGCCGGAAGCGCTGCCCGTCGGGGCCGACGGTCAGCCCGAAACGGGCGCGCCCCGACTCCTCACCCGGCGCCCAGATGGCCAGCGCCTTCTCCTCCATGGCAACCGTCCGCGGCGGTGTAAGAGGGGCGGTCCTTGTCAGGGGGCGAGCCTCCGGGCGGATTCTGATTCGTGGGCCATGCGGCGCAAGGTGTCGAGGGCTCTGCCGTACAGGACCGTGCCGAGCACCATGGCCTCCACGGCGGCGTCGCGGGGGCCGTCGAAGGGGATCACGTCCATCTCCACCTCCGACACCAGGCGGCGGGCCGCCTCCACGTACGGGGCCAGGTCGATGGACAGGCCGAGCTGGCGCATCCTGACGATGGTCTGGGCCAGTTCGTCGCGGGTGGGGGCCTCCTCGGTGATGTCCCAGCCGAGTTCGGTGACCAGATCGTCCACCAGGGCGCGGGCCGAGCGCCACTCCTCGGTCTGCTCTGGGTCCACGGCGGGGCTGAGGGCGTAGTGGGCGGTGCCGAGGACGCGGTGGGTGGGCAGGGACTCGTCCTCGACGGCGGCGATGACCTTCTTGATGGAGGCGACGGAGAGCCGGCCGACCTCGAGGAGGGCGCGGATCATGCGGAGCCTGCGCAGGTGCGTCTCGTCGTACTCGGCCCTGGTCGCGGCGGTCTGCTCGCCCTGGTGCAGCATGCCCTCGCGCAGGTAGTACTTGATCGTCGGGATCGCCACGCCGGACTTGGCGCTGAGTTCGGAGATGCGCATTATTGGATAATAGTACTATCCAGATCGTGCGAGATGCCGTGCGGCGCTCACCAGCTCGTGCACGTCGGCCTGGCGGTTCCAGAGGAAGACCACCTCGATGGGCGGCGTGTCCTCCTTGACCGGGACGAACGTCACCGAGTCCGGCACGGTGGTGCCCTCATGGACGCAGAGCGCGTAACCGGCGCCCTCCCCGACCATCGTGATCACCAGGTCGTGGGTGGCGGCGGCGGGACCCAGGCGGGGATGCAGGCCGTGACGGACGAAGCCCTCCAGGAACCGGCGGGCCCCGGCCACCGCGTCCGACTCCGGCATCAGCAGCGGCTCGCCGGCGAGGTCGGCCAGCGACACGGCGTCGTACTCGGCCAGGTGGTGCTCGCGGGGCAGCAGGGCGCGTACGGGGAAGCGGTGGACCAGCATGCGCGCCACGCCCCGGGGCAGCGAGCCGGGCGCGTACCCGAGCCCGGCCTGCAGGGTGCCGTCGGCGATGGAGACGATCTGCTCGGCGGTGCCCATCGGCGCGACGCGTAAGCGGCCGGTGTGCAGCTGGGACAGCAGCCGGGCGACGACGTCGGCGAGCCCGTCGGCGACGCCCAGGCGGGCCGTCGTGCCCTTGCCGCGCGCGGCGACGACCGCGCGCTCGAAGGCGTCGAGGGCGACCGTGGCCTGCGCCAGGAACGCCTCGCCCGCCTCGGTCAGCTGCACCCCGCTCGACGAGCGGCTGAACAGCTCGACCCCGATCTCCTTCTCCAGCGCCCTGAGCTGCTCGGACAGCGTGGGTTGAGCGATGTGCAGGGCGGCGGCGGCCCGTCGGAGGCTGCCCGCCCGCGCGATCGCCATGGCGTACCGGACATAGCGTAGATCCATCGCTCACCTCGGCGTGATGATGATGAGCTATCGGTAGATCGCACCTCCGTATTACAAGACCGGACAGCTTTCGTGAAGTTCTGCAGTCATCTCTTTTCGCTTCCCCAAGCAAGCGCTAGTCTGGCTGAGGAGCGGAGGAGGGTGGATGCGGCCCTTCGCGGGACGTGCGGCCGTGGCGGGCGTCGGGATGACGGCGCTGAGCAGGCGGTCGGGGGAGCGCGAGCGCGAGCTGGCCGCGGCGGCGTGCCGGGCGGCCTGCGCGGACGCGGGCATCGCGCCGCCCGAGGTGGACGCGCTGCTCAGCTACCACATGAACGACTCCGTGCCCGTCGTCCAGGTCGCCAGGGCGCTCGGGATCGAGCGGCTCGGCTGGCACAACGACATCGCCGGCGGCGGCACGCAGGCGGCCTCGATCCTGGGGGACGCGGCGCTGCTCATCGAGGCGGGCCTGGCCCGCCACGTGCTCGTCTACCGGGCGCTCAACGGCCGCTCGGGCAGGCGCATGAACGTGGTCAGCACCGGGCCGCAGGAGGAGTTCACGTACGGGATGGCCGGTCCGATCCCGATGTTCGCCCTGGCTGCCACCCGTTACCTGCACGACACCGGCCTGACCGCCGAGCACCTGCACGCCGTCGTCGACCAGTCCAGGCGGAACGCCGCGGGCAACCCCAGGGCGTTGCGCCGCGAGCCGCTCACCCTCGACGACTACCTCGCCCGCCCGTACGTCTGCACGCCCCTGCGCACGGCCGACTGCTGCCAGGAGACCGACGGCGCCTGCGCCCTGCTGGTCAGCGGCGCGCTCGGCGGGCCCAGGGTGCGGGCCGTGGTGCGCGGGGGAGGGCCGGGCTGCTCCGCGATGGACCGTGCCCCCGACGTGACGGCGATCTTCTCCGCGTACGTGGCTCCCATGCTGTGGGAGGCGTCCGGCATGAAGCCGCGCGACGTGGACGCGATGCTGCCCTACGACGCGTACTCGTGGCTGGTGCCCCGCCAGCTTGAGGACTTCGGGCTGGTCGAGCGGGGGGAGCTGGGGGCGTACCTGCTGGAGCGCCGGCACGCCTGGGTGAACCCGCACGGCGGCCTGCTGTCGGAGGGCTACGTGCACGGCCTGAACAACGTGGCCCAGGCCGTACGCGAGCTGCGCGCGGGCGCCGCGACCGCGCTCGTGACCGGCTTCGGCGGCAGCTACGGAAGCGCCGCGCTGCTCAGCTGGTGACAAGAATTATCACCCGATGGCCTTGACGGAGGCGGGTGGTGAGCATAATTATCACCGCGTGGACCTCCTCAACCGCATCAGAGCCGACCGGCCCGACCTGCCCGAGGCGCTGCGCAAGGTGGCGGACGCCATCCTCGAGGCGCCGGGCGAGACCGTCCGGCTGACCATCGTCGACCTCGCCGAGCGCAGCGGGACGTCCACCGCCACGATCACCCGCTTCTGCCGGGCGCTCGGCTTCGCCGGGTACGCCGAGCTGCGGGTGGCCATCGCCACCGAGTCGGGCCGGGTCGCGCAGCAGACGTGGGAGACCGACATCGGCCAGGAGATCCTGCCCGACGACAGCCTCGAACGCGTGCTCGGGGTGGTCTCCGGCAACGACATCCGCCTCATCCAGGAGACCCGCGACCAGCTCGACCTGGCCGTGGTCGAGAAGGTCGCGCAGGCCGTGGCCAGGGCGGGGCGGGTGCTGCTGTTCGGGGTGTCGAGCAGCGCGGCGGTGGCCAGCGAGATGGAGTACCGGCTGCAGCGGATGCGCGTGCCGACGTGGAGCAGGTCCGACGCGCACGCCGCGCTGACGGACGCGGCGCTGCTCGGCCAGGGCGACGTGGCGATCGGCATTTCCCACAGCGGCAGGACGCGCGAGGTCATCGAGGTGCTGGCGGAGGCGGGCAGCCACGGCGCGATCACCGTCGCCGTCACCTCGCAGCCGCGCTCGCCGCTCGCCGAGGTGGCCGAGCTGGTGCTCACCACGGCCAGCAGGGCGACCAGCTTCCGCTCCGAGGGGTTCGCCGCGATCCACTCGCAGCTGCTGGTGCTGGACGTCGTGTACGTGTCGGTGGCGCAGCGCACCTATGAACGGACGAAGCAGGCGTTCGACGTGACCGTCCGCGCGGTCGCCGGACATCGCCTGCCAGAAGGGGATATATGACTGTCAATCCGCAGGACTTCGTGGAGCACATCGCCCGCCTCGTACGGACGATCCCCGAAGACCCCGAGATCTCCCGCGCCGCCGACCTGTTCACCAAGGCGCTGACCGGCGGCGGCGTCATCCAGGCGTTCGGCTCCGGCCACTCCGAGGCCGTGGCCATGGAGATCGCCGGGCGCGCGGGCGGCCTCGTGCCCACCAACCGGCTCGCGCTCAGAGACATCGTCCGTTACGGCGACGCCCCCGCCTCCGAGCTGGACCGCTACGACCTCGAACGCGACCCCGCCGTCGCCCGCCAGATCCTCGACCTGGCCCCCGTCCAGCAGCATGACCTGTTCGTCATCATCTCCAACTCCGGCGTGAACGGCGTCGTCGTCGAGCTCGCCACCCTCGTCAAGGAGCGCGGTCACGACCTGATCGCGATCACCTCGCGCACCCACAGCGAAGCCGTCGCGTCCCGTCACCCCTCGGGCCGCAAGCTCGCCGACCTGGCCGACGTCGTCCTGGACAACCACGCGCCCTATGGCGACGCCGTGCTGCCCCTGCCCGACGGAGGCGCCACCGGCGCCGTCTCCACGATCACCTCCGCGCTGCTGGCCCAGCTCGTGGTCACGCAGACCGTCCGCAACCTGCTCGAAGCCGGCGAGGTGCCGCCCGTCTACCTGTCGGCGAACGTCCCCGAAGGCGACGAGCACAACCTCCGCCTTGAGGCGCTGTACGCGGGCCGCATCCGCCGCGGCGCCTGACCCTCCGTCACTCCGGGCGCCGGCTCGGCGCCACGACCTGTCTTCAGCATGCCCGCACGTCTCCCCGGGAGCCGCACAACCGCAAGGAGCCCACCCCCCATGTCCCGAAATTTCGGTAAACGTCTTGTCTCCTTAGCCCTCCCCGCCGTCCTCATCGCGGTCACCCTGATCGCCTCACCCGCAGCAGCCGCCCAAGCCGTCCGCCTCCAGTACCGCACCAGCGCCCCCGGCGCCATGACCGCCCAGGCCGAGCCGTGGCTGCGCCTGTTCAACACCGGCACGACGACGATCCCGCTCAGCCAGGTCAAGATCCGCTACTACCTCACCGGTACGGAGACCTACCGCTTCGCCTGCTCCTGGGCCGTGGTCGGCTGCTCCACCATCACCGGCAGGTTCGCCCCGCAGGAGGGCGGCAAGCAGTACCTGGAGGTCGGCTTCACCTCCGGCAGCCTGAGCCCCGGCCAGAACACCAGCGACATGCAGCTGCGCTTCTACCGAGCGGACTGGCAGTCGTTCCAGCAGGGCGACGACTACTCCTACGGGCCGAACACCTCCTACGCCGACTGGGACAAGGTCACCGTCCACGTGGACGGGCAGCTCGCCTGGGGCACCCCGACCGGCACCGAGCCCGACCCCGACCCGGATCCCGACCCCGACCCGGGCGCCACCGGTGAGCTGTTCGACGACTTCACCTACACCGGCTCCACCGACCCGAGGCTGGCCCAGCGCGGCTGGACCGTGCGCTCGGCGTCGGGCGGCCCCGGCGTGCCCGGCGCGACCTGGTCGCCGTCGGCCGTCTCGTTCCCCGGCGGCCTGCTGACGCTCGACTCCTCCACGAACGGCACCGCCGGCGGCACCGTACAGACCGAGCTGTCCACCGCCCAGCGCAAGTTCCGCGAAGGCACCTACGCCGCCCGCGTGCGCTTCAGCGACGCCCCCACCAGCGGCCCCGACGGCGAGCACGTGGTGCAGACGTTCTTCACCATCACCCCGCTGCGCTACGACCTCGACCCCGACTACGGCGAGCTGGACTTCGAGTACCTGCCGAACGGCGGCTGGGGCGAGCCGTCGAACATCCTCTACGCCACCAGCTGGGAGACCTACAGGAACGACCCCTGGCTGGCCGTGAACACCCACACCGAGGAGCGCACGAGCTTCGCCGGCTGGCACGACCTGGTCATCCAGGTCTCCGGCGGCCGCATCAAGTACTACGTGGACGGCCGCCTGTTCGCCGACCACGGCGGCGACCACTACCCCGAGACGCCCATGTGGATCATGTTCAACCAGTGGTTCATCGATCTTCAGGGCGCGAGCGGGACGCGGACGTACCGGCAGCAGGTGGACTTCGTCTACTTCAGCGCGAACGAGGTCGTCGCGCCCGCCACCGTGACCTCTCGCGTCGCCGCGCTGCGGACGGCGGGCACCGCCTTCAGGGACACCGTCCCCAACCCGTGACCGACACCCCCGCGCCCGCCCGGTGCGGGCGCGGGGCACCCCCCAGCAGTGGACAAGGAACGTCTTGGCATCCTCCCCCGCCTCAAGGCGGGGGTTTCCTCGGAGGTCTTCGATGAAGAACCGCATCCTGGCCCTCGCGGCCGTGTTCGCGCTAGGGGCGTGCGGCACGGCCCAGGAGCCGCAGGCGGCCACGCCCGACGCCCCCGCCAAGCTGACCGTCTGGATCATGGACGGCAGCGTCACGCAGGAACTGCTGAAGAAGTTCGAGACCGAGTACGAGGCCGCGCACCAGGACGTGGACCTCGACATCCAGATCCAGCAGTGGGACGGCATCGGCGAGCGCGTCACCGCGGCCCTGGCCAGCACCGACGCCCCCGACGTGATCGAGGTCGGCAACACCCAGGTCGCCCAGTACAGCGCCAGCGGCGGCGTGACCGACCTGACCGCGAAGGTGGCCGACCTCAAGGGCGAGGACTGGCTGCCGGGCCTGGCGCAGCCGGGCAACGTGGACGGCAAGCAGTACGGCATCCCGTGGTACGCCGCGAACCGTGTGGTCGTCTACAACAAGGAGTTGTTCGACAAGGCCGGGATCAAGGAGCCGCCCGCCACCCGCGACGAGTGGCTGGACATCACCTCAAAGCTCAACAAAGGCGGAAATCAGGGCATTTATCTGACCGGCCAGACCTGGTACGCCCTCGCCGGCTTCGTCTGGGACGAGGGCGGCGACCTCGCCGTCCAGGAGGGCGGCCGGTGGAAGGGCGCGCTCGACACCCCGCAGGCGCTCGCCGCCATGGACTTCTACAAGCGGCTCCAGGCGCTCGGCAAGGGCCCCAAGGACGCCGACGAGGCCAACCCGCCGCAGCACGAGGTGTTCGCGCAGGGCAAGGTCGCCCAGATCATCGCCGTGCCCGGCATCGCCGCCCGCGTGCTGGAGGTGGACGCCGGACTCAAGGACAAGATCGGCTTCTTCACCATCCCCGGCAAGACGGCCGACAAGCCGGGCACCGTCTTCACCGGCGGCTCCGACCTCGTCATCCCGGCCGCCTCCCAGCATCAGGAGCAGGCGTACGAGGTGGTCAAGGCGCTGGCGGGGGAGCAGTTCCAGACCGAGCTGGCCAAGACCATGAGCTTCGTGCCGAACCGTACCTCGCTGGCCGGCGTGCTCGACGGCGACGAGGGCACCGCGGCCATGGCCAAGGGGGCCGCCTACGGCCGCGCCACCCCCAACACCCCCAACTGGGCCGCCGTCGAGGCCACGTCCGTGATCAAGCAGTACATGACCGCCGTGCTCACCGGCGGCGACCCGGCGGCCGAGGCGAAGAAGGTCTCCGAGTCGATCACCACGACCCTGAACAGCGGATCCTGAATGTGGTCGAGGAGCCGCTCGTACTGGCCCTACCTGCTCATCGCGCCCACGGTGGCGGGCGGGGCCTTCCTCCTGCTCTACCCGCTGCTCAAAGCGCTGCTGATCTCCCTGCAGCACTTCCGCATGGGAGAGCTGATCAGGGGCGGGGCCGCGTTCGTCGGCCTGGACAACTACGCCGAGCTGCTCGGCGGCGAGCAGTTCTGGCAGGTGCTGCTGCGCACGCTGGTGTGGACGGTGATCAACGTCGTGCTCATCGTGGGCCTGGCCACCGGCGTCGCGCTCATGCTCCAGCACCTGCGCCGCGGCCTGCGCCTCGCCCTGATGAGCGCGCTCGCCCTCGCCTGGGCCATGCCGATCATCGCGGCGACCACGGTGTTCCAGTGGTTGTTCCAGTCGGAGCTGGGCATCGTCAACTGGCTGCTGGTCACGCTCGGCTTCGACTCGTTCGCCGGATACACCTGGTTCGCGAACGGCACCGCCACGTTCGCCGTGCTCGTGGCGCTCGTGGTGTGGCAGTCGGTGCCGTTCGCCGCGCTCACCCTGTACGCCGGCCTCACCACGATCCCCAGCGAGCTGTTCGAGTCGGCCAGGATCGACGGCGGCACCGGCCGGCAGGTGTTCCGCCACGTCACCTTCCCCATGCTCAGGTCGCTGTTCGCGCTCATCACCTCCTTGGAGATCATCTGGGTGGCCAAGTGCTTCCCGCAGATCTGGGTGCTCAGCCAGGGCGGCCCCGGCGACGCCACGACCACCCTGCCCGTCTACGCGTTCAAGGTCGCCCGCGTGCTGCACCGCTACGACCTCGGCTCCGCGGTGGCCATCCTGCTGGTGCTCGTGCTCGCCGCCGCCCTGATCAGCAACCTGCGCCGGATGGTCCGCTCATGAGAAGAGTCCTGCTCAACACCACGGCCGTCGCCGTGCTCCTGACCACGATCTTCCCCGTCTACTGGATGTTCCTGACGGCCTTCAAGCCCACCCGCGACATCCAGGCGGCCACGCCCACCTTCTGGCCCGCGAACCCGACGCTCGACCACTTCGTCACGGCGGTCAACGCGCCGGGGTTCTGGACGTACTGGCGCAACAGCCTCCTGGTGACCGTGGGCGCGGTGCTGATCGCGCTCGGGGTGGCGCTGCTCGCGGCCTTCGCGGTGGCGCGGATGCGCTGGCGCGGGCGCGGCCCGTTCGTGGTGGCGGTCTTCGCCGCGCAGATGGCGCCGTGGGAGGCGCTGCTGGTGCCGGTGTTCGTCATCGCCCGCGACACCGACCTGCTCGACTCGCTCGCCATGCTGACCGGCGTCTACTTCATGTTCACCCTCCCCTTCACGATCGTGACGCTGCGCGGCTTCCTCGCCGCGATCCCGCCGGAACTGGAGGAGGCCGCCCAGGTGGACGGGTGCAGCCGCATGACGGCCTTCCGCCGCGTGGTCTTCCCGCTGCTGGCACCCGGCCTGATGGCGACCTCCCTGTTCGGCTTCATCACCGCGTGGAACGAGTTCGCGTTCGTGAACGTGCTGATCATCAAGGCCCAGGACAAGCGCACCCTGCCGGTGTGGCTCTCGTCCTTCAGGGACGTCTTCGGCACCGACTGGGGCGCCACCATGGCCGCCGCCAGCCTGTTCGCCTTGCCCGCCCTGCTGCTCTTCCTGTTCTTGCAACGCAACGTCGGCACAGGCATGACAGCGGGCGCCGTCAAAGGCTAGATGACGCGTGCTCGGGTTCGCGGGGCCAGGTGGACGGGTCGGCCACGCGGACGCCGCGCGGGGATGACTCGACCGCCCAGCCCTGGCGTACCAGGAGGGCGACGGCCTGCCGGGCGGTGACCCTGGCGACGCCGTAGTGCCGCGACAGCGTGCCCGCGTCGGGGACCGCGCGGCCGGGCCGCAGCTCGCCGCGCGTGATGCGGGCCGCGACCGCCGCCGCGATCGGCACGTACAGCGCCCTGCTCGGCTTCACCCTGGGCACCCCCGCAGGACCGACGAACGTGCCCTCGCCGCGCACGGTGTGGGCCAGGCCGCGCCTGCGCAGCTCGCGGGCCGCGTTGCGGGCGGTCGTGCGCCCGATGCCGAACTCCTCCTCCAGCGCCGCCTCGCTCGGCAGCGCGTCGCCGACCCTGAACTCTCCGCCCGCGATCCGCTCGCGCAGCACCTCGGCCACCTGGACATAGAGGGGGACGGGACCGTCGCGGTCGAGCATGCTCGTATCGTAGACGTCTGCCTACGGCCGGACAGGCATGATCAGTCCTTCGGCCACTTCTCCTCGGGTGACACATAGCTGCCCCGCTGCGGCACGGTGTAGATCCAGCCCTGCTCGCGCAGCAGCGCCATCGCCCTGCGGACGGTCTCGCGGGCCACGTCGTGCTCCTTCACGAGCGCCGTCTCGCCGGGGATGGGGCGCCTTGGACGGTATTTCCCCGCTTTGATGTCGCCCGCTATCTCCGTGGCGATCTGCTGGTAGAGCGGCACTTTGCGCTTCTTGCGCGGTCCGCCCGCCGGCGGCCCGACGAAGGCGCCCTCCCCTTGGACGGCGTAGATGAGCCCTTCCTCGCGCAGTACGTGGATCGCGCGCCGGGCCGTCGTCCTGGCGACGCCGAACTCGTACTGGATGTCCGCCTCGCTCGGCACCGGGTCGCCCGCCGACAGATTCTTCAGCCGCTCTCTGAGGATGTTGGCGATCTGGATGTAGACGTGCGTGTCGCCTTCGTAGTCGAGCACGTAGGCAACATAGGCCAACGCGGGCAAGAGTGCCCATATCGCTCTGTCTATTTAGACAGAGTTTCCTGTGCAACCAGACAAGCGCACACGACCAGAGCTATGGTTCAGGCATGACGATCTGCCCCGTCCCAGATGACGACAGGTGTCTGTCGACGCACCTCCCGCCCGCCAACCCCGACTACAAGAAGCTGGCGTGGACGCCCATCCGGCCCATGGGTCACTCCATCCGCGTACGCGACTTCACGTGCCCGTACCAGTCGATCAGCTACGAGCTGTGCGACTACGGCGGCGAGAGCTTCATCCGCAGGACTCGCAGGCACGGCGACGCCTTCTTCGTCGACGAGGCCGCCCGCGGCCGCCGCGCCGTCACCACGGCGATCTGGGAGCAACTCCGCTCCGGCGACGCCAGGTGACGACACGTCCTCAGCACGAGGCGGCTTTGTTTCACGGATCGTCAAGAAGCCGGTTCATTGCCGGGCGGGTGTCCTGCACGTCGGATGCCCGCCCGGGCGGCGCGTGTGCTTACTTCAGTGCTCCTGAGGTGAGGCCGGCCTGGATTTGGCGTTGGAAGGCCGTGTAGACGATCAGCATCGGGAGGATGGCCAAAGTCAGGGCGGCGAAGAGGGCGGACCAGTCCTGGTCGTAGCCGGCGGCCGTGGAGATGTCGGCGATGCCCATGGTCAGGACCCACTTGTCGCGCTCCTGCAGAAGGATGAGCGGGAGCTGGTACTGGTTCCACTGGCCCAGGATGTTGAAGATCGTGATGCTGATGATCCCTGGCCGGGCCATCGGCAGCATGATCTGGAAGAAGACCCGGGTGTGCGAGGCCCCGTCCACCATCGCGGCCTCGCCCACGGCGGTCGGCAGCGTCCTGAAGAACGCCGACAGGAAGAAGACCGTGAAGGGCATCGAGTACGCGATGTAGACCAGCACCACCCCCGCGTGCGTGTTCAGGCCGATGAACGGCCCGATCAGGGGGAGGTTGCCCATGTTCTGCACGACGAAGAACAGCGGCGTCAGCGCCAGATAGACGGGGAACGCCAGCCCCGAGACGAACAGCAGGTAGATGGCCCGGTTCCCGCGGAAGGGATACCGGGCCAGCACGTACGCCGCCATCGACCCGATGAGCATCGTCCCGAACGTACTGAACGACACGACGATGACGCTGTTGAGCATGTACTGCCCGATGTGCGCCTGCTCCCAGGCCCGCGCGAAGTTGTCCCAGCGCAGCGAGGCGGGCAGCGACCAGGCGTCGCCGAAGATCTCGTCCTCGCTCTTGACCGAGGCGAGGAACGTCCACACGATCGGGACCATCACGAGCAGCGTCCAGATCAGCAGGGCCAGGTGCGTCAGCACCCCGAGCGGCCCCAGCCGGTTCCTGCGCTCGGCGCGCGCGAGCTTGCGCGAGTTGGCCGCGGTCCACGAGGTCATCGTCGTCACCTAGTACTCGATTCGTTCGCGCCGGGACAGGCGCAGTGACAAGATCGCGAAGCCGACCGTGAAGAAGAACATCACCACGCCCAGAGCCGAGGCATAGCCGAAGCGGAAGTACTCGAAGGCGTTGCGGTAGATCTCGGCGGCCATGACCGTCGTCGAGCGGTCGGGGCCGCCGTGCTGCAGGGTCATCACCCAGACGATGGCGAACACGTCGAGGGCGAGGATGCCGAGATAGACCCAGGCGACCTGCACGGTGTCCCACAGCAGCGGCAGCGTGATGCGGAAGAACAGGCTGACCCGGCTCGCCCCGTCGATCTGCGCCGCCTCGAACATGTCCTTCGGGATGCTCGCGAGGCCGGCGGAGAACAGCACGACGTAGAAGCCGACCGCCTGCCACACCATGACGCTCAGCACCGACCAGAACGCCACGTCAGGGTCGGACAGGAAGCCGACGGGTTCGAGCCCGAGCGCCATCAGCGGCCCGTTCAGCATGCCGCTGCCGTCGGGCCGGAACACCTGCTGGAACAGCACCGCGACCACGGCCACGGCCAGCACCTGCGGGAAGAAGAAGACCACCCGGTAGAACTTCGAGCCGCGGATGCCCGACGTGCCCTGCCGGCCGCCCACGTTCAGCAGGAACGCGAAGAACAGCGCGATCACGATCGTGATCAGCGGCAGCAGCACGAGCAGGGCCGCGTTGTGGGTGACCGCCTTCCAGAACGCGGTGTCGGCGAACAGCCGCTGGAAGTTCTCCAGGCCGATGAACCGCGGCGTGGCCGTCACGCCGCGCCAGTCCGTCATCGCGATGTAGAACGCCTGGACGTACGGGGCGATCACGTACACCAGGTAGAGAATCACCGGGGCTGCCAGGAACGAGGTGATGAACAGCCCGCGGCGATACCTGTTGAAGGTCATCAGCGCTTGTACTTCTTGATCGAGGAGTCGTTCTTGATCTCGTCGGCCTTCTTCTGGATGCGCTCGAGGTACTTGTCGGCGGTGAGGTTGCCGGACATCAGCTCGCCGGTGGCGGCGATGGCCTCGTCCTTGAGCGGGCCATACCAGTTGAACCAGCGGTAGTAGACGGTGTTGTCGCCGGCGTCCGCGACCGCCTTCGAGGCGCTGGTGACGCCGGGGGAGATGTCGCGGCCCTCGGTGGCGCCCTTGACCACGGTCATCGTGCGGACGAGCGCGCTGAAGTCACCGGCGGCCTTCTTCGACAGCATGGCCCGCAGGTACTCCAGGCCCGCCTGCGGATGCGCGCTGCGCGAGGAGACGATGAAGTTCTCGCCCGGTTGGGTGTGCAGGGTGCCGTACGGCAGCTTGTCGGAGCCGGTGACGTCGGGGATGGGGAACATGCCGTACTCGAAGTCGTCCGGCGTGGTGGTCTTCTGCTCGTTCTCCAGCCACGAGCCGGACGGCAGCATGGCCACCTTGTACTTGTTCTGGGCGGTCTGCGTCTGTACGTGGTCGAGGCCGGTCGTGCCCTGCATGAGGTATTTGGCGCCCACCTCGGCCCAGGCCGCGGCGGCGGTCTTCATGGCCTCGGTCGTCCAGGCGCCGTCCTCCAGGTTGTCGATGTTCACCAGCACCTCGTTGCCGCCGATCTTGGCGGCCATGGTGAGCAGCGGCTCGTACAGGTATTGGGGGAACTTGCCGGCGTAGGTGAAAGGCGCCATCTTGCCGGACTTCTTGATGGTCTCGCACAGCGCGAGGAACGCGTCCCAGGTCTTCGGCACCTCCCACTCGTTCTCCCTGAAGACCTTCTGCGAGTACCAGATGCCGTGGATGTAGTTGACGTAGCCCAGCACGCTGAACTTGCCGTCGTACATGCCGATGTCGATGACCGACTGGTCGATGGTGTCGCGGACCTTGACGTTCGGGTCGTCCCAGCTCGGCGCGTCCAGCAGCGGGGTCAGGTCCTGGAGCTGGCCGTCCTGGGAGAGCGCGCCGAAGTCCATGAAGTTCGCGCCCGAGTTGTCGATGACCTCGGGCGGGTTGCCGCCGGCGAAGCGCGGCTGCAGGATCTTCGTGATCTCCTTGGTGGAGTTGTGCTTGATCTCCACGCTCGGATACTTCGACTTGAACAGCGGCTGGTGGATGTTCGTGGCGTACTCCTGGCCGAAGCCGCCGTCGAAGATCCACACCTCCAGCGGCTTGTCGTTGGCCACGCCGAACGGGTTCGCCGCGCTGGTCGCCGCGGGGGCGGCCGAGCTGGACCGCGCCGGCTGGGCGGCCGGGGTGGCGCAGGCGGCCAGCGCGCCCGCCACGGGCACGAGCGCCGCGCCGCGAAGGAGTTCGCGCCTGCTGATACGGGGGGTGTGAGGCATGGTGGCTATTCCTGACCTTTCATGGTCCGCTGTGGTGGAGCCCGTCCGGTGGACGAGGCTTGAGTGATCGCCTGAGGGTGGGCCAGGACGCCGGCCGTGGGCGGCCTCGCGCGGGGAGCGTCATTCAGCCTCTCTCCACCCGGTGGCCCTCGACGGCCCTGATCGTGCGTTCGAACGCCTCGTTCGTCCGCTCGTACGTGAGCTGTGCGACCGCCACGTAGACCGCGTCCAGCACGAAGAGCTGCGAGTGCACGGCCGCTAGCCCGCCCAGCCTGAACGTGGTCTCCCTGCTCGCGGTGGTCAGCACCAGGTCGGCGAGCTCGGCGAGGGGGGAGCGGGCGAAGGAGGTGACGGCGACGGTCAGCGCGCCGTGGCCGCCCGCCTCGGCGAGCGCCTCCATGACCTCCCTGGTACGCCCGCGGTGGCTGATCCCGATGGCCACGTCGCCCGCCTTCATCAGCGCCGCCTCCGACAGCGCCACGTGGGCGTCGCCCGCGCTCCAGACGGGGATGCCGATGCGGCGCAGCCGCCCTTCGAGCATGGTGGCGACGTTCCCGCTGGTGGAGACGCCGACCAGGAGCACGCGCGGCGCGGCCACGATCGCGGCGGCCACCCGGCCCACCACGCCGAGGTCGAGCTGGGCCGCGGTGTCCTGGATGAGCCGGGTGTCGGCGGCGGCCATCACCTCGATGGCCGCGTCGAGCGGGTCGTCGGGGCCGATCTCGTGGCCGACGCCCGCGCCCCAGCCGGCCTGGGCGGCGCGGCCGGTCTCAGTGGCCAGCGCGACCCGCAGCTCGGCGTAGCCGGAGAACCCGAAGGCCCGGCAGAACCTGGTGACGGTCGCGGGCGAGCTGCCCGCGCGTTCGGCCAGCGCGATGATGGTCGAGCGCGCGGCCTCGGCCGGGTCGCCGAGGATCACCTCGCCGACCCTGCGTAGGGCCTCCGGCAAGCCGGGTAGTTCTGTTTCGACGCGCCCGAGCGCTCCTGAAGTCACGAATATTCCTTCCGAATACCCGGTCTTCTGGCGAAAATTATTCTTGCTTACCGGTCGCGTCAACCCCCAGACTCGTTCCGTGACTGAATCGCTAGTGGTCGGTGTCGATGCCGGCGCCACCTCCACGCGGGTGTCCGTGCACACGCTCGACGGCCGGAGGGTGGGGTACGCGCGGGCCGCCGCCGGCAACCCGACCGCCCACGGCCTGGCCAAGGCCGTCGCCGCGGTCGGCGCCGCGCTGAAGGAGGCGCTGGACTCCCTCGACGGGAGCCGCGTCGCCGCCTCGATGGCGGGTGTCGCCGGGCCCACGCCCGCGATGGTGCCGGAGCTGGCCGCGCTCTGGGCCGCGCACGGCATCCCTCGGCCGCCCGTCCACGTCCCCGACGTGACCATCGCCTACGCCGCGGGTTCCGCCGAGCCCGACGGCTCACTGCTGCTGTCGGGCACGGGCGCGGTCGCCACCCGGGTGGCGGGCTTCGAGGTGGCGCGGATCGCGGACGGGCTCGGCTGGCTGCTCGGCGACCAGGGCTCCGGCTTCTGGATCGGCCGCGAGGCCGCCAAGGCGGTCATCTCGTCCCTCGACCGGGGCCGTCTCCCGGTCCCCGGCGACATCCTGACCGACCTGGTCCTCACCCACGTCCTCGGCCAGGAGCGGCCCGAGACCCCGCGTGCCATCGCCGATCGGGTCGTGCGGGTGGCGCAGGCCGATCACATGGGGCTGGCCGCCCTTGCGGCGCTGGTCAGCAAGGCCGCCGCGGCCGGTGACCCGGTGGCGGAGGGGATCGTCAGGCGGGCGGCCGGGCACCTGGTGGACACGCTGCGGCGGGTGCACGTGTCCGGGCCCGTGGTGCTCGCGGGCAGCGTGCTGACCAACGACGGGCCCGTGCGTGACGCGGTCACGGAGCTGCTGGCCGGTGCGCGGGTCGCGACGGCCAGGGACGGCGCCGGGGCGGCGGCCTGGCTCGCCGCCCGCCCGCTCCTCACCGACGCCGCCTCCTGCCACGCCGCCTTCACCACCGCCCCCTAGAGTTCCGCGCGGAGGCGGCGGGTGGCGGTGATCACGTTGGTCAGCGACGCCTCCACCTCCTCGTACGTCCTCGTCTTCAGGCCGCAGTCCGGGTTGACCCACACGCGCTCGATCGGGAGCGCCTCGACGGTCCTGCGCAGGAGTGCCTCGACCTCGTCCACGGCGGGGACGCGGGGTGAGTGGATGTCGTACACGCCGGGGCCGAGCCCGCGCCCGAAGCCCGGGACGGAGCCGAGGATGCGGCCGCCGGAGCGGGCGGACTCGATGGTGGTGACGTCGGCGTCCAGGCCGTCGATGGCGGCGAGGATCTGGTCGGCGTCGGAGTAGCACAGGTGGGTGTGGATCTGGGTGTGGTCGCTCGCTCCCGACGTGGCCCGCCGGTACGCCGCCACCGCCCACTCCAGGTAGTCGGACTGGGCGGCGCGGCGCAGCGGCAGCAGCTCGCGCAGGGCCGGTTCGTCCACCTGGATGATCCGCACGCCGGCCGCCTCCAGGTCGCGCACCTCCTCCCTGATCGCGTCGGCCACCTGGAACACCACATCGCGCAGCGGCAGGTCGTCGCGGACGAACGACCAGGCCACGATCGTGACGGGCCCGGTGAGCATGCCCTTGACCGGCCGGTCCGTCAGCGACTGCGCGTACGTGGCCCACCGCACCGTGATCGGGGCGGGCCTGGAGACGTCGCCGTGCAGGATCGGCGGCCGGGTGCAGCGTGACCCGTACGACTGCACCCAGCCGTTCCTGGTGACCGCGAACCCGTCGAGGTGCTCGGCGAAGTACTGCACCATGTCGTTACGCTCCGGCTCGCCGTGCACGAGGACGTCGAGCCCGAGCCGTTCCTGCAGCCGGATCACCCGCTCGATCTCGGCCTCGACCCGCCGCTCGTAGTCCGCCTGCGACAGCGTCCCGGCCACCACCGCCGCGCGGGCCGCGCGCAGCTCGCCGGTCTGCGGGAACGAGCCGATCGTGGTGGTCGGCAGCGGCGGCAACGTGAGCTGCGCGGCGGCCCGTACCGCATACGGCCCGCGCTCCTCCAGCGCCACAGGAGCGGCCGGCGGGACGGACACCTCAGGGATGGGCCCGGCGGCGGGGCGGTCCGCCGCGGCGAGTGCCACCACCTCGGCCGCCTTCTCCTCGGCGAAGGCCAGCCGCTCCTTCAGCGCCGGGTCCAGGCCGGGCTCGGCGGCCAGCGTGTAGGGGACGTGCAGCAGGGAGCACGAGGTGGAGACGGTGACCCGGGAGGCGCGGACGGCCGCGAGGACCGCCAGCGCGCGCTCCTGCGAGGTCCGCCACACGTCGCGCCCCGAGACCACCCCGGCGACCACGGTCTTGCCGGTCAGATCGACGGCGGGGACGCCGCCGCGTACCAGGTCGAGCCCGACGGCCTCCACGGGCGTGCCGGCCAGCACCGGCAGCGCCGCCCCGAGGTCGCCGTAGGGCGCGGCCACGAGCAGCGCGGGCCGCGCCGCCGCAGCGCCCAGCCGCTCGTACGCCCGCCGCACCGCGTCGAGCTCCTCCGGCGTCCGGTCACCGACCAGCGCGGGCTCGTCGAGCTGGATCCAGGCGACCCCCTCGGCGGCGAGCGCCGCCAGCAGCTCCTCGTAGGGCCCGAGCACGTCGTCCAGCCGGTCCAGCGCCCCGCCCAGCAGCAGGAAGGTGAGCGGCCCCACCACCACGGGCCGCGTCTCGTACCCCAGGGCCCGCGCCTCGCGCACCTCACCGAGAGGTTTGGCCGCGTCCAGCTCGAACACCGTCTCAGGCCCGATCTCCGGCACGATGTAGTGGTAGTTCGTGTCGAACCACTTGGTCATCCGCAGCGGCGCCAGCTCCTCGGTGCCCCTGGCCATCGCGAAATAGGGGTCGGCCGCGTCGCGATACCGCTTCGGCACCGCCCCCAGCAGCACCGCCGTGTCCAGCACGTGGTCGTACAGGGAGAAGGTGTTGGACGGCAGCCCGTCGAGCCCCAGCTCGGCCAGCCGCCGCCAGGTGCGCTCGCGCAGCTCGGCACCCACCCGGTCGAGCTCGGCCTGGGTGGACCGCCCGGCCCAGTACGACTCCAGCGCCCGCTTCAGCTCCCTGCGCGGCCCGATCCTCGGGTAACCGAGCACCGTGGAGGCGGGGAAGACGGCGGTTGGGGACATGGGTTTCGACTCCCTCAGCAAGGACGATCAGGTCGCTCGCATCGTGCCGACCTTCCGCCACGTCGTGCACCATGTATTGGTGCTGCTTATGCTCAGGGAGATCCAGTGCTTCACGCGGGTGGCCGAGCGGCTGAGCTTCTCGGCCGCGGCGGCCGACCTGGGGATGTCCCAGCCGGCGATGAGCCAGGCCGTCACCCGGCTCGAACGCGCCACCGGCGCCAGGCTGTTCGAGCGCAGCGCCCGCGAGGTGCGGCTCACCGCCCAGGGCAAGGCGCTGCTCGCGTACGCGGAGCAGGTGATCGAGTCGGTACGCGCGTTCGGCGACGAGGCGGCCAGGCTGGCCAGGCCGACCATTCACCTGGCTTATCCACCGCTCGTCGGCGCACTGGCGGCCAGGATCGCCAGACGGCTCGCGAGCCGCACCCCGTCCATCGGGGTCGAGCTGCGCGCGGCGGGACGGACGGCCGCGGCACGGGCACTGGCCGATCAGGAGGTGTCGGCCGCGATCCTGGCGACGCCGGCGCCCGCCCAGTTCGTCACGGCGGCCAGGTTCCACGTCACGGTGGACCACCTGGCCGTGCCCGCCGGGCACCGGCTGGCCGGGCGGCCACGGGCGAGCGCCGCCGACCTGGGCGGCGAGGTGCTGCTGACCCCGGCGAGCCGCCCGTGGCAGGGGCTGCCGGGCAGGCCGCGGCTGGTGGCCGACGACGACTTCGCCGCCGCGCTCGACCTGGTGGCGGCCGGCGCCGGGCTGCTGCCCATCCCGCACCTGCTGGTGCGCACGGTCCGGCGCGACGACGTGCGGTTCGTGCCGCTGGAGGCGGGCGGGCTGCGCATCACGTACGCGCTGGCCTGGTCGAGGGAGCGGGTCACCCCTGAGCTGATGGCCCTCGTCCAGGCCGTGCAGGACGCGCTGTGGACCCGCTAGGAGGCGGGCACGTTCTTCAGCGCCTCGCGCTTGCTGAGCCCCGTCAGGCCCTTCGCCCGGACGTAGCGGACGACCTCGGCGGGGTTGACCTTGGCGTATTCGCGTAAGGCCCAGCCGATCGCCTTACGGGCGAAGAACTGGTTGTCGGACAGGCTCGGCTCGATGCACGCGTAGAGCAGGGCCGTGTCGGTGCGCTCCTTGAAGCGGTTCTGGCACAGGATGGCCGTGCGCCGCTTCCACAGGTCGGCGTCGTGGGCCCACTCGAGCATCATCGGGCGCATGGAGTCGGGGTAGGTGGCGAGCAGGTGGCCGATGCGATGCGTGGCCAGCTCGTCGACCAGGTCCCACCAGGCGCCGGTGACGATCATCTCCTCGTACATGGGGACCGTGTAGAGGGTCTGGTAGTCGCGGTAGAGGTGGTGGCCGGACAGCTCGATGGCGGCGTAGCGCTCCTCGCGGTATTCGGCCTCCCGCCACAGCGACAGCACCGCGCGCCGCCACTCGGGCGCGCTCTCCAGCCGGTGCTCGCCGAACACCACCCGCAGCACCGACCGCCTGGGCACCGCCTTCACGCCGAGGAACGGCATCTCCGACTTCATGTAGGCCCGCATGGTCTCGGCCTTGCCGGGCTCGGCCACTTCCTGCAGTGCCAGCCGCACCGCCTTGCCGAGGCTCATCCCTTGTGCGTGGTGCGGTCGCCCGTGGCGATGCCGTCGAAGAGCACGGTGATGTAGTGCTCGGCCAGCCCGGCCGTGTTGAGCCTGCCGCCTGGACGGAACCAGCGCACCGCCACCCAGATCGTGTCGCGGATCATCCGGTAGGTCAGCTTGGGATCGACGTCGGCCCGCAGCAGCCCGGCCGCCTGCCCGGCCTTGATCTGCGAGACCCAGATCTGCTCGACCTCGTCCTCGGCCTTGACCAGGTAGTTGAAGCGCTCGAACTGGCGCAGGTAGTTCCAGTCGTTCTGCATCACGGTGATGGCCGAGCGGTGGGGCTCCAGCGTGCCGAAGCCGATGCGGACCATCTCCTCCAGCACCGCGCGCGGGTCGGGGCCCGAGTCGAGCGCGGCGCGGTAGCGGGCGAGCAGGTCGTCGAGGAAGGTGGACAGCACCTCGTCGACGATCGTCTCCTTGGAGTCGAAGTGGTGGTAAAGACTGCCGGAGAGGATGCCGGCCTCGTTGGCGATCTCGCGTACGGTCGTGGCCTGGAAGCCCTTGCGCGCGAAGAGCTCCGCGGCGAGCTTGACGAGGTGGTCACGGCGCTCTGACGCGGACCCCGATGAGGTCGCGCGCTGGCGCTTCGCCGGGGCGGTGGTGGTGCCGGAGTTCTTTCGCGTCGTCACGTCACCATTATGAGCCCTCAGACAATCGCTTGTTCACACAACAGTGCCAGCTCATACGGCGTTCCCGACTAGACCAAGCGCTTGCTACGATGCGGAGATGAGCGAGGCGTACATCGCCGGCGCCGTCCGCACCCCGGTCGGGCGCAGGAACGGCGGCCTGTCCGCGGCCCACCCCGCCGACCTCGGGGCCCACGTGCTGAAGGAGCTGATGGCCCGCACGGGCGCCGACCCGGCGGCCGTGGACGACGTGATCTTCGGCTGCGTGGACACGATCGGGCCGCAGGCGGGGGACGTCGCGCGTACCTGCTGGCTGGCGGCCGGCCTGCCGGAGCAGGTGCCCGGGGTCACCGTGGACCGGCAGTGCGGCTCCTCGCAGCAGGCGCTGCACTTCGCCGCCCAGGCCGTGCTGTCCGGCACCGCCGACCTGGTGGTGGCGGGCGGCGTGCAGAACATGTCCATGGTGCCCATCTCCGCCGCCATGCTCGCGGGCCGGCCGCTCGGGCACGAGACGCCGTTCTCGGGCTCCAAGGGCTGGGCCGAGCGGTACGGCACCCGCGAGGTCTCCCAGTTCGCCGGCGCAGAGATGATCGCCGAGCGCTGGGAGCTGTCGCGCGAGGAGATGGAGCGGTACGCGTACGCCTCGCACCGCCGGGCCCTGGACGCCATCGACGCCGGTCGCTTCGGCCGCGAGATCGCCCCGTACGAAGGCGTCACCACCGACGAGGGCCCGCGCAGGGACACCACCCTGGACAAGATGGCCGCGCTCGAACCCCTGACCGAGGGCGGCCGCCTGACCGCCGCGCTGGCCTCGCAGATCTCCGACGGCGCCGCGGCCCTGCTCGTCGCCTCGCCCCGAGCCGTACGCGAGCACGGCCTGACCCCGCGCGCCCGCGTCCACCACCTGTCGGCCCGCGGCGACGACCCGATCATGATGCTGTCGGCCCCCATCCCCGCCACCGCGCACGCGCTGCGCGTCACCGGCATGGAGATCGGCGACTTCGACGTCATCGAGATCAACGAGGCGTTCGCGTCCGTCGTGCCGGCCTGGATCAAGGAGACCGGCGCCGACCCGGCCCGCGTCAACCCCAACGGCGGCGCCATCGCGCTCGGCCACCCCCTCGGCGCGACCGGGGCGGTGCTGGCCGTCAAGCTGCTGCACGAGCTGGAGCGCACCGGCGGCAGGTACGGCCTGCAGGTGATGTGCGAGGGCGGGGGACAGGCGAACGTCACCGTCGTCGAACGCCTGGCGGGGTCGGGATGACGCCATGGCCGACCCGTTCACGCTGGGTGTCGCCTCCGGCGAGCCGATGCCCGACGGCGTGCTGCCCGGGCCCCGATGAGCCGCCGATCCCCTCGCCACCGACCCCGCGCGACCCGGCGGCATGCCGCCGAGGGCCGTCGAGGTGGACTGGCAGCTCGCCGAGGACGAGCGCTTCACGCGGGGCCTGCGCCAGGGGCGCGTCAACGCGCCGCCGGCGGTGGACGGCCGCCGCGGCTTCCTGTCGTGCGTCGCGGACCCAGGGGAGCTGCGGGTGGCCTTCCGCGCGGTGGACTTCGTGGGTCGCAGGGACGCGCCCGTGCGGAGGGTGGCGGAGTTCCGCACCGATGGGAGCGGGCTGACGTCAGAAAATGCCTCTAGCAAATAGGAAACTTTCCTATTAGATTGCGGTGCATGTCCCTCAGCGGTGACCTGCTTCGCCTCGCCGACGCCGTGCTCTTCCCCGGCTTCACCGGCCACACCCCGCCCGACTGGCTGCGCCGCCGGCTCGGCGCCGGGCTCGCCGGCGTCGCGCTGTTCTCCCGCAACATCGCCGACCCCGGCCAGCTCGCCCGGCTCACCGCCGAGCTGCGCGCGGAGAACCCCTCGGTGCTCATCGGCACCGACGAGGAGTCGGGCGAGGTCACCAGGCTGGAGGTGGCCACCGGCAGCAGCAGGCCGGGCGGGTACGCGCTCGGCGTCGTGGACGACGTACGGCTCACCGAGGCCCTGGCCCGCGACCTCGGCCACGACCTGGCCGGGGCCGGCATCACCATCGACTTCGCCCCCTCGGCCGACGTCAACTCCAACCCCGACAACCCGGTCATCGGCCTGCGCGCCTTCGGCGCCGACCCGTCCCTGGTCGCCCGGCACACCCGCGCGTTCGTCCGCGGCCTGCAGTCCGCCGGGGTGGCCGCCACCGCCAAGCACTTCCCCGGGCACGGCGACACCACCGTCGACTCCCACCACGGCGTGCCCGTCGTCGCCGAGAGCGGGATCCAGGACGCGCTGCACCCGTTCCGCGAGGCCATCGACGAGGGCGTCAAGGTGATCATGACCGGGCACCTGCTCGTGCCGTCGTACGACGCCGAGCGGCCCGCCACGCTCAGCCCCAAGGTGCTCACCGGGCTGCTGCGCGAGGAGCTCGGGTTCGACGGGCTGATCATCACCGACGGCATCGAGATGGCGGCCGTGTCGGAGGCGTACGGGATCGGCGGCGCCTCCGCCCGAGCCCTGGCCGCCGGGGCCGACGCCATCTGCGTCGGCGGCGAGCACGCCGACGAGGCCACCGCGGACGGCGTCCGCGACGCGATCGCGACCGCCGTCACCACCGGACTGCTGCCCGAGGAGCGGCTGGCCGACGCCGCTCGAAGGGTCCGCGAGCTGGCCGGCTGGGCCGCCTCCTCGGGCAGCCGGAGCCACTCCGACGGCGAGATGGGCCTGGAGGCGGTCCGCCATTCCGACGGCGGGGTGGGCCTGGAGGCGGCCCGTCGCGCCGTCCGCGTCACCCGCCGCTCCACCGCGCCCGTGCTGCCCATCGGACCTGCGCCGCACGTCGTCGAGCTGGCTCCCGAGATGAACCTGGCCATCGACAAGGGCACCCCGTGGGGCGTCGGCGAGCCGCTCGCCCGCCTGCGGCCCGGCACCACCGTCACCCGCCTCACCGCCCGCTCGGCCACGGGCGCCGAGCTGGACCGCCTGCTCGTGCTCGCCGGCGACCGCCCGCTGGCCGTGGTCGTCAGGGACGCGCACCGGCACCCCTGGCAGGCCGAGGTGCTGCGGCACCTGCTCGGGGTCCGTCCCGACGCCGTCGTGGTCGAGATGGGGCTGCCCGTACGCTCCGACCTGGGCGGCGTGCACATCGCCACGTACGGGTCCGCCAGGGTTTGCGGACAGGCCGCCGCCGAGGTGCTGACTGGTAGCCTCTGACGGTGATCTTCGACGGCGCGGACCTCTCCCACCAGGCGCTGGCCGAGCGGCTCTCCTCCGACGAGACCCACGTCTTCCGCGAGTGCGACCTCACCGAGGCCGACCTGTGGGGCGCGCCGCTGGCGGGCGCCCGCTTCGAGTCGTGCGTCCTGGAGGGCGCCGACCTTCGCAAGGCCGACCTCGACGGGGCCGTGTTCACCGGCGGGGGCGGCATGCGCATCCGGTTCGCCGACGCCGACCTCATCGACGCCCGCTTCGCCGACGTCGACCTGTCCTCCGCGCAGTTCGGCGGGGCGTTGCTGACCGACGCGTCGTTCACCGGCTGCCGCATGATCGGCGCGATGCTCACCGGCTCGCGCGGCACCGGCTTCACGCTGTCCCGCTGCAACCTGACCCTCGCCAACCTCGGCGGCTGCTCACTGCGGGGCGAGACCATCGAAGGCGTCCGCTTCGACGACGCCGACCTGTCAGGCTGCGACTTCACTGAGGCAACCCTGGTGGATTGCCGCCTCCGAGGCACCCGCCTCCTGAGCGCCAAGTTCGCGAAGGCCGACCTGAGAGGCGCCGACCTCGGCGAACCGGACGACACCAAACTCCGCGCCCTCGCCGGCGCCATCATCACCCGGTCGCAGGCCGCCGCCATCCTCGCCGCCCGCGGCATCACCGTCCTTTAGTTGGAGGTCTTCAGTCAAGGGAGACGGGCGAGGGTGGTTTCGGCCTCTGCCATGATGCGTTCGATCAGCTCCTGGCACGACGGCAGGTCGTCCAGCACCGACACCACCTGGCCCGACGCCATCACTCCCAGGTCCGCCCGCCCCTCGACCATGGCCGCCCGCAGCAGCATCGGCGTGCTGGCGGCCTGGAGCACCTGGGCCCACGTCAGTTCCCGCCCGTGCCGCATACGCCGCCCCTCGCGCAGCAGCGACCCCCACGACAGCCCTGAGAGCCGCTTGAAGCGCGCCGCGTTGACCAGCGCCCGCACGAGCCGCGACCGCTCAAGGGCGGCCACGAACGGCGTGTGCAGGACCCGGTGCGGGACCCCGTCCACGTTCCTGGTCACCACGGTCTCCCGGGCCGCGAGGTAGAACCGCTTCACCTCGCCGGGCACCGGCGAGTCGCTGGTCAGCAGGAAGCGGGTGCCCATGGCGATCCCGCAGGCCCCGTACGCGAGCGCCGCCACCAGCCCCCGCCCGTCGAAGAACCCGCCGGCCGCGACGACCGGGATGTCCACCGCGTCCACCACCTGCGGCAGCAGCAGCGTGGTCGCGAGGGGCCCGGTGTGCCCGCCGCCCTCGCCGCCCTGCACGATGACCGCGTCCGCCCCCCACCCCGCCACCTTCTCGGCGTGCCGCCGCGCCCCCACCGACGGGATCACCACGACCCCGGCGTCCTTGAGCCGCGCGATCAGCTCAGGTCGCGGCGCCAGCGCGAACGACGCCACCCGCACCCCCTCCCTGACCAGCACCTCCACCCGTTCGGCCGCGTCGTCGGCGTCGGCGCGCAGGTTCACCCCGAAGGGCGCGTCGGTACGCTCCTTCACCCGCCTGATCGCCGCCGTCAGCTCGGGCACCGACATGGTGGCCGCCCCGATGACGCCGAGCCCACCGGCCCGCGACGTGGCGGCGGCGAGCCGGGCGCCCGCGACGTACCCCATGCCGGTCTGCACGACCGGGTACCGGCAGCCGACGAGCGAGGTCAGCGCGGTCCTCACGCCGGCACCTCGCGGTCGCGCAGCCGGCCGGGGTCGAGGCGGCCGAGCACCCGCAGCTCCTCGGCGGTCGGCTCCCGCGTACGCGGCACGTCCCCGTCGGCCCCGGACAGCTCGAACCCCGTCGCGGCCACCACGTCGGCCACGCTCACGCCAGGATGCACCGACACCAGCCGCATCGTTCCGCCCGGGCCGGAGAAGTCGAGGACGGCGAGGTCCGTCACGACGCGGCGCAGCTCGTACGCGCCCCGGCCGGTGCCGATGCCGCTCACCATGTCCACCTCGGGCACGAACACCCGCCGCCCGTGCCGGGGGATCCAATAACTGGTCGGGTCGCAGCGCGTGTTGCCCGGCGCCCCGCGCACCCCCAGGAGCTGCGCCTTGGGACGCGCCCAGTCGCCGACGCAGGAGATGTTCGTGTTGCCGTACCGGTCGATCTGGCTCGCGCCGAGCATGACGTGCCGGCGTCCGTTCAGCACCAGCCACAGGTGGTCGCGGAACGGCAGCCACCCCTCCACCACCTCGGGCGCCGCCCCCAGCGCGGGCACGTCGCCGGTGAGCAGGCAGACGCCGTCGCTGGTGAGCAGATCGGGCTCGAACGTCAGCCGCGCCAGCCGCGCCGCCAGCGCCGTGACGGGCCCGCCGATCCCGGCCGCCAGGATCTCCCCGTCACCCCTGAACGCCTCCGCGCACGCCACCACGCACACGTCAGCACGCGTCACGGTCGGGGTCGTGGTCGTCGTCTCAGGCGAGCCGCTCACGGTAGTCCTCCCAAGGAGTCCCGGCGTACACCCGCTGCTCCGCCTCGTCGCGCCCGTAGTCGGGCTCGCACGAGGTGAACCCCGCACCGCCCGGCGCCTCCACCACCCCCGCCACCATCGACCGGCTGATCAGCAACGACTGCACCGGGCCCTCCTTGAGCAGGTCGGCCGGGTCCACCAGCCGCTCGCACGAGACGTAACACCGCGCCGCCGCCTTGGCGTAGAGGTCGTCGAAGTACGGATCGGGCCCCAGGTACTGGGCGTTGCCCCGCGGGTCGGCCCTGTTGAGGTGGACGAGGGCCACGTCCATGGTCAGCGCGGGCACCGCGACCAGCTCCTCCCCGTCCCCGTACGGCGACCGCACCGTCCGCAGCTCAGGGTTGACCCGCAGCACGTCGGAGCCCAGCCCCGCCCGCGTCGGCAGGAACGGCAGCCGGTGCGCCCCCGCCAGCAGGCCGAACATGAACATGCCCTCGTCGTACTCGGTGAACGCGATCTCGCCGCGCTGCCTGGCCCGCCGGAAGTGCGGCTCCAAGGGGATGGTGTCGAGCGTGACGAACGGGGCCACCACCCTGCGCACCTTCCCCGCCGCGCAGAGCATGCCGACGTCGGGGCCGCCGCAGGAGACGATCGTGAGGTCGCGTACGGGGGAGCGGAGCAGGGCCGACACCAGCGCCATGGGCTTGCGCCGGGACCCCCAGCCGCCGATCCCGACCGTCATGCCGCTCTCCACCTGGCCGGCCACGTCGGAGGCCGTCATCACCTTGCTCACGCGAACCGCTCCCTGTGCCGGTCGCCGACGCCCATGAGGTTCAGCTCGAAGGTGAAGCCCTGCTCGAAGCGGTAGCTGCGGTTGACGTCGATCGGGTCGATGCCGTTGAGCGACTCCTTGGCGCGGCGGATCACGTACGGGTCCTTGGCGGCGATCTGCCCGGCCACCTCCATGGCGGCGTCCCGCAGCTTGTCGCGCGGCACCACCTCCAGCACCGCCCCGAACGCGTGCAGCTGCGCCGCCGTCGCGTTCCTGCACGTGTAGACCATCGCCCGCATCAGGTGGCCGGGCACCAGCCTGGCCAGGTGGGTGGCGGCGCCGAGCGCACCCCTGTCCACCTCGGGCAGCCCGAAGTAGGCGTCCTCGCTGGCCACCACCACATCCGCGTTGCCCACCAGCCCGATGCCGCCGCCCAGGCAGTGGCCGTGCACGGCGGCGATCACGGGGACGGCGCACCCGTAGACGGCGGCGAAGGCCGCGTGGCATGCGCGGTTCGCCCCGACCAGGGCGGTGAAGCCGTCGGTGTCGCGCATCTCCTTGATGTCCACCCCGGCGTTGAACCCGCGGCCCTCGGCCCGCAGCACGACCACCCTGGTCGCGGGGTCGTCGCCGGCCGTGCGCAGGGCCCGCGCCAGCTCCTCCCAGTGGCGTACGGCCAGCGCGTTCACCGGCGGCACGTCCACGACCACCTCCGCGACGGGCCCGTCCAGCAGCGAGATCCCCATCCACTCTCCTCCACCTAACGCTTGCTTGGTACGGTAGCACCCGTGACCGTCTCTTACGACTACGCGGGCAAGCACGTCCTGGTGACGGGCGGCACCCGCGGCATCGGCGCCGGCATCGCCAAGGCCTTCCAGGCCGCCGGCGCCACCGTCACCATCTGCGCCCGAACCCCATCCCCAGCAAACGACTCGCGACCCCCTCACGCAGATCCGCGACCCCCTCGCGCGGACCCAGAGGAAGATCCGCGGGCTCCTTGCGCGGATCTGGGGGGAGAGCTGCCGGCTCCTGGGTTCGTGCGGGCCGACGTGCGGGTGCCTGAGGACGTGGAGCGGCTGATCTCCGGGTTCGAGCGGCTCGACGTGGTGGTCAACAACGCCGGTGGGTCGCCGCCCGCGCCGTTGGCGGGCACCTCGCCGCGCCTGCACGCCAAGGTCATCGAGCTCAACCTGACGGCTCCGCTGCTGGTGGCGCAGCGCGCGTACCCGCTGCTCGCCGCCGTGGGCGGGGCCGTCGTGATGATCGGCAGCGCCAGCGGGGCCAGGCCGTCGCCGGGCACCGCCGCGTACGGCGCCGCCAAGGCCGGGCTGCACCACCTGGCCCGCTGCCTGGCCGCGGAATGGGCGCCCCACGTCCGCGTGAACACGGTCGTCGTCGGCCTGGCCGCCACCCCGGACGCGGCACCCCACCACGGCGGTCGCGACGTGGACGCCTCCGCGATCCCGGCCGGCCGCCCGGCCACCCCGGAGGACGTCGCCGCCGCCTGCCTGTGGCTGGCCGCCCCGGGCTACGTGACCGGCGCCGAGGTCCGCGTGGACGGCGGCGGTGAAGTCCCCGCCTGGCGCCTCCTCGCCACCACCCCACCTTGACCGCGTCCTTCGGAGGGCGCTCACCCCGCGCCTCTGGGAAGCCGCCCGGGGGCGCTCGCTCCGCGTCTGCGGGGAAGGGCTAGCGCCGTGCCTGTGGGGAGTCGCGTGGGTGGCGTCCACGCCGTGCCTTGCTCTCGGAGGGTGGTTTCTGGGGGCGTTTGCTGGTATTTGTGCTTGATCCTTGTCGGGAGGTCTGTGTGGGTATCTGTGCCGGGCGCGTGGTGGTCGTGACGGGTGCCGGTCGGGGCATCGGCAGGGAGCACGCGCTGGAGTTCGCCCGGCAGGGCGCTCGCGTCGTGGTGAACGATCTCGGCACCGGGCCCGCCGGCGAGGGCGGCTCGGCGGGGCCCGCGCTGGCCGTGGCCGAGGAGATCCGCGACCTCGGCGGGCAGGCGGTGCCCAGCAACGAGGACGTCGCCGACTGGGACGGCGCGGCCCGGCTGGTCAAGACCGCCGTCAGCGCGTACGGGCGGCTGGACGTGTTGGTCAACAAC
Organism: Nonomuraea sp. NPDC049419; assembly: GCF_040676995.1. Classification (NCBI taxonomy): domain Bacteria; kingdom Bacillati; phylum Actinomycetota; class Actinomycetes; order Streptosporangiales; family Streptosporangiaceae; genus Nonomuraea; species Nonomuraea sp. NPDC049419. Next base: position 122,616 of record NZ_JBFAQB010000013.1, on the reverse strand, counting down.
GCCGGTTTCGTACGGGACAGGATGCTGGTCTCGATGACCGAGCAGGAGTGGGACGACGTCGTACGCGTCCACCTCAAGGGACACGCGGCGCCGTTGCGGCATGCGGCGGCTTACTGGCGGGAGCGGGCCAAGGCGGGCGACCGGGTCAGCGGCCGGGTGATCAACACCTCGTCGGGCGCGGGCCTGATGGGCAGCGTGGGGCAGGGCAACTACGCGGCGGCCAAGGCGGGCATCGCCGCGCTGACCCTGGTGGCCGCCACCGAGCTGGCGAGGTACGGGGTGACGGTCAACGCGATCGCGCCCGCCGCCCGTACCAGGATGACCGAGCAGGTGTTCGCGGAGTCCATGGCCCGCCCCGCGTCCGGCTTCGACCCCATGGACCCCGCGAACGTCTCTCCGCTCGTCGTCTGGCTCGGCTCGGAGGAGTCGGCGCACGTGACGGGACGGGTGTTCGAGGTGGAGGGCGGGACGATCGCACTGGCGACGGGCTGGCGCCACGGCCCGGAGGTGGACCGCGGCGCCCGCTGGGACCCGGCGGACGTCGGCCCGGCCGTCACCGACCTCCTGACCACGGCCCCGTCCCCAGAACCCGTCTACGGCCAGCCCATCTGATCCGCCCGCCTCCCGACCGGCGCCCGCCTCCCGACCGGCGCCCGCCTCCCGACCAGCGTCCTGCCCCCGGCCGTGAGGCGCGATCGGCCCCCACGTCAGCGCATGGTTGAGCGGGCCGTCGGGTGGAGTTTCAGGCGGAGTGAGGGGGCGGTGAGGTGGGGGGTGATCATCGGGAGGTCCACCTCCTGCTCCTTCTCCGGGCCGTCGAAGCGGGCGAACCACACGAACACGTTCACCCCCGTCCGTACGGGCAGCCGCGGGTAGGTGTTCTCGGCGTGCTCGCTCTCGAAGCACGCGACGACGGGCACCCCCGCCTCGGCCAGCACGGGCGCGACCTCACGCGCGAAGAACCCGGCGAAGCCGGCCCCGGCGTGGTGGACGGTGGCGACGTACAGGGCGGGCGGCAGGTCGGTGGCGCCGGCGGGCGGGCGCTCGGACAGGGGCGGCTCGGGCCCGACGGGCCGCAGCAGCAGCACGTCGTCGGAGTCGTCGAGGGTGGCGTTGGCGGCGTCGCGGTGCGCCCGCCACACCGGCCCGCCGTAGAAGGACTCCAACGAGGCACGCCGCTCCTCCATGGAGGGAAAGGCGCGCAACCAGGGGAACGTGTCCCGCTGCCCCGCCTCGCGGAAGGAGCCGGGCACCCGCATGCCCGCCGCCTCCTGTCCTTCGATGAACTCCCGCTCGAACAGCGAGATCAGGGTGTCGCGCCGTCCCGGGCGCATGCGGTAGCGCCGCAGTTCGTAGATCATGCGCGGACGGTAAGCCCGGGTCACTGACACCCCTTGTCAGCGTAAGCTCCGAACAATGTTCTGATCACTCCTCGCTACCATTCGACCACGCATGGTTATATGCTCGCACTGACCTTGATCCCCTGAGGTCAAGGAAGCCCCAAAGGGGCCGGCGGCGCCCATCGGGCCCGGTGGCCGCCGTCCCCGGCGGGCTTCCCCCTCGGATGGCGAAGGAGCAGATGTGATCAGAAGGGTGTGGACCGTCGCGGCCGTGCTCGCAACGGCCGTCGGCGGAGCGCTACTCGCAACCCCCGCTCACGCTGACGACGACTGGGCCCGGTGGGCGGGCCCCTGGGCGGGTGGCAACTGGGCCGTCAACCGGAGTGCCAACACCGACTCGGCCCAGTCGGGAAACGCCTTCGGAGACGTCCTCGCCGGCAACGACGGCGACGGGCTCTCGACCAACGTCAACAACATCAACGGCATCGCCCCGACCGCGACCAACGGCGGGATCACGGTGACCTACATCTTCTACTGACCGGCTGACGTCCGAGAAAACAGCACCTCGAAAGGACACATCATGATGAAGAAGCTCTGCGTGACCGGTGTCATCGCCGCCACCGCCGCCGGCGTCACCCTGCTGTCGGCCCCCGCCTACGCCGACACCAACGCGGGCAACTCCAGCCGTAACGCCAACTCCTCGCAGTCGGGCAACAACTTCGGCAACGTCTACAACGCCAACGTCAGCGGCGGTCGTGGCGCCACCAGCTTCAACAACGTCAACGGTAACGCCGTGACGGGCACCAACGGCAGCGACGTCGTCGTGGACGACGTGGTCGACTAGCACCACCAGGGCCGCGCCGCGCGACCGCCGGACCGCGGCGCGGCCCGACCGCGGCGAGCCGGGCCGGAAAAGGCCCGGCTTGCGGCGTATTAGCATCCCTGCGTGACTATCTGTGCTTATGCCACGTTTGACGGGCCCGATGACGAGCTCGCCCCGATGCTGGCGGCCTGGCGGGAGGCCGGCATCGAGGGGCGCGCCGAGCGCTGGGACGACCCTGACGCCGACTGGAGCGCCTACGACGCCGTGGTGGTCCGCAGCGTCTGGGACTACGTGGACCGGCGCGAGGAGTTCGTCGGGTGGGCGCGGCGCGTGGCCTCGGTCACGCGGCTGCTCAATCCGTACCCCGTGATCGACGCCAACACCGACAAGACCTACCTGCGTGAGCTGGGCGTGCCGATCGTGCCCACGCACTGGTCGTCGCGAGAGCTGCCCCACTGGCCGGAATACGTCGTCAAGCCGGCCGTCTCCGCCGGCGCCCGCGACACCACCAGGACCACCGACCGTGCCGAGGCCGCCCGGCTGGCCGCGGCGCTGGAGGCCGCGGGGCGCACGCCGATGGTCCAGCCCTACCTCGACATGGTCGAGTCGGAGGGCGAGACCTCCCTGCTCTACTTCAACCGCCGCTTCAGCCACGCCGTACGCCGCAGCCCCATGCTCGCCCCCGGTGCCACCACCGAGGACAACGAGCGGGCCGAGCTGCGCACACCAGCCCCGGACCAGGTCGAACTCGCCGAGAAGGTGCTCACCGCCGTACCCCATGACCTTCTCTATGCCAGGATCGACCTGGTCCGGCTACCCGGCGGCGAGCCGGCGCTGATCGAGATGGAGCTGACCGAGCCGTACCTCTTCCTCACCCTCGACCCCGCCGCTCCGGCGCGGTTCGCGGCGGCGCTGCGCGAGCTGCTGGGTCAGCAGGTGATGCCGCCGTCCACGGGGATGACCGCCCCCGTGAGGTACGCCCCCGCCCGCGACGACAGGTAGATGGCCGCGCCCGCCATGTCGTCGGGCCGGCCGATGCGCCCGAGCGGCACGCTCTGCGCGATGGCCTCCCGGGTGTCGGGGTCGTCGAGTGCGAACGCCATCATCTTCGAGTCGAACGGCCCGGGGGCGATGGCGTTCACCGTGATGTGCTCCTTGGCCAGGCGCTGGGCGAGGTGGCGGGTCAGCATGTGGACGGCCGACTTGGTCGAGGAGTAGGCGTAGCTCTCCAGCGCCGGCACCCTGATGCCGTCCACCGAGCCGATGTTGATCACCCGCGCGGGGTCGTCGGCGCCGGCCGCCTGCCGCAGCTGCGGCAGGAACTTCTGCGTCAGGTAGAAGACGCCCTTGACGTTGATGTTCCAGAGCTTGTCGAAGGCGTGCTCGGGGAACTCCTCCAGCGGCGCGCCCCAGGTGGCGCCCGCGTTGTTCACCAGCACGTGCAGCGGCCCCTCCACGGCCGACACCAGCCGGTCGATCCCGCCGGGCGTGGACAGGTCGGCGGGCACCGCCCGGCAGCCCAGCTCGGCGGCCGTCTTCTCGACCTCGGCCGTCTTGCGGGCGGAGATGTACACGTCCGCGCCGGCCGCCACGAACCCGGCCGCGATCATGCGTCCGATGCCGCGCGAGCCGCCCGTGACGACGACGGTCTTGCCTTCAACGGAGAACAGAGTCATGTTCTGGGAGCATGCCATACCAACTGGTCGGTCGCCAGGCGTCGCGCCGGTCAGGGGTGCTGCGAGGAGACCGAGACCACCTCGCCTGTCATGTACGACGAATAGTCGCTGGCCAGGAAGACGATCACGTTCGCGACCTCCCACGGCTCCGCCGACCGCCCGAACGCCTCCTTGGCCGCCAGCTCCGCCAGCAGCTCCTCGCTCGTCACCTTCGCGAGGAACGGGTGCACCGCCAGCGACGGCGCCACGGCGTTGACCCGGATCCCGTGCTCGGCGGCCTCCAGCGCGACGCACCTCGTCAGCGCCATGACCCCGGCCTTGGCCGCCGCGTAGTGCGCCTGCCCGCGCTGGGCCCGCCAGCCGATCACGGAGGCGTTGTTGACGATGACGCCGCCACCCTGGGGGATCATGTGCCGCAGGGCCGCCCTGGTGCAGCGCATGGTGCCGGTCAGGGTGACGTCGAGGACGGCGTGCCACTGCTCGTCGGTCATCTTGGCGAGCGGGGACGTACCGCCGAGTCCGGCGTTGTTGACCACCACGTCCAGCCGCCCGTGCGCCTCCACCACCGCGTCGAACAGCGCGAGCACCTGCGCCTCCGAGGTCACGTCGCACGGCACGGCCAGCGGCTTGACGCCGGTCAGCTCGGTCAGCGCCTCGGCGGCGGCGGCCAGGCGGCGCTCGTGCCGGTCCGAGAGCACGATCGTGGCGCCCTCCTCGGCGCAGCGCCGGGCGGTGGCGTAGCCGATGCCCGCGCCCGCGGCGGCGGTGACCAGCGTGACCCGGCCGTCGAGCAGGCCGTGCGCTCTGGGATAGGACGTGGGCATGGGTGCGGCTCCGTTCAGCGGGGGAGCTTCAGCGTGCGCTCGGCGATGATGGTGCGCTGGATCTCGCTCGAACCGGCATAGATCGTGTCGGCCCTGCTGAACAGGTAGAGGCGCTGCAGCGCGTCGAGCTCTCCTACCAGCCCCGCCCGGCCCTGTACGGCCTGCGCCAGCTCGCCCAGCCTGCGGTGCCACTCCGACCAGTAGAGCTTGGCGATCGACGCCTCGGGGCCCGGCCGGTCGGAGCGCAGCATCCTGAGCGCGTTGAGCCGCATGATCTCCAGCTCCAGCCACGACCGGACGAGCCGGTCGCGCAGCACGGGGTCGCCGGCCGCCCCGGTGCGCTTCGCCGTCTCGATGACCCGCCGCAGCTCCCGGCGGAAGCCGATCTGCTGGCCGAGGGTGGAGGCGCCGCGCTCGTGCCCGAGCGTGGCCATCGCCACCCGCCAGCCGTCGCCAGGGGCGCCGAGCATGTTCCCCGCCGCCGTGCGCGCGCCGTCGAAGAACACCTCGTTGAACTCCGAGGTGCCGGTGAGCTGCACGATCGGCCGTACCTCGACTCCCGGCCGCTTCATGGGGACCAGCAGGTACGACAGCCCGCGATGCCGCTGCGAGCCCTCCTCCGTCCTGCACAGCACGAAGCACCAGTCGGCCACGTGCGCCAGGGACGTCCAGACCTTCTGCCCGGTGACCACCCACTCGCCGCCTTCGAGGCGGGCCCTGGTGCGGATGTTCGCCAGGTCGGAGCCGGCGTCGGGCTCGGAGTAGCCCTGGCACCACAGCTCGTCGCCGCGCTGGATCGGCGGCAGGAAGCGCTCCTTCTGCTCCTCGGTGCCGAACTCCAGGATGGTCGGGCCGATCAGGCCCTCGCCGATGTGGCCGACCCGGGCGGGGGCGTCGGCCCTGGCGTACTCCTCGTGGAAGGCGACCTGGTCCTCCAGCGAGGCGGCGCGGCCGCCGTACCGTTCGGGCCAGGCCAGGCAGGTCCAGCCGTGCTTGCCGAGGTGGCGCTCCCACGCCTGGCGCAGCTCCTGGCCCTCGTGCTCGCGCCCGGGGCCGCCGAGCCCGCGCGCGTGGGCGAACGGGCCGCTCAGGCTCTCCTCCAGAAAGGCCCGCGCCTCCTCACGCAGGCTCAACGAACCCCCCGGCGAATCCTCCGTAGCCGCCGCGGAAGAACACCAGCGGCCCGCCGTCGGCGTGCGTGTCGAGCTGGAGCACCCGCGCCACCACGATCATGTGGTCGCCGGCCGGATGCTCGGCCTCGACCGCACAGTCCAGCCAGGCCAGCGCGCCGTCGAGCACGGGGTTGCCGCCGGGGGAGCCGGTCCAGGCCAGCCCGGCGAACTTGTCGCCGCCCTTGGCCGCCATCTGCACGCAGACGGCCTGCTGGTTCTCGGCCAGCACGTTGACGGTGACGACCTTGGCGCCGCGCACTTTGGGCCAGCTCGTGCTGGTGTGGGCCACGCAGAAGGCGATGAGCGGCGGGTCGAGCGAGACGGAGGTGAAGGAGTTGGCGGCCAGCCCGTACGGCCGGCCGTCCACCGGATCGACGGCGGTGATCGCCACCACCCCGGTCGCGAACCTGCCCAGCACCTGCCGGAAGCGGCGGCTGTCCAGCCGGCCGTTCTGGCCGTTCTGACCGCTTTGGACAGGCTGGGCTGGGCCCGTGGCCATGGCGGCTCCGTTGCGAATCCTGCGCTGATGGGGCGTGGGAAGGCCGCGGCAGCCGTCCGGTGCGATGAGCCGGGCAGCGTGTGTGCTCATGGTGGGCCTCCTCGTCCGCCTGTGCGCTCAATCTTACCAAGCGCTTGCTTGGACGCTAGGGGGAAGCCGAAACGGCTGTCAAGTCGTACCCTCCGACCTGCGTTGACAGCGGCGAGAGCGGCTGCCTACGGTGCTATTGTGCCCAAGCGCTTGCTTGAATTCCGCGACCGCACCGCCGTCGCGGGCGTCGGCTGGACCCCCTTCTCCAAGGACTCGGGGGTCAGCACGCTCACCCTGGCCTGCCGCGCCGTGCTCGCCGCCCTGGAGGACGCCGGGCTGCCGCCCGACGCCGTGGACGGCCTGGCCACCCACCGCGTCGGCGACTCCGCCCCGCCCGCGCTCGTCGCGCCCGCGCTCGGCTTGACCGGCGTCACCTGGCACCTCGACCAGTTCGGCGGCGGCAGCGTCTCGCACGCCGTCGTCGGCCAGGCCGCGCTCGCCGTGGCCACGGGGATGGCCGAGACCGTCGTCTGCTACCGCGCCATCAACGCCCGCTCCGAGTTCCGCATGGGCGGCACAGGACGCGCCCTGCCGGTCAGCCCCGAGGTGCAGTACCAGGCCCCGTACGGCTACGTCGCCCCACCCCAGCAGTACGCCATGTACGCCCGCGCCCACATGATCCGCTACGGCACCACGGCCGAGCACTTCGGCCACCTGGCCGTCACCCAGCGCGCCCACGCCGCCGCCAACCCGCGCGCCCTCATGCGCACCCCCATCACCCTGGACGACTACCTCGCCGGACGGTGGATCGCCGAGCCGTTCCGGCTGCTGGACTGCTGCCTGGAGACCGACGGGGCGTGCGCCGTCGTCGTCACCACGGCCGAGCGCGCCCGCGCGCTGCGCCGTCCGCCCGTCCTCATCTCGGCGGCGGCCTGGGGCGGCGGCACCTCGCACCTGTCGGGCGGCGCCGCCGACCCCACGGTGACGGCCGCCGCCGAGCTGGCGCCCCGCCTGTACGCCCAAGCCGGCCTCGGGCCCGCCGACATCGACGTGGCCGAGCTGTACGACTGCTTCACGTACTCGGTGATCGTGCAGCTGGAGGACTACGGCTTCTGCCCCAAGGGCGAGGGCGGCCCGTACGTGGCCTCCGGCGCCACCGCGCTCGGCGGCCCGCTGCCGGTCAACACGCACGGCGGCTTCCTGTCGGAGGGATACGTGCACGGCATCAACCACATCGCCGAGGCGGTCTCCCAGTTGCGCGGCGAGGCGGGGGAGCGGCAGGTGGCCGGGGCCGAGGTGGCGCTCTCGACGGCGCAGCCCGGCTACGTCCTGCCCGCCACCTCAGCCCTGATCCTGAGGAGCGACCGATGACCGGCTCTCGCGAGGAGCCTTCGCTGACCGGCCACCTCTGGAGGAGCGACCGATGACCGGTTACCTGCCCCAGCCCGACCGCGACTCGGCGCCCTGGTGGGAGCGGCTGGCGGAGCGGCGGTTCGCGGTGCAGGAGTGCTGCTCCTGCGGCGCGCTCCGGTTCCCGCCGCGCGCGTTCTGCGCGGCCTGCCGTACGGAGGAGTGGCACTGGCGGGAGGTGGCGCCCGAGGGGACGGTGGAGAGCTGGATCGTCAGCCGTCAACCCTTCGTGCCGGGAAGACGCGACCCATACCTAGTGGTGATGGTCCGGCTGGCGGCGGTGCCGGGCTGCCTGGTGTACGGGAACTGGCGGGCGTCGCGGCCGCCCGTGCCCTGGGAGCCGGTGACGGGAGAATATGTCGAGGTCGCGGCGGGGGTGACGCTACTGAACTGGGCGCCGGCCGGCGACGGGAGCGGGCCCGGGGCCGGTGCCGCTGCGGGGACGGCGCCGTAAATCCTCCCGGTTTCTGACCTTGAGCCGGAAATTGGATTGGTACCCGTAAATCCCACCAGTCCCACCATCACGAAAGGTGTCCCCACGTTCGGCCCTGAGGGTTGATGATGAGGCAGTAGGCGTCGTCAACGCGGACGGCGCGGACTTGGGGCAGACGTGAGCGTTGCGTACGCGAAGGCTCGCGTGACCGCGAGGAGGTCACGCGGTGCTCGCATGCCCGCCCGCGCGCCCCCCGGCACATGGAAAAGCCCCCATCGGGAGATGGAGGCGTCGGTTCTGCCGGTCCCCTCGGAGGAAAGCGCGCCCTGGCGGGCGTGGGGGACCCGCCAGGACGCGCTTCCTGCCCCGTGTGCGACGACCCAGGACTCCGGCGAGGGATGGAGTCCTAAACCGTTGATTCGCACACGGAGTCGATGGGGGAGCGCGAAGGCTCCTGCTGCCGGATACGTGCGATGCGTCGAACTGCTCCGACCGGGTCATCGATGGAATGCGCGACGGGGGCGCCAACCTCCTCGTTGCGGACTAAGGATCCGTCGGCGCATCTCGCGGTCAGCTCAGCCGACACCGTGTGCGCGGGCGTGCCGCCGCCCATGCTCTGGTAGGTGTGGGTTGACCGCAGGCGGAGCGACGCGTAACGCAGTGAACGCGTTGCTTCGCGAGGGTCCTGCCAGGGCAGGTATGGCGTACCCGCGCGGACCGGCAACACTGGCCTTCACCCCCTCACCGGCCTTTAGATGGATTTGTACCAACGAATGGATGATGGGCCGGTCAAGGGGGTTCGGTCAAGGGGTTGTGGCCTGCTAGAACCAGATCGTCTAAATTGTTGGAACAAAAGGGGTGAAAGTGGCAAGGTCGGTGCTGTATCAGCAGGTGGCTTCGGAGTTGCGTCGAGCCATCTACTCGGGTGTCCTCGGCCCCGGGGCACAGCTGCCGACCGAGGCGCAGCTCATGGAAGACCATGGGGTGAGCAGGAACACCGTGCGACTGGCCCTCGGCGAACTCGTCAACGAGGGTCTCGTCACGCGCACGCCGCGGCGCGGCACGGTGGTCAGAGACCGGCGCCCGTTACTGATCTATCCGCAGCGGGAGCTGGAGCCACAACCCAGCGGGGAACTTCGCGAGGCCTTCGCCTACGCCGTCGCGCAGGAAGGCCGGGCGCCCAGCCAGTACATCGAGGTCCTGACGGTGTCTCCGGTCGAGGAGATCGCCAGCAGGCTCGAGCTGGCCGATGGGGAGCTGGCGGTGGTGAGACGCCGTCTGCGGTTCGTGGACGGACAGCCGTACAACACCAACGACTCCTACTTTCCCCGTGACCTAGTCGCAGATTCCGAGATCGCCAGGCCCGGTGACATCGCGAGAGGGGCGAACCGGGTGCTGGAGGAGCTGGGCCATGCGCAGGTGCGCGTCGTCGACGACATCTGGGCGCGCATGCCTAACCAGGAGGAGGCAGAGCGTCTCCAGCTCGAACTCGGTACACCAGTCATGGTGTACGTCAGAGTGGGGTACGACCGGGCTGACATGCCTGTGCGTGTCGCCGTGTCGGTTTTGCCAGCCGACAAACATCTGATCAGATACGAGCTCGATCGCCGCTGAGAGCTCGTGGGTGAAGGGGTGATCCCGCCGGCCGGGCGCAGCGAGAATTAGCCGCCTCGCTGGCCATGGGGAGTCGTGCATACTCCCCTAAATCGCCATTTATCCATATACATCGGGTATATGGCCCCATTTCGCCCCAGCGCACCATTGCGCCATTACGCATCGTGCCGCTGCGGCCACCCACGGCATCGAAGGGTTTGTACTATGCACACCACCACCCTCCTGCACCCGCTCTCCCTGCGCAGGGCGGAACCCGCGGACCTTCCCGGCGTACTCACGCTGCTCGCCGACACCGCCGAGTGGCTCTATATGCGGGGAGTGCGGCAGTGGCCGCGGGGAGGGTTCGGCCCCGAGCGGATCGAGCCGCTCATCTCCGAACGCGTGCTCTACCTCCTCGACGACGAGCTCAGGTATCTCGATCCCGACGAGGCGGCCCCGCCTGTGGCCACCATAGCCCTTGACGACCACGCCGACCCCGAGTTCTGGCAACCCGCCGACGACCCGGGGGCCGCGCTCTACATCCACAAGCTGGCCGTCGCCCGTCCCTGGTCCGGCTCCGGTCTCGGGGACGCCCTGCTGGACTGGGCCTGCTCCATGGCGTACGCGTCCGGCCTGCCCTGGCTGCGGCTCGACTGCGCCAAGAGCAACCCGCGACTGCAGGACTACTACCGCAGCCGCGGCTTCCGCCACGTCCGCACGGTGGACCTGCCGCACCGGTCGTCGGGCGCGCTCTTCCAGCGCCCGTCGGAGGACGTGCCGGCCACGGCCTTCCGTGACCTCACGATGGCGGAGCTGATCAGCGCCTGACCCACCGCCGGCCCCGGTCCCACCCCCCGCCGGGGTCCATGCGGAACGTCACATTCCGTACAGAAATGACAGCAAAGTCGATCTTGTCGGGTTGACGGTCAGCTAGTTAAGCTTTGCCCGGTTTAGTCAGAGCTCCAGAGCCGCACGAGTCAGGCACGCGCCTGCCGGTGGGGTGGAGCGACGTCCGACGCCCTGGTCAGGGGCGTCCCTCGTTGTGGTTCGGAGTGTGACGCGCCGTGCGCAGATTCTTGTCGCATGCCTTCTTTTCCCGGACGGCGGCTCTCGTCCTGATCGCCGGGCTGCCAGGGCTGCTCCAGTTACCGGCGATGCCCGTCGCCGCCGAGGTGAGCGTCCAGCAGACCGGCTTCGTGACGCGGCAGGCACCGTTACGCGGCGCCGAGGCCCTGCCCGAGCTGACGGGCCGGCCCACCGGGGCGACCGCGCCGGACGACGCGCAGGACCCGTACGTGCCGGGCGCCCTGCCCCGCGACGCCGGCGGATGGCCGCGTACGGCACTGAAAACGGACAAGGAACCTGACTCTGAGCTGCCTCCCGCGATCAAGCGCGCGGAACAGCGGGACGTCGCGACCGCGGCCGACACGTTCCCTTTCATTGACGCGGTCTACCCGGTGGCGGGCTCGCTGGTCGGCACCACGACGCCGCTGTTCATCGTCCGTGCCTCGCGGTTGGGCGGGCCTTGGATCGAGATGCGCTACCGCTACAGCATCTGCGAGAAGCCCGAGGAGACCGACGAGGTTGTCTTCCCTCCGCCGCCCGACCCGCAGTGCTGGAGCTCCTCCGACATGCTGGGTGCGGAGACCTGGAGAGTGCCCGCCGGCTGGCTGGAATGGGGCAAGCAGTACGAGTGGTGGGTCCGCGTCACAGACCCGGAGAGCCAGGCCACGGCGACGTCCGAGAAGCAGCTCATCGGCACGCAGTCGCCGCAGCCGTTCAACAGCCCGCACCTGGGTGAGCAACTCGGTGACGGCAAGGAGTTCTCGCTCGCCTCCGGCAACTACACCACCACGGTGGTGGACGCGCAGGTGCAGGTCGCGGGGCCCGACCTGGCCGTGGTGCGCACGTACAACAGCCTGGACTCGCGGACGAACGGCATGTTCGGCCCCGGCTGGTCGGCCACGTGGGACATGAACGTCGTGGCCGAGCGCTCGGGAACGACGATCACCGGGCTGCTGGTCACCTACGCCAGCGGCCGCCGGGTCCGCTTCGCGCCCAAGGGCGACGGCACCTACCAGCCCCCGCCGGGCAGGAAGGACACGCTGGCCGACGTCGAGGGCGGCGGCTGGCGGCTCATGGACACCTACGCGACGACGTACGTGTTCAACGAGAACGGCCGGCTGACCAGGATCGAGGACAACCGCGGGCGGGCGCAGACACTCACCTACAACGCCGACGGCACCTTCGACACGGTGAGCGGCCCCGGCGGCCGGGCGCTGCACTTCACCTGGGACGGTCACCGGGTGGCCACGGTCTCCACCGACCCGGTCGACGGCAAGGCACAGACCTGGACCTACTCCTACACCGACGGCAACCTCACGTCGGTCTGCTCACCGGCTGCCGCCCCGAACTGCACCACCTACAGCTACGGCGACGGCTCCCGCTACAAGGGCTTGGTGCTCGACTCCGAGCCGCTGGGCTACTGGCGGCTGGGCGACGCCCGGTACGAGCCGGCCGCGAACCTGGGCAGCGAGGGCGGCGACGGCATCTACAAGAACGTCACCGTCGGGCAGCCGGGCGCCCTGGAAGGCACCGCCGACACCGCGGCCGGGTTCACCAAGTCCACGATGATGCTGCCCTTCGACATGCTGGACAAGGTCCAGAACTCAATGTCCGTCGAGGGCTGGATCAAGACCTCGCAGAACGGCATCGTCCTGTCCGCCGGCCAGTTCGGCTACGAGTACGGTGCGACCGAGCCCGTCGTCTACGTGGGCACGGACGGCAAGCTGCGCGGCCAGCTCGGCTACGTGGACGGCCGCTACACCCCGATCACGTCCGCCGGCGGCGTCAACGACGACCAGTGGCACCACGTGGTGCTCACGGTGGACGGGAACAAGCAGAAGCTGTACCTGGACGGGCAACCCGTCGGTGAGCTGACCGGCACGCGCTCCACCTACTATCTCGCGGAGGCGTTCCTGGGCAGTGGCGACCGTGCCACCTCCTGGCGCGACATCCCCGCCGGGCAGACCACGTCGGGCGCGTTCGCGTTCAAGGGCTCGATCGACGAGTTCGCGGTGTACGGCAAGCCGCTCACCGAGGCCGACGTGCAGGCGCACTGGGCGGCCCGCGCCAAGGTCAGCCACAAGCTCGCCAAGACCACCCTGCCCTCCGGCCGGGTCTGGGCGACCAACACCTACCACCCGTCGAGCGACGCGCTCCAGACGCACACCGATGGCGACGGCGGCACCTGGCGCATCGGCGACTACGAGATCGATTGGACCGAGGGCCTCTACAAGGTCACGCTCACCGACCCGCGTGGCGCGACCCTGCAGTACGCCTACGACTCGCTGCGCAACAAGCGGCTGGCGTACACGGTCGACCAGGCCGGCGGCAAGACCACGTACGACTACGACACAGGCGGCTTCGCGGTCAAGCAGACCGACCCCAACGGCACCGTGTCGCAGCAGTGGCACGACAAGCGTGGCAACGCCATCAGGATCAAGACCTGCCGCAAGGCCGGCGACTGCCAGTACGTCTACCGCGACTACTACTGGGACAAGGACAAGCCGCTCGACCCGCGCAACAACCTGCTGACCCACGTACGGGACGCCCGCTCGTCGAGCGAGACGGACAACCGCTACCTCACCACGATCGCCTACAACGAGTACGGCGAGCAGGTCACGCAGACGACCCCGGCCACGTCGGACTTCCCGGACGGCCGCTCCCGCACCGTGACCTACACCGACGGCACCGAGCCGGCCGTCGGCGGCGGCACCACGCCCGCCGGTCTGGTGAAGACGGAGACCGACTACCGGGGCAAGACGACCACCCACGCCTACACCGCGGCGGGCGACCACGCCGAGGTCCGGCTGCCCGCCGGGCTGGTGACCAGGTACACCCACGACGCGCTGGGCCGGATGACCTCGAAGACGGAGGTGACGGAGGAGCATCCGGACGGGGTGCGGACGACGTACACCTACGACGCCGTCGGCCGGCTGCTGTCCACCCGGGGGCCCGGCATCAAGAACGAGGTCACGGACGTCACCCACACCTCCGAGGTGACCTACACCTACGACCCGGACGGCAACGCGCTCACCGAGACCGCCTCCGACCTCACCGGCGGCGACCCGCAGCGCGCCATCACCTACACCTACGACGACTACGGCCGGGTGGCGACGGTGACGGGCCCCGAGGGCGGCACGGTCTCCTACGGCCACGACGCCATGGGCAACCAGACGCACATGGTGGACGAGCTGGGCAACCGCTTCGAGTACACCTACACGCAGCGCGGTGAGCTGCACAGCACGACGCTCAAGGGCTACACCGGCAGCCCGGTGTCGCCCCAGCCGGCCAAGGACGTGGTGCTGGAGGAGCTGTCGTACGACCCGGGCGGGCGCCTGAGCCTGCGTACGCTGCCAGAGGGCCGCAAGACCGAGTACGTGCACTACGGCGACAACCTGCTGCACCGGGTGGTCGCCAAGGGAGCCAAGCTGAACGGCTCGACCAGCACCCGCGACGTCGTGCTGGAGGAGAACACCTACGACGCGGCCGGCAACCTCGTCCACGTGGCCGCCGGCGGCACCCCCACGCAGAGCGCGAGCCGGATCGAGGAGATCAGCTACACGGTCGACGCGGCCGGGCGGGTGACGTCCGAGACCTTCGACCCGGTGGACCTGGCTCGCAAGACCGCCTACGTCTACGACGCCAACGGCAACGTCACGAAGGTGACCAGGACCGGCGCGGGAACCAGCCGCGCCGAGTCGGTCGAGTTCGCCTACAACGACGACGACGTGCTCGTCCGGCGTACCGTCGAGAACGGCGACGAGGACGTCACCACGCGCTGGAAGGTCGACGAGCGCGGCCTGATCGTCGAGTCGGTCGACCCGCGCGGCAACGCCTCGGGCGCCGACGAGGCCGGCTTCACCACCCACTACCGCCACGACGCGGCGGGCCGGCTCGTCGAGGTCAAGGCGCCCGAGGTCGCGGTGGAGGAGTACGGCGCCGAGCCGAGGCGGGCGCGGCCGAGCATGAAGTTCGGCTACGACGGCGCCGGGCGGCGTACGCACGAGGTGGACGAGGCCGGCGCGGTCACCACCTCCGCCTACGACCGGCTGGGACGTCTGGTGTCGATCACCGGGTTCCCGTACCAGCAGCCGGGCGGCCCGGCGCTGACGCCGAAGGAGACCTTCGCCTACAACCCGGCGGGCCAGGTGACGCGCTACACCGACCCGCGCGGCTCGTCCTGGGTGACCGAGTACGACGCGCTCGGCAACCGGGTCCGCGTGACGGAGCCCGCCGTCGAAGGCCGGGCCGCCGGGCAGTGGGTGTACGAGTACGACCTCGCCGGGGAACTGCGCGCCGCCGTCGACCCGACCGGGGCGCGGGTCGAGAGCGACTACGACGCTCTTGGCCGGATGTGGAAGACGACGGTCCTGGAGCGCAAGCCGGCGGCCGAGGCGTTCACCACGCAGCTGACCTACAACGACGTCGGCGCCCGTACCAAGGAGGTCGGTCCGCTCAACAGGACCACCTCGTGGGAGGTGAACGCGGCCGGCGAGATCACCAAGGAGACCGACCCGGCGGGCAACGCCACCTCCTACGCCTACGACCCCTCCGGGCGGGCCACCAGAGTCACCGACGCGCTGGGCAACTCCGCGATCAGCGAGTACGACCTCGCGGGCCGGCTCACCGCGCTGAAGGAGGCCGACAGCACCGGCAAGGTCCTGCGGACGACGAGCTACGGCTACGACGCGGCGGGCAACGAGATCTCGGAGACCACGCCGGAAGGCCACACCATCCGGAGCACGTACGACGCCACGGACCTGCTGACGAAGCTGGTCGAGCCGGTCTCGGCCGACAAGTCGATCACCACCACGTACGGCTACGACATCGCCGGCTCGCCGACCAGGGCCACCGATGGTCGCGGCAACGCGTTCTGGACGACGTACAACAGCCTCGGCCTGGCCGAGCGCACGATCGAGCCGGCCACCACCGCGCACCCGGACGAGGCGGACCGGACGTGGACCTACGTCTACGACGCCGGCGGCAACATGATCTCGGCGCGGTACCCCGGCGGGGTGCGCGTCGACCACGCCTACGACGCGCTCGGCCGCCTCACCGAGCAGAGCGGCACGGGCGCGGAGGTGGACACGCCGCGGTGGACGTTCGACTACGACGCGGCCGGCCGCAACACCGTCGTCGGCGACTACATCCTCGACTACAACGACCGGGGGCTGCTCACCAGGGTCGCAAAGGGCGGCACGCAGACGGCGGCCTTCACCTACGACGCCTACGGCAACGCCACCAGGAAGCAGGACGTCAACGGCGCCACGACGTACGGCTACGACGCCGCCGACCGGCTGAAGACCTTCAGCGACGCGGTCAGCGGCCGGTCCCTGACCTACGACTACGACGCCGCCGACCGCCTCAGGACGCTCACCTCCGCCGGTCCCGGAGGTAGGCAGGAGTTCGGCTACGACGACCTCGACCGCATCACCAGCCACACCCTGCGCAACGCGAGCGGCAGCCAGCTGGCGAAGATCACCTACGGCTGGGACAAGAACGACAACCTCACCTCCAAGGTCACCGCGGGCACGGCTGGTGCGGGCACCAACACCTACACCTACGACCAGGCCGACCGGATGACCTCCTGGACGGCCCCCGACGGCACCACGACCACCTACGAGTGGGACGACTCCGGCAACCGGGTCAAGGTCGGGGACACGCCCTTCGTCTACGACGAGCGCAACCGGCTGCTGTCGGGCGGCGGGACGGAGTACACGTACACGCCGCGCGGCACCCTCGCCACCGAGACCACGAACGGCGTCACCAAGCAGCTCAAGTTCGACGCCTTCGACAACCTGGTCTCCGACGGGGACGCCACCTACACCTACGACGGCCTCGGCCGCCTCGCCTCGCGCACCCAGGGCGGGCAGGAGGAGCGTTTCGTCTACACCGGCATCGAGAACGACATCGCCGCCGTCACCGACCCGGCCGGCACGGTCAAGGCCCGCTTCGGCCGCGACCCCGACGGCAGGCTGGTGAGCCTGGCGGAGAACGGCGTCCAGCTGGGCGTGCTCAGCGACCAGCACGACGATGTCGTGGCCACTTTCACCGGGGACGCGCTGGTGGATTCGAGCGCGTACAACCCGTTCGGTGAGGTCATCGCGAGCAACGGCACCAAGCGGCGGCTGGGCTACCAGGGGGCTTACACCGACCCGAACACCGGCAAGGTCAACATGGCCTCCCGCTGGTACATCCCGGGCACGGGTGGCTTCGCCTCGCGCGACGACTTCTCGATCGACCCGTACCCGTCGATCAACCTCAACCGCTACACCTACGCGGGCGGTAACCCGCTCGCCTACACCGACCCGTCGGGTAATTGCCCGTTCTGCATCCCGATCCTGTTCGCGGTGGTGCGGGTGGCGGCCCAGGTGGCGATCAAGCAGTTCGCCAAGGCCGCCGTCAAGCAGGTGGTCAAGCAGGGCGTCAAGCAGGCGGTCAAGAAGACCGCCCAGACGGGCGGCAGAAAGGTCACGCAACAGGCCGCCAAGAAGGGCACCCAGCAGGCCGGGAAGAAGACCGCGCAGCAGGCGGGAAAGAAGGCCGGCCAGAAGACGGCCAAGAAGGGCGGGAAACCGAAGAAGGCCACGAAGAAGAAGTCGACGACCAAGAAGCAGACGACCAGGGCGGGGGCGAAGAAGCCCACCAGGCCGGTCGCGAAGTCGCCGAAGGTCAAGACGCCCAAGGTCAAGAAGCCGCAGACCAAGACCCCCAAGGTCAAGAAGCCGAAGGCGAAGACCCAGAAGAAGACGACGAAGACGACCAAGAAGACCACGAAGAAGACGGCGTCGAAGCCGAAGACGAAGACCTCGACGAAGAAGAAGAACGAGACCGCCAACGAGGCCACCGAGATGGTCTTGGAGGAGGCGGAGGTCGCCGACATAGCCACGGCGGGCGTCGATTACGACGGCCTCGACTACGACGGTGACCTGCTGTGCCGCAGCATGATCTCCTGCGCCAAGGACGTGGTCGAGGAGCTTGGGGAGAACGCCGCCGAGGACATCGCCGACAAGGTGATCGAAGACGTCATCGACGCCACGATCCCGGACGTCCCGGTGGACCCGCCCGGTACGACCTGCGCTTTGCCCAACAGCTTCGTCCCCGGCACCCCGGTGCTGATGGCCGACGGCTCGACCAAGCCGATCGAGAAGGTGGAGACCGGCGACGAGGTAGTGGCCACCGACCCCGTGTCCGGCCGCACAGAGTCTCGCCCGGTCCTGGCGTTGATCAGTAGCAAGGGCGTCAAGAAGCTGGTCGACATCACCGTCACGGTGGACGGCGCGAAGGACGTCATCACGGCGACGGACAACCACCCGTTCTGGGTCCCGAAGCGCAAGGCATGGCTGACCGCCGGCGCCCTGCAGCCCGGCATGTGGCTGCAAACCTCAGCCGGCACGTACGTCCAGATCACCGCAGTCGCCCACCGCACCGCCACCCAACGCGTCCACAACCTCACCGTCGAGGACCTCCACACGTACCATGTGGTGGCCGGCAGCCAGGCCGTCCTCGTTCACAACAGTGGCCCAGGAAAGTCTGACGAAGACCTCCTGTCGGATGCAAGGTCTTTGCATGAAACGATGCGTACAAGGTACGGAGATCGTGCCTATAATGGCACGACGGTCGCGACCGGAGAATTCGGCGGAGAATACGTTTATACCGTAAATCGGAATAAGACGAACCCCGCTATGCGAGCATTGGCGAATAGTCTCGGATATGGTCGTGTCAGTGGATCGAAATACATAGGGCCCAATCAAACCGATGCGGAACAGGTAATGCTGAATGCCGTTGATCAGGGGCGCCTGTCGGATCGAGGTAGGATGGCAACCTCTCGTCCGCCGTGTGGGCCAAGTCGGCAAGACTGTTCCGGACGAATTGACGAGTACCCTGGTATTGACCTGGTTGGAGGGTGCTGATGTTGCTCTGGGACTACGAGATGGCCGAGGACCGAGATAAGTTGGCCGTTCTTAGCTCAGCTGAACGGATGGCGGTGGCAGTGGAGGCCATCGAATGGACTCTGGAAACGATGTCACCGCCGATCCAAGATGGCGCCACTACTGATTTCCTAAGTAGGGCTCTAACAATCTGTCGTCAGGCGGTAACTGAAGGAAGAGGGGCGGTTCCGGAGCAGCCGGATCTTAGCAGGGACTTCGACGATGTGTACGAGGGCACCGAAGAGCCCGGTACTGCTCATCTTCTTTCGGCGGTGATGGAGTGTTGCGAAGCTCCTGATGGCATACAAGCAGAGGGGCTTTACAATATTCTTTCCTATTGCTATGAAGGGTCGATGGATAGAGAAGATATCGCCGATCTCAATGTCGAAGCCGAGCGCAATAATAGTCGATGTAAATCAGTAATTCTTTACCAGCGCAACCTTATTCGGACTGCGTTGGCTAATAGGATGCCGTAGAAGTTGTGGCACTATCAATATGCCATAACTTCGTGAGTAAGGCCCTGTGCTTGGATTTCAGCGCGCCTGCAGTGACCGTCTGACAGCTAAGTTGACGGTTAGTGCACCCTTTCGTTCTCTGACGGCTACAGTACCTCTTTGTTGCCTCGGCCAATGCCGGCCATACGGCAGGGCAGCGTGGATTGGGCTCGATGCCGGCCAACGGAATAGGTGTGGAGCGGGATCTCGATGCGGCTCGCGAGCTGTTCGAGTCTGCGGCCCTGTCGGGTGATCTGTTCGCTCTGTTCAACCTGGCGATGATGTACCTCAAGGGAGTCGGTGTTGAGCAGGACGACTCCAAGGGGCGGAATTGTTGCGGCGCGCTGCCGACGGAGGGTTGCCGGTCGCCAACGCCGTTCTGGGTGATCAGTTCGCGGCGCGGCGGGATCTCGTGGAGGCGCGCGCCCGGTATGACGTGCCGGCAGGGGGTGGGGTGTCCGGGGTCATCTTCAGGCTGGCGGAGTGGTGTCGGGACGGGGTGGGTGAGCCGGTGGACAAGGCGCAGGCAGTCCGTTGGTTCCTGAAGTTGCTTGACTTCGGTGACGGTGATGGCGTCCATGAGGCGATAATGCTGGCTCGCTCGATGTCCGATGAGGAGATCAGGACGGCGGCGCGTCTTGCTGACAGAAGCGGCGAGGCGGAGGTTCTCATCGGCGTGGCCAGGAGATGACCGGCTGTCGGAAGGTGGCATGTGGTGAGGCGGTTCTCGTCCGAGGCGGAGCGAGTGTTACGTCGTGCCGGCTGGTTTCCGGGTAGACAGGTTGATATCGAGGCGTGGAAAGCGTCGTTGGCGCTGTTCGATTGGCATGATGAGGTTGAAAGATTTCTCCGTGAGTTCGGGGGCATCTCTGTGAACGTGCGAGGCCCAGGCATAACGACCGCTCGGGAACCGTTCGAGTTCGACCCTGAATTGGCGGTGGGTGAGGAAGACAGATTTGCGGAGCTCTCCCGTGACTTCCGGCGGAGGTTCTTTCCCGTTGGAGCAGTGGGTACGGGTGGAGAGTTCTTTCTGGCCATCGATGAGCAGGGGTATCTTTACCTGGTTATCTCGTGGGTTTTCTACCTGGGAGACGTCACCAGCGGGATAGAGCGGCTCGTCACTGGAGTCAAGGCGGAGCGCGTGGAACGGACTGTGGAGGATGTCGGCGGTGACTGACGTCAAGTACGCGCTTCGTGAGTTCAGGACATCCGGGTGCATCCTTGCCATGGCCGACATGGACGGCTTTTTCATCGGTGACCGCTCGTTCTATGAGGACTATGAGTGCCCAGACGAGACGCCGGGTCACCGACTTTCTGTTCCTTTGCGCGGGGCCCAGGTCTCGCATGGGTGGCGGGGAAGATGGGATGAGCCATGGCGTATTGCGGGTGATGTCCAACTCGAGATCTGGGACCGATCCGGCAGGAGTATCGGTGAATATGATCTGATGGGTGTGGAGATCACTCTCGCTTCTCCTGATGGGGATGTCGGGGAGATGCAGGCGACTGTGAGTCTGCCGCCACATGCCTGGGCGAAGCCTGTGTGGGAGGCATGGCGAGTCGGCCCGCCGGTGCAGCTCAACCAGTGGTGGGACATTCCCGTTGGGCAGCGGGAGGGGTGGGTGGAGGTCGCTCAGCACAGCATGATCGCTACACGTCCTCATCGCGAAGAGATCGTGCTTGACGGCCGAGGTGTGGTTGACCTGGCCAGTTTCTTCTGCGCGATAGGTGAGGCCGTGCACGGCCCTGGAGGATATTTTGGGTCGAACTTCATGGCGCTCCACGACTGCCTGCGCTGCAGGCCTTCCATACTGCTGCACTGGCAGGATTACGCCGTAGCGGAAGAGCACCTGTCGCACTCCGGCGACTTAGAGGAAGGTCCGATGCGATGGATCGACATCATCATGGGCTGCCTGTCTGCTGCCGGCACTCGTGTGGTGCTTGAGTGACATGAAGCTCAATGCGGCTGCTCTGCGGGATCACCTCAGACTGGTCGGCGCTCTATCCTGAGTTCACCGTGTGGAAGCCGCTGCGGCTCATGCGGCGGGTAGGTCCTGTCGTCCTAGGAATTATGCTGGATCGTTCTACCTCTGGGGATGCTTACTATCCGCATGCCCACGTGCATGCCGCGACTCGCGATTTTCCGGATATCTGTCTCACGCTCACTCAGAGGCTGGTGAAGCCGTCGGGAGTGCCGGAGAGGATCCCCCTTGATCGGCATGGCGAGAAGTTCGTGGACGCCGCGTGCCGTTTGAAGGCTCAGAGTCCCCTTCCTCTGGAGGCAGTGCCTACCCTGGAGCAGGTTATCCAGCGCTACCGGAGCTATGCGATGGACGTGCAGCGTGCACGTATCCCGAATGCGATTCCGGAGCTGGAGGACTGCGTGCTTGTTCCGGCGGTTGCTGGTGATGATGAGCTCGCCAGCGAAAGCCTCCAAGCAGCAACAAGGGTTGCTGCCGGCTGGTCGAAGGCGGAAGCCCCTTGGGGGTGGGATGGAACGGAGAATTGGTTGGAGTGGCTGGCCCGCAGGATGCTGGATGTAGAAGGTTTGGCGGCCACTGTGGAGGAGCAGGTCCTCAAGCACGAGTTGTCGAAGGTTCGCACAGTTCCGTGGACACGCCGGGCCCATGCTGCTGAGTGAAGCCGTGGAACAAGTTCAACTGACGGCAGCAGAGCGGACATCCTCGGTCGTCCCGGTCCTCCTGGAGATCCTCGAAGACGGGGGAGAGGTGGGGCTGAGGATGCGTGTTGCGGACGGGGAGTGGCGGACTTGCTCGGGTGGGATCGTTGACATATTCGAGCCGGCTGAAGCGTCGCAGGTGGCTTCTGTTGAGGAGCAGCGTATTGCCGTTCATCGGTTCTTCGGACTGCCTGTGACGGGCGGATGGGATTGGAGGTCCGTGCCGACCGCTACGGGGAAGGCGGCGGAACTGTTGCCGCTTCTCGATGACCTGCTTGAAGGTGATGAGCCGCAGCGCGACAGAGCGTTCGGCAGCATCTATGGGGGCGTCGTGAACCAAGGGGATCTGTACGCGGCGGCTGCGCCGGTCGTGGACAGGCTCTTAGCGACGTTGAAAACACAAGGATCGCTACCTGAGTACGCGTGGCTCATTCTTCATGAGATCTTCCGCGGCGCTTCGTACGGCCGCAGGGTATGTGCTCCCGATGGGGAGTATAACATCGAGGAATATTGTCGGAGAAGAATTCTCGGCGAGGTGGATCTCATCGGCCGGTCGATTGCGGGATTGGCCGGGAACACCTTCTTCTACTGCATGTTGCTTTTCGGCAGCATGGGCGAGTACAGCCCTGAAGTCAGAGCGATCCTCGAGCAGGAGGTTTCGACGTCCACCGGTGAGCGGCGGCAAGTGGCGAGTGATGCCTTGGAAGTGGCGGTCGAGCTTGCGGCGGAGAGGGCTTCGGGGCGAGGGGGGCGTCCGATGATCATTAGTGATCGGCCACAACGGGGGTGGCCATAGTGGCACAAAGGGACAGATAGCCCTATAACCTCTCCTCCATGACCGGATCCCTGCTTGAGGTGATCGCGCTCAACGTGCGCGACGCCGTGGCCGCGGAACAGGGCGGCGCCGACCGCCTGGAGGTCGTGGCCGACATGGCGGCCGATGGGCTGACTCCCTCCCCGGAGACGGTCGCCGCGATCGCCGCAGAATGCCCCCTCCCACAGATGGTGATGTTGCGCTGCGATGCCCACTTCGCGGCCGATCCCGACGTGCTCGACCGGCTCAGGCGGGATGCCAAGGCGCTCGCTCAGGCGGGTGCGGCCGGGTTCGTGTTCGGGTTCCTTGATGGTGGTGGGGCGGTGGATCTGGCGGCTACCGAGGCGCTGATTCATGCTGTTTCGCCGTTGCCGTGGACTTTTCACCGGGCCGTCGACCATGCGGCGGATGTGCCTGCGGCGTGGCGGGCCGTGCGGCTGCTGCCGAATCTCGCCACCGTGCTGACGTCCGGGGCGCCGACCGGGGTGGGGGACGGGCTGCCCGTGCTCAAGGCGCGGGCCGACGCCGGTGACGCGTCGATCGTGCTGGCGGGTGGTGGGTTGCGGCCGGCTCATGTGCCGGCGCTGCTGGACTATGGCGTCAGGGCCTTTCATGTCGGGTCCGCCGTACGGGGGAGCTGGTCCGATCCGGTGGAGTGGCGGCTCGTACGCCAATGGCGGTCCCTGGTCGAGCGCGACTGACAAGCCCCGATCAGGGGAGGGCCTGGTCGGCGCGGCGCAGGGCGGCGGCCAGGGTGCGGATGGTGGCCGGTTCGTCCATCACGCCGCCCCCGGCATCCCGTCGCTCCTGCCAGGCCAGCACCCGCTCCCGGTACGCGTCGTAGCGGGCCAGGTGGAAGGCGTAGACGGTGGCGAAGCGGCTCACCAGGTGGGACGGGTGCATGTCCCAGCCCTGGTAGTAGCCGTGCCGCAACGAGTGGCGGACGAGGTCGGCGTGCCGCCGCCACAGCGCGTGGATGTCGGCCGTCCGGTCCGAGGCGGGGGAGGCGGCCAGTGAGCCGTCGGACAGCTCGACCCCCGTGCCCGCGAACGCCGTCTGCATCACGTGCCGGGCGTGATCGCAGGCCGGATGGTCGAGCCGCTGCTCGTGCGGCGGCAGCCCGATCGCGGCGGTGTAGTCGAAGACCCCGAAATGCGCGGCGGCCAGCCGCCCGCCGAGCGACTCGTTGAGGTCCCCGCGCAGGAACGGCAGCGTCTGCGGCGCCTCCACCTGCATCTCGAAGCGCAGCCGCGCCCCGAACTCACCCTCCAAAGCGGCAAGAAACCCGACAAATTGCCCCAGGTACGCTTCCATCAACACCTTGGGAAATGTCACGACAAATCCCGGGGGCACCTCCCCGACCGACCCCACCACCCCGGCCAAGAAGAGCCGCAACGTCCCCACCGACCGAGCAGGATCCCCATCGGCGAAGGACTTCACCCGCACCCCCCACCGCCGGGGCAAGGCCCCGGAGGCATGCAGGGCGGCGACAGCCTCGGCGGCCTGAGCGGCATGGGCATCCTCGACCGCATCACCGCGCACCCCGTATCCGTCCTCGAAGTCGATCCGCAGATCCTCGACGGGCTCGGTGGCGAGCTTGCGCAGCACCTTGTCATGTACGGCGGACGCCAGAGCACTAGGCAAGTCGAAGACGGAAGCCACCTCGGCAGGGCCGGAAAGGTGCGCCTTCACCAGCGAAGACGCGAGATCACCCCAGTCGGCGACCGTTCCGGCGGAGAACCGGTCAGCCGGCACGTAGACGGTATGGACGGGCTGCCAGGCAGGCTCGACAGCGGAGGGATAACGGGCCTGCTGCACCCGATAAGTCTCCGCGAACCCCTCAGGGACGGCATGCACGGAGCATGGCCTCCAAGCCCACGAGCTTCACCCTCTCGCCCCGGCCCAGAGAGCGGGCCAGCTCGGTCTCGGCCGCCTCGATGCCCAGCCACTCCTCGTACGTGACGGGCTGGACGCCCCGACCGGCCAGCAGCGCCTCGATGGACCCGGACCCGGTCCGAGGCAACCCGGAGAGGTCGGAAAGCAACGTACGGACGGTCTCAGCGGCATCCGACTTGTTGGTGCCGATCACCCCGGTAGGCCCACGTTTGAGCCACCCGGCGACGTACTCCCGCTCCCGCACCCGCCCCGCCACATTGGGCACCGTCATCGTGGACTCGGAGAACGGCACCCCAGGCAACGGCACGCTCTGATACCCGACCGACCGCAGCACCATCCCGACGGGCAGCGTCTCGTACTCCCCGGTGCCGACCACCCGTCCCTCCGAGGACAGGCGGGTGCGCTCAAGCCGTAGCCCCTCGACCCGCGAGGTGCCGAGGATCTCGACGGGCCGCAGCCAGAACCGCACGTCGAGCCGGCGCGGCCGCCCGACGGGCTCACGCGCCGCCCACTCCTGCAGCACCTTGATGTTGCCCTGCACCTGACGCGGGAAGTCGGCGCCGAGCACGACGGCCTCATCGGGCCGCACGCACACGTCGGCGTTGGCCAGCTCGCCCAGCTCCCGCAGCTCCTTGAGGGTGAACTTGGCGTGCTCGGGCCCGCGCCGCCCGATCATGTGGATGGCCTTGACCTGGCTCTCGCCGAGCCGTTCGAGCACCTCGTGGGGCACGTCGGTGGCGCGCAGCTCCTCGGCGGTCTTGGCCAGCACGCGGACGACGTCGACCGCCACGTTGCCGACCCCGATGACCGCGACCTCGGAGGTGTCGAGCGTGAAACGCGCGGGATCGACGTCGGGATGCCCGCAGTACCAGTTGACGAAGTCGGTGGCGGCCACGCTGCCCGGCAGGTCCTCGCCCGGGATGCCGAGCTTCCTGTCGACCATCGCGCCGGTGCAGTAGACGACGGCGTCGTAGACGCCGAGCAGGTCGCCGACCGACAGGTGGGAGCCGAGCGTGACGCCGCCGAAGAAGCGCACCTGCGGCAGCTCCAGCACCCTGCGCAGGTAGTTGGCGATCGACTTGATGGACGTGTGGTCGGGCGCCACACCGTAGCGGACCAGCCCGTACGGCGTCGGCAGCCGCTCGAGCACATCGACCTGGACAGGTTCGGCCGCCTGCTTGACCAGCGCCTCGGCCGTGTAGATCCCGGCGGGGCCCGACCCGATGACCGCCACGTGCAACGTCACGCTGCCTCCCTATGCCGGTTGTGCGTGCGCCCGGGATGTGACCGATGTATCCCCGTTTGCCGCCACGGCTGAACCCGCATCCCCAGGCTACTCGCCGACCGGCCGATCATGCCGTAACGCGAGCTTGTCCACTTTGCCGTTGACGTTCACGGGCAGGGCGTCGACCACGATGACCCGCTTCGGCACCTTGTAGCCGGCCATGTTGTTCCTGGCCCAGGCGATGAGCGCGGCGGGGTCGGGACGCACGCCGGGCCGGCCCACCACGTACGCCACCCCCGCCTCACCCGAGACGGGGTCGGGCACCCCGACCACCGCCGCCTGCGCCAGCGAGCCCTCCCGCAGCAGCAGCGACTCCACCTCGGCGGGCGAGACGTTGAACCCGTTGACGATGTAGAGCTCCTTCTTGCGGTCCACGATGGCGAGGTTGCCCGCCTCGTCCAGCACGCCGACGTCCCCGGTGTGCAGCCAGCCGCCGGCGTCCACCACCTCGGCCGTGCGCTCGGGCTCGCCCCAGTAGCCGCGCATCACGCCGTAGCCGCGCTGCAGGATCTCGCCGCGCTCGCCGGGCGCGACCTCCTTGCCGTCGCCGTCCACGACCTTGACCTCGATGCCGGGGACGGGCCTGCCGGTGGTGTTCGCGACGACGTCGATGGGGTCGCCGGCCCTCGTCATGGAGACGACCGTGCCCTCCATCAGCCCGTACGCGTTGATCATCCGTTCGAGACCGACCTCGCCGACCAGGCGGGTGATCAGGCTGGCCGGTACGGCCGCCGCCCCGCAGATCGCCACCCGCAGCGACGAGACGTCCCAGGAGCCGCGCTCCAGTTCGTCCAGCACCCGGGAGAAGAGCGTGGGCGGCCCGGCCAGCACGCTCACCCGCTCACCCGCGATGAGCGACATCAGCGCGTCCGGCGCGAACGACGCGATCGGCAGCATGGTGGCGCGGCGCAGCACACAGGCGATGAGCCCGGCGTTCAGCCCGAAACCATGGCTGAAGGGGGCGATCACCGGATAGCGGTCGTGCGGGCCGAGCGTGACGATCTCCGACCAGTCGAGATAGCCGCGCAGAATCTGCGCGTGGTCGAGCATGACCCCCTTCGGGGTGCCGGTGGTGCCGGAGGTGGCCATGATCTCGCACAGATCGGAGTCCCGTACGGCCAGCGCCCGCTCCTCGGCCTCCCGCGACGGCACCCGCGCGGCGAGCCCTCCCATGGCGACCAGGCGCGTCCCCGGCAGCGGCGGCAGCAGCTCCAAGGCCGCCCCTGCGCCCGCCACCAGCACCTTGGCGCCGGTCTTGGCGATGAGCCCGCCCGCCTCGATGCCCTTGTAGCGGGGCGAGAGCGGCACGATCACCGCGCCCGCGTCCCAGATCCCGAACGCGTGGACCACCCACGAGGCGGAGTTCACCCCCCAAAGAGCCACCCGATCGCCGGGCGCGACGCCGAGCGCGAGCAGCCCCCTGGCGACCTCCAACGCCGCCGCCCGCAGCTGCGCCAAAGTGAGGCGCGGGCCGCCGGGTTCGGCGATCACGACGTCGTCGGGATGCCGTTCCGCCTGGTCGCGCAGCATGCGGGGAAGCGTTTCCCAGGATCCCATGGCTGCCCCTTGCTCTCAGGTGATGAGTGACCGGTCCCTTCCGAGGTGGTGGCCGCGCAGGTCGTTCACGGTGCCCGGCGAGGGGGTCTCGGAGACCTTCGGCGCGATCTCGACGGCCACGGAGATCGGGGTGAGCGCGCGTACGGACTCCTCGATGCGCGCCTTCCACATGGGGTTGCCGATCAGGCTCTCGCGCCCGAACGTCACCGTCAGCGCGGCCGTGTCCAGCGTCCCCTGCCTGCTGACGGCCAGCTCCCAGCCCGTCACGCCGTCGATGCGCGACAGCGCCTTCTCCAGCCGGGGCAATGCCAGCCACAGGCCCCTGACCAGCACGTGCTCCCCGACGGTGTGCGCGGGAAAGGCGCCTGGGGCGAGGGCGACGAGACCCGTCCTGAGCACGGCGTCGGGCGTGGTGAGGACGAGTTCGGCAGGCCCTGAGTCGATCAGCACGTCCTCGGCGGGCGAGGCCAGGGCCAGCAGGTCGTCCGCGAGCGGCGTCAGCGGGTCCTGCTCGGCCGCCCGCCAGGCCAGCGCGGCCCCGCCGAACGGACTCGCCAGCACCTCCGTCACCCGTGCCCCGAACTCGTGCGCGAGATGCCCCATCGTCTGCTTGGAGGCGATCTCCCCGGTCAGCACGATGGTCCTGAGCTCGAGATCCAGCGGGTCCAGCAGGAACTCCAGGTGCAGGCGGGCCAGGAAATCCATCGCGCCCGTCGGGGTGGCGACCAGCGTGGTCGCCCTGAGCGCGGTCAGCGCGTGATGCAGCCGCATCCGGCCGCGCGGCCCGACGGCGGCGCCCGCCTCGGCCACCTCGGCCGCCGCCGCGGCCCACAGCGAGCCCGCCGGCTCGGCCAGCGCCACCACCACCCGGTCACGCTCGCCGACGCCCGCCACGCGCAGCGCCCGTGCCGTACGAGCGTGGTCGTCGGGGCCGAGTTGGACGGCGGCCGTGCCGTCGGGGGAGACGAGCAGCAGCCCGGAGACGGAGCCGGCGGCGGCCCCGAGGTCGTCCCGGGTCGGCCAACGGCCCATCAGCGCATCACGTCCTTCAGCCTGAGATCGTCACGGGTCGGCCGGCGCCCCATCAACGCACCACGTCCTTCATGAACAGCGTCATCGACGCGCACACGTGCTCGTGCGCGAGGCCGCCCACCTGCGCCTGGATGATCAGGTCCGTCGCGCCGGCCTCGGCGATCCTGGCCAGGGCCTTGCGCGAGCCCTCCACGTCGTCCACCACCACCATGAGGTGCTCGCGCAGCGTGGCCATCGACTCCTCGGGCGGCAGCCCGGCCGCGAGCTGCCCGAGCACGCGGTGGGTGGCGTGGCGGGCGTCGTAGTAGCCGGGCGGGGTGACGAGGTTGACCTGGCGGCGGATGTACCACAGCACGGGGTCGGCGGCGGTGGTGATGGCCTCGTCGCGGGTGGGGGCGACGTACCAGGGGATCATCAGCGCGACGCGCCGCGAGGCGGGGTCGAAGCCGTGCTCGGCCAGGCAGGCGCGGTAGGCCGCGATGTCGGCGGCGACGTCGTCGATGCCCTTGAGCATCGTCATGCCGAGCAGGTTGTAGCCGTGCCGCGCGGCGGCCAGGTAACCCTCCAGCGAGGTGGAGGCGACCCAGACCGGCGGATGCGGCCGCTGCACCGGGCGCGGGTAGACGGCCACGTCGGGGATCTCGAAGAACTCGTTCGAGCGGCTGACCGGCTCGCCGTCGGCCTGCCAGATGGCCAGCGTGGCCTCCAGCGAGTCCTCCCAGATCTGCCGCGACCGCTCGAACGGCCGGCGGAACGCCTGGTACTCCAGCGGCGAGGCGCCCCGCCCCGTGCCGAACTCCACCCGGCCGCCGCTCAGCACGTCCAGCGTGGCGACGCGCTCGGCCGTGCGGATGGGGGACTGGAACGGCAGCAGCACCACCCCGAGCCCGAGCCTGATGCGCTCGGTGCGCTGCGAGATGGCGGCCAGGACCAGGTCGGGGGCCGAGGAGTGGGAGAAACCCCGGGTGAAGTGGTGCTCGACGAACCAGGCGGCCTCGAAGCCGAGCCGGTCACCCAGCACGACCTGGTCCACCACGTTCTCGAACGCCTGCCGCTCCACGTCCCTGGAGCGCCCGCGCACCTCCAGCTCGTACCCCAGGCTGATCCGTAGGGACGTCATCGCGCCTCCGGAGAAGTAGGAAACCAAGCGCTCGCTTGGTGGAGCGTATCAGTGGCAAAGACTTGCGGGAAGGGCGCGGCGACGATCAGAGTGGGTGTTCGTGAAGCGAAAGCACGCGCTGCGGCGGACCAAGAGCGGCACGTCCACCTCCCCAGGCGACGAACTCTCGCTCACCGGCGCCCGCAGGTACGAAGCGTTCGGCCGGGTGATGGCCGCGCTCGCGACCGAGGCCGACTTCATCGAGTCCTGCCGCGACCTCACTTGGTGGCGCGGCGCCGACCACAGCTGGCACATCGAGTGGCGCGACGGTCCTTACGCGTCGGAGGTGGCCGCGCTGCTCGCCGAGCAGGTACGCGGCCGCGACGGCTCCCTGGTCACCCAGGCAGGGCCCGGCCGGCCCGGCTCGGCGGTGCTCGACGTGATGGGCGTGCGGTTCGAGCTGCGCGCCATCGACCCCATGGGCCGCGCCACCGTACGCGCCCGCCCCGGCCTCTGGCGGCTGGCCGAGGCGCTCGACACCACCCGCCGCACCAACACCCGCCACCCCTGGGAAGAGCTGCTCGGCGGCTAGTCCCCGAAGACGTGCACGCCCAGGCGGGCGCGGTGCGCCTGCGGCGGGCCGAAGAGCTGGGCGTCGGAGGTGGCCCGCTTGAAGTAGCGGTGCGCCGGATGCTCCCACGTGATGCCGATGCCGCCGTGCACCTGGATGTTCTCGCCCGCCGCCGTCAGATACGCCTCCGTGCAGTACGACCCCGCGACCGCCGCGTTCACCTCGCCCACGTCCGCCGCCGCACCCAGGGCCGCCGAGCGGGCCGACTCGACCAGCAGCAGCACGTCGGCCAGCTTGTGCTTGATCGCCTGGAACGACCCGATCGGCCGCCCGAACTGGTGACGCCGCCCGGCGTGCTCCACCGCCATCTCCAGGCACCGGGCCGCCCCGCCGGCCTGCTCGGCCGCCAGCGCCGTGATGCCGAGGTCGCGGACGCGGGCCCAGGGCCCGCCGCCGAGCCGCCTGGCGGGGGTTCGCTCGAAGCGCAGCCGCTGCAGCGGGCGGCTCTCGTCCATCGTCACGTACGTCTCGCGCTCCACCGGCTCCGCCGTCACCAGCAGCCCGTCCACGTAGGCGAGCACCAGGTCGCCGACGAGCGCGTACGGCACCTCGCCGGTCAGCAGGTCACCGTCGAGCCGCAGGTCACCGTCGCCGGGCAGCACCACGGTCGCGCTCGTCCCGCCTTCGGCGAGCGCCGCCAGCTCGTCGCCCGCCTCGCACGCGCGCAGCGCCTCGACCGCCATGACGGCGGACTGCAGGAACGGGTGGGGTGACAGGACGCGGCCCAGCTCCTCGGCCACGGCGGCCATCTCACGGGGGCCGCAGCCGGCGCCGCCGTACCGCTCGGGGACCAGCAGGCCCGCGAGCCCGAGCTCGCGCGCGCACTCCTGCCAGGACGCGCCCGGGCGGCCGGCGAGGTGGTCGCGGACGGCGGCGCGAAGGTCATCGGCGAGTGCCACGCGAATATCGTAACCAAGCGCTTGCTAGTTTTGGGAGGGATATGACCGAAATTTGCCTTTTCGGGACGTATGCATAATCTGGAGCTGGTCATCCCCAGACGCATCGGGGGGAGGGGTTGACCAGGGAATGGACATGAACAACACCACGATCGAGTACGCCGACTTCGCCGAATACGACCGGCGCCAGCGCGCCATCGAACATCATTTGCTGGGCGCCTTCTTCGGGGGCCTCGCCGTCGGCATGCTCGGCATGCTCCTTTCCGGCAACGGCCCCCATTGGGCCGGCCAGATCTACGACCCTTACGCCTACCTCGCCCTGTCCCTGATGGTCGGCGCCACCGCGTCGGGATTCGCCTGGGCGCTGCTGACCACGTTCCTCGCCTCGCTGTCCACGCTGGTCGCCGCCATCGGCGCGAGCGCGCTGCGCGGCGCCGACCCCTTCGACCTCACCGGCCCGGGCGCCTCCGGGCTCAACTGGACGCTCGCGCTGCTCGTCTGCCTCGGCCTGCTCGCCTACGCCACCCGCAGGGACGGCGTCTGGGGCGACGTCGCGGCCGGCGCGGTCGGCGCCGCGCTGATCGCCGACGTGGTGGCCAGGGCGGCACCGGGCGTCGTGGAGAGCGAGCAGTCGTTCTGGCCCGGCCCCGCGGTGGTGATCGGGGTGCTCACCGTGGCCGCGGTGCTCGTCCTGCGCAGGAACGTCCGCGGCAGGGTGCGCGCGCTCGCGCTGTCGGCCACGCTGGCCGGGCTGGTCACGGCCGGCATGACCGCCGCCATGGTCGGCTGGTTCCCCCTCGCCGGCTGAGCGCGGCCCGAGCTGTGGATAAGCGCGAGCGCATCGCTCCTCCGACTCGATAGCCTGTAGTCCTCCACATCCAGCTTCGAGCAAGGAGTAGCCGTGTTGCTGCGCATGTCGTCGTTGTTTCTTCGCACCCTGCGGGACGACCCGGCAGACGCGGAAGTGCCGAGCCACAAGCTCCTGGTCCGTGCCGGCTACGTCCGCCGCGTCGCCCCCGGCATCTACACCTGGCTCCCGCTCGGCAAGTTGGTGCTGGAAAACGTCACCAAGATCGTCCGCGAGGAAATGAACCGCATGGGCGGCCAGGAAGTGCTCTTCCCCGCCCTGCTGCCGCGCGAATACTACGAGGCGACCGGTCGCTGGACCGAATACGGTGATCTGCTCTTCCGCCTGCACGATCGGAAAGGCGCCGACTACCTTCTCGGCCCCACCCACGAGGAGCTCTTCACCGACCTGGTCAAGGGCGAATACTCCTCCTACAAGGACTATCCGGTCACGCTTTACCAGATCCAGACCAAATATCGCGACGAGGCGCGGCCCAGGGCGGGCATCCTGCGCGGCCGCGAGTTCGTCATGAAGGACTCCTACTCCTTCGACCTCGACGACGACGGCCTCAAGCGCTCCTACGAGCAGCACCGCGAGACCTACATCAGGACCTTCGACCGCCTCGGCATCGACTACAAGATCGTCTTCGCGCAGTCGGGCGCCATGGGCGGCTCGGCCTCCGAGGAGTTCCTGGCGCCCACGCCCACCGGCGAGGACACCTTCGTCGCCTGCCGCTCCTGCGGCTACGCCGCCAACGCCGAAGCCGTCGTCACCACCGCGCCGCCCGCCAAGTCCCTCGACGACGCGCCGGCGCTCACGGTCATGGACACCCCCGACACGCCGACCATCGAGTCGCTGGTCTCCCACGTCAACGAGCACCACGGCCTGTCCATCACCGCCGCCGACACGCTCAAGAACGTCGTCGTCAAGGTCGTCACACCCGGCTCCGACACGGTCGAGACGCTGGTCATCGGCGTGCCCGGCGACCGTGAGGTCGACTTCAAGCGCCTGGAGGCGGCGCTGTCGCCCGGCGAGCCCGCGATCTTCGAAGCCGAAGACTTCGCCAAGCACCCGGGCCTGGTCCGCGGCTACATCGGCCCGCAGGTCCTGCGCGAGCTCGGCATCCGCTACCTCGTCGACCCCCGCGTCGTCACCGGCACCGCCTGGGTCACCGGCGCCAACGAGCCGGGCAAGCACGCCGCCGGCGTGGTCGCGGGGCGCGACTTCGTCCCCGACGGCACCATCGAGGCCGCCGAGGTCCGCGCCGGCGACCCCTGCCCGCGCTGCGGCTCCGAGCTGTCCATCGACCGCGGCATCGAGATCGGCCACATCTTCCAGCTCGGCCGCAAATACGCCGACGCGGCCGGCCTCGACGCACTCGGCCCCGACGGCAAGCCCATCCGCATCACCATGGGCTCCTACGGCATCGGCGTCTCCCGCGCGGTGGCCGTGATCGCCGAGCAGGCCCACGACGAGCTGGGCCTGGTGTGGCCGCGCGAGGTCGCGCCCGCCGACGTCCACATCGTCGGCACCGGCAAGGACAACCAGGTCGAGGCCGCCCTTGAGCTGGGGGCCGAGCTGGAGTCGCGCGGCCTGCGGGTGCTGGTCGACGACCGGCCGCAGGTCTCGCCCGGCGTCAAGTTCAAGGACTCCGAGCTGCTCGGCGTCCCCACGATCGTCGTCGTCGGCCGCGGCCTGTCGCAGGGCGTCGTGGAGCTGCGCGACCGCGTCTCGGGCGAGAAGTCGGAGATCCCGCTCGCCGAGGCCGCCGACCGCATCGTGGCCGCCACCGGCGCCTAACGACAGGCGTGGAGCCCGCTCAGGCCGAGCGGGCTCCACTCACGCCGCGGGCAGCGCCGTCTTCGTGCGCCGGCGCACGACCACCGGGCCCACCAGGCAGGCCGCCGCGATCAGCAGGATGACCAGCGACACCGGCCAGGTCACGAACACCGAAGCATCCCCCTCGCCGAACGCCGGCGCCCTCGAACGGCTCGGCCCCGACCTGCTCTCGGCGCTCTACCGCTGAGCGGGGTCAGCCGCCCGGGGGAGGCGAGGCGGGCGGCGTGGCCGCCTGCGGCATGCCGGGGAAGGCCGCAGGCTGTGCGGGGCGGAAGGCGTAGGAGCGCGTGACCGACTCCTGCATGGCGAGCGCGGCGTAGCGGCGCAGCTTGACGTCCTGTGCGGCGGCCAGCTCCAGGTACGCCGCCGTCACCCCCGCCTCCAGCCGCACCGCCAGATCGGCGGCCAGCGTGGCGTTGGAGGGGATGAACGGAAGCTGATAGGACGCCTCCGGCTCGACCGGCCGCCCGCCCCGCGAGGTGATGGAGGAGCGCAGCTGGTCGCGCCGCGCCCGGTGGGCGTCGTAGGCGGCGCTCATGCGCTCGCGCAGCCTGCCCGACGTGCGCGCCCCGAGCAGCCCGTACGCGAACAGCACGGCGTGCTCGGCCGCCAGCGCCTTGCCCAGCTTCTCCAGGTCGTCGCCCGCGGCCGTCACAGCGACCTCGGCAGGGCGATCGC
The DNA here is from genome assembly GCF_040676995.1 of Nonomuraea sp. NPDC049419. Classification (NCBI taxonomy): domain Bacteria; kingdom Bacillati; phylum Actinomycetota; class Actinomycetes; order Streptosporangiales; family Streptosporangiaceae; genus Nonomuraea; species Nonomuraea sp. NPDC049419. The sequence continues at coordinate 88,075 of NZ_JBFAQB010000013.1, read as the reverse complement.
ATGGACGGCCTCGCAGGCCCCGATGCCGGCGATGAGCTGCGCGATGCCGGGCGAGACGGCGTCGAGCTGGCGGGCGCGCGAGGCGGCCGCCTTGCGCTCAAGGTCGCGCAGCCGTTTCAGCGACGGCTTGCGCGTAGTGGGCGAAGGAGAGGGCGAAGGAGAGGACGAGGTGGAGGTGGCCGCCGTAAGGGAGACGGCAGGAACGTGCTTGCGCAGCTCGTTCAGATGAGCCTGGTGACGGTCACGAAACGGCGTCAGCTTGCCGCCCCCGTCGGCGATCAGCGCCGAATAGAGCGCGATGGTACGTTCCTTCTCCGCGATGAGTGCCTTCAGCAGCACGACCTCGGGAGAGTCGGGCGCCGGAGAGGGCGGCGGAGGCGGGCCGGACGCGCTGCAGGCGGTCAGAGCGGCCGCCCCGCCCGCCAGCACGGTTCGCCGGGAGAGCTGACGCGGGCGCACGAACTCCAACCTCCACTTGTCACCTACCTGGCAGGGCCTGGCTACCGGCCTCGGTAGCATCGTACGGCCAGTGCCCGCGCTAGCCGTCCGGCGACGCTCCGCCATTCGACCACGACGAGTGGCGCTCTCTCCGTGCCCTCATACGGATAGGGTGTCAACTGTCGTCGCTGGCTGAGAGGTCAGACGGCGGGAGAGCCAGTGGCGAGGTCCGCCCGGCTGAGACATGACAATAGGGGAGGTCGATATGGGCAGCGCATCACCCCGCGACCACCTGATGAAGCTCCTGGAGCCCGTGGTCAGCGCGGAGGGTCTCGACCTGGAGGACATCACGGTCACCCAGGCGGGCAAGCGGCGGCTGCTGCGCGTGATCGTCGATCGCGACGGCGGCGTGAGCCTCGACGACGTGGCCGACGTCAGCCAGGCCGTCTCCACGGCGCTCGACGACACCGACGCGATGGGCCAGGCGGCTTACACGCTCGAGGTCTCCTCGCCGGGCGTCGACCGCCCGCTGACCGAGCCGCGCCACTGGCGGCGTGCGGCCAAGCGGCTGGTGAAGGCGGAGCTGAAGGACGGCACCGTGGTTGAGGGCCGCGTCAAGGCCGCCGACGAGAGCGGCGTCGACCTCGACGTCGCAGGCGAGCCCCGCAGGCTCGGTTATGAGGACCTGACCCGCGGACGGGTGCAGGTGGAGTTCCGCCGGATCGACGACGTCGACGGCGACGAAGGCTAAGGGGGAGCCGTCGTGGACATCGACATGAGCGTCCTGCGCAGCCTTGAGCGGGAGAAGGACATCTCCTTCGACCTGGTCGTCAAGGCGATCGAGGACGCGCTGCTCATCGCGTACTTCCGCACCGACGGCGCCGCCGCCAGGGCGCGGGCGGAGCTCGACAGAGCCAGCGGCCACGTCACGATCTGGGCGGCGGAGCTCGGCGAGGACGGCGAGGTCGTCAGGGAGTACGACGACACTCCTTCCAACTTCAGCCGCATCGCCGCCACCACCGCCAAGCAGGTCATCCTGCAGCAGCTGCGCGACGCCGAAGACGAGATCAACTTCGGCGAGTTCGCCAGCCGCGAGGGCGAGCTGGTCTCCGGCGTCATCCAGCAGGGCAAGGACCCGCGCGTGGTGCTGGTCGACCTCGGCAAGATCGAGGCCGTGCTACCGCACGCCGAGCAGGTGCCCGGCGAGGAATACGTGCACGGCGAGCGCATCCGCGCCTACGTGGTGCAGGTGAAGAAGGGCCACAAGGGCCCCTCGGTCACGCTGTCGCGCACCCACCCGGGGCTGGTGAAGAAGTTGTTCGCCCTCGAGGTGCCGGAGATCGCCGACGGCACCGTCGAGATCGCGGCGGTGGCGCGCGAGGCGGGCCACCGTACGAAGATCGCCGTCAGGTCGCGCAAGCCCGGCGTCAACGCCAAGGGCGCGTGCATCGGCCCCATGGGCTCACGCGTCCGCAACGTGATGACCGAGCTGCACGGCGAGAAGATCGACATCATCGACTGGTCGGAAGATCCGGGCGAGTTCGTCGGGAATGCCCTGTCGCCGGCCCGTGTTTCCCACGTTGAGGTTCTCGACCTTGACGGGCGGGTGGCGCGGGTCACCGTGCCTGACTACCAGCTCTCGCTGGCCATCGGGAAAGAGGGGCAGAATGCCCGGCTCGCCGCCCGGCTCACGGGCTGGCGGATCGACATCAGGCCCGACACCCAAGCCGAGGATGCCGCCGGTTCCGTAGATGCGTCAACACGGTAAGCTGGAATATGGTGGCCAAGCGGTTCCACAGCGCACCTGTGTGGGCTGCAGGGTTCGCACGGCTAAGTCCGAGCTGCTCCGCCTGGTGCTGGTCGAGGATCATGTGGTCCCTGACCTGCAAGGACGGCTCCCTGGTCGCGGTGCATCGCTGCATCCGTCCTTGAGCTGTCTGGAGCTCGCCGAGCGGCGCCGAGCGTTCCCGCGCGCGTTCCGCGTGCCGGGGCCGCTTGACGTGTCGCCCGTGCGGGCGCACTTGGAGGGAGACCACGAAATGTCATGTAGGACGCCGAGTTGATGGGCGGAGTCAGATTGCTATGAGCGCCTGATGAGCACGCGGCGATGAAGACGTCAAGGTAGCGACGGTCCGGACGGCATAGCCAGCCTCCCGGGCCGAGTAAGGGAGTGCAGTGGCGAAGGTCCGGGTATACGAGCTCGCTAAGGAGTTCGGCGTAGAGAGCAAGGTCGTCATGGCCAAGCTCCAAGAGATGGGAGAGTTCGTCCGTTCGGCGTCCTCGACCATCGAGGCGCCGGTGGTCCGCAGGCTCACCGAAGCGCTGGGGGCATCCAAGGGTGGCCCCTCTCGTGGCGGCGGTCAGCCGTCCAACAAGCCGCAGCCGCCAAGGGCTGCGCCCCGGCCGGCGGACAGCCAGGCCGGTAACGGCGCCGGGCAGGCGCCTGTTCCCGCTCCGCCGCGTCCCGGGCCCAAGCCCGGCCCGCGGCCAGGTCCCGCGGCCGGTCCCAGTGGTGGACAGGGCGGCGGGCAGGGCGGTCAGGGCGGCGGTCAGCCGCGCCCGCCGGTGCCCATGCCCCACCAGCAGCCGCAGCAGCCTGAGGCGGCTCGCGGCGAGACCTCTGGGGCTCCTCAGGCACGTTTCGAGAGCGGCGCGCCCGCTCGTCCCACGCCTGGCCCGCGTCCGGGCCCCGGCGCCCGTCCCGGGCCCAAGCCGGGTCCGCGTCCTGGCCCCGGCGGTGGCGGCGGCTCCGCGCAGGCGCCGCGTCCCGGCGCGCCCTCCGGGGGCGGTCCCCGTCCCGGTTCCGGCCCCAAGCCGGGTCCGCGCGGCCCGCGTCCCGGTAACAACCCGTTCTCGTCCAACGCCAGCGGCATGGGTCAGTCCAGGCCGCCGCGCCAGGGTGGCAACCGTGACGGTGGCGGCCCCGGTCAGCGTGAGCGTCGCGACGGTCCGCCGCGCGACGGCGCGATGCCGCGTCCACCGCAGGGCCGTGGCGGCGACAGGCCGACGCCAGGCCCGCGTCCCGGCCCGCCGCCCGGCGGTCCGCGTCCCGGTCCCGGCGCCGGTGCGGGCGGTCCTCGTCCTGGTGGCCCGCGTCCCAACCCGATGATGATGCCCCAGGGCCGTCCCGCCGGTCCCGGCGGTGGCGGCGGTCGTCCCGGCGGTGGCGGCGGCGGTCGTCCCGGCGGTGGCGGCGGTGGCCGTCCCGGCGGTGGCGGCGGTCGTCCCGGCGGTGGCGGCGGCGGCTTCGCCGGTCGCCCGGGTGGCGGCGGCACCGGTCAGCGCACGGGCGCTCCCGGCGGCGGCTTCGGCGGTCGCCCGGGTGGCGGCGGCCGTGGTCGTGGCGGCGGCACCGCGGGAGCCTTCGGGCGTCCCGGCGGCCGTCCCGCGCGTGGCCGCAAGTCCAAGCGCCAGAGGCGCCAGGAGTTCGACAACATGTCGGCGCCGGCGATCGGCGGCGTGCAGGTCGCTCGCGGCAACGGCGCGACGATCCGCCTGCCGCGCGGTGCGTCGCTGTCCGACTTCGCCGACCGCATCGGGGCCAACCCCGCCTCGCTCGTGCAGATCATGCTGCACCTCGGCGAGATGGTGACCGCGACGCAGTCGGTCAACGAGGAGACGCTGCAGCTGCTCGGAGCCGAGCTGGACTACAACATCCAGGTCGTCAGCCCCGAGGAGGAGGACCGCGAGCTGCTCGAGGCCTTCGACATCGAGTTCGGCGAGGACGAGGGCGACGAGGGCGACCTGGCCGCGCGCCCGCCGGTGGTGACCGTCATGGGTCACGTCGACCACGGTAAGACCAAGCTGCTCGACGCCATCCGCAAGACCAACGTGGTGGCGCGCGAGGCGGGTGGCATCACCCAGCACATCGGCGCTTACCAGGTGTCCACCACGCATGAGGGCGAAGACCGCAAGGTCACCTTCATCGACACCCCGGGTCACGAGGCGTTCACCGCCATGCGTGCCCGAGGCGCGAAGTCGACCGACATCGCGGTGCTGGTGGTCGCGGCCGACGACGGCGTCAAGCCGCAGACGATCGAGGCGCTCAACCACGCCCAGGCCGCCGAGGTCCCGGTCGTGGTCGCGGTCAACAAGGTCGACAAGGAGGGCGCCGACCCCAACAAGGTCAGGGCCCAGCTCACCGAATACGGCCTGGTGGCCGAGGAATACGGTGGCTCGACCCTGTTCGTCGACATCTCGGCGAAGAACGGCACCGGCATCGACAACCTCCTCGAGGCCATCCTGCTGACCGCCGACGCCGAGCTCGACCTGCGCGCCAATCCGACGATGGACGCTCAGGGCATCGCGATCGAGGCCCACCTCGACAAGGGCCGCGGCCCCGTCGCGACCGTCCTGGTCCAGCGCGGCACGCTGCGCGTCGGCGACTCCATCGTGTGCGGCGAGGCCTTCGGCCGCGTCCGCGCGATGCTCGACGACAACGGCGACCAGGTCGAGGAGGCCACGCCGTCGCGTCCCGTCCTCGTGATGGGTCTGACGGCCGTGCCGAGCGCCGGTGACAACTTCATCGTGGTCACCGACGACCGGATGGCCCGGCAGATCGCCCAGCAGCGCGCGGCGCGCAAGCGCAGCGCCGACATGGCGAAGTCGAGCCGGCGCCGCACCCTCGAAGAGCTGTTCAGCGACCTCGAGAAGGGCCGCGTCGACGAGCTCAAGCTCATCATCAAGGGTGACGTGTCCGGTTCGGTGGAGGCCCTGGAAGACGCCCTGCTCAAGATCGACGTCGGCGACGAGGTCAGGCTTCGAGTCCTGCACCGCGCGGTCGGCGCCATCACCGAGTACGACGTCAACCTGGCCGTCGCCGACGACAACGCGGTCATCATCGGCTTCAACGTCCGCCCCGAGCCTCGGGCGCGCGACCTGGCCGAGCGCGAGGGCGTCGACATCCGCTACTACTCGGTCATCTACCAGGCGATCGAGGAGATCGAAGCGGCGCTCAAGGGCATGCTCAAGCCCGAGTTCGAAGAGGTCCAGATGGGCTCGGCGGAGGTCCGCGAGGTCTTCAAGGTGCCGCGGATCGGCAACATCGCCGGTGCTCTGGTCCGCTCCGGCGTGATCGTCCGCAACAGCAAGGCCAGGGTCATCCGCGACGGCGTCGTCATCGCGGACAACCTGACCGTCTCGTCCCTGCGTCGCTTCAAGGATGACGCGACCGAGGTCCGCGAGGGCTTCGAGTGCGGCATCGGTGTCGGCTACAACGACATCAGGATCGACGACGTGATCGAGACGTTCGAGATGCGGGAGAAGCCGCGCGTGTGACGCGCGGCCGGGCGCCCGGCGGGACATCCGCCGGGCGCCTCTCGCACGCCCTGGCCTGGTCCCCACCGCAGCAGGCCGGTCGTGCGCTGACCACACAAGGCCAAGCGGTGGTTACCAGTGATGTATGTGGGTGCCCTGACCCTGGACATCCTGCTCGGCGACGTCAGGTCGCTGAAGCAGAAGCGCTCTGTCGTCCGTCCGCTCATCGCCGAGCTGCAGCGCCGTTACCCCAGCATCGCGGTGGCTGAGACCGGTCATCTCGACCTGCACCGCAGAGCGGAGGTCGGCGTTGCGGTGGTTTCCGCTTCCGCGGGTAACTGCAAGGAGCTGCTGGACGCCTGCGAACGCATGGTGGCCTTCCGCCCCGAGATCGAGCTGCTGTCGGCCCGGCAGCGGCTCTACACCGACGAAGATTGAACGACTGCACGGCCAGGTCGTGCGTGAGGGGGAGCGAACATGGTGGATGCCGCACGAGCGCGCAAGCTCGCCGACCGCATCCAGCAGATCGTCGCCGAGATGCTGGAGCGTCGGATCAAGGATCCGCGTCTGGGCTTCGTGACCGTGACCGACACGCGCGTCACCGCCGACCTGCGCGACGCGACGGTGTTCTACACGGTGTTCGGCTCCGACGCCGAGCGGGCCGACAGCGCCGCGGCTCTCGAGAGCGCCAAGGGCATCATCCGCTCCGAGGTGGGCCGCCAGACCGGGGTCCGGTTCGCGCCGACGCTGACGTTCAAGCACGACCCGCTGCCCGACAGCGCGCGTCACCTCGACGACCTGATCAGCGCCGCCCGCGCGCGGGACGCCGAGGTGGCCAAGCAGGCCCAGACCGCCTCCTACGCCGGCGAGGCCGACCCCTACCGCAAGCCCGACGACGAGGACTTCGACACCGACGCCGAGACGGGCGCTGAGGCCGGCTCGCAGAGCCTGAGCGGCAGGGACGACCAGGCGTGACGCCCGACGTGCGCGACAGGGCAGAGCGTCCGCCTCGCGTCGAGCGGCGTCCTTCCGAGGACTGTCCCATCCCCGAGGAGTCGTGGGACCGCGCGCTGCGGCTGATCGGGCAGGCCGACGAGGTCGCGCTGGCCTGCCACGTGACGCCCGACGGCGACGCGCTCGGCTCGATGCTGGCGGTCGCGTTCGTGCTGCGCTCGATGGGCAAGCGGGTGGTCGCCTCGTTCGGCGACCGCCACTTCGCGGTGCCGCGGCTGCTGCGCTTCCTGCCCGGCCAGGAGATGCTGGTGCCGCCGGACGACTACCCGGCCGCGCCCGACCTGATGATCGTCTTCGACTGCTCGACGTTCGAGCGGGTCGGGCTGCTCGGCGCCAACGCCGCCTCGGCTCGCGAGGTGATCGTGGTCGACCACCACCCGTCCAACTCGGGGTTCGGCTCGCTCGACCTCATCGACGCCAAGGCCGCGGCCACCGCCATGCTCGCCGAGCAGCTCGTCTACCGGCTCGGCGGGCGGCTCGACCGCGACATCGCCACCTGCCTGTACGCCGGCCTCGTCACCGACACCGGCTCCTTCCGCTACTCCTCGACCACGCCCGCCGTGCACCAGATGGCGGCCAGGCTGGTCGCCACCGGGCTGCGGGTCGACGAGATCGCCCGCGAGCTGTGGGACCGTTCCCCGTTCGGCTACCTCAAGGTGCTGGGCGACGCGCTGGAGCGGGTGGCGCTGGAGGACGGCATGGTCTGGACGTACGTGACCCGGGTCGACCGGGCCGCGTACGCGCTGCCGTACTCCGAGCTCGAAGGCATCATCGACATCGTCCGCCGCACCGACGAGGCGCAGGTCGCCGTCGTGCTCAAGGAGGACGACTACGGCGACTGGCAGGTGTCCACCCGGTCCAAGGGCACCGTCGACGTCGCGGCGGTGTGCGCGGCGCTCGGCGGCGGGGGCCATCACAACGCGGCCGGGTTCACCTCCTACGACACCGTCGAGGAGACCATGACGAAGTTCCGTCGCGAGCTGCGGAAGGTTACCTGAATGGCCGAGAGCGGTCTGATCATCGTCGACAAGCCGGGCGAGTGGACCTCCCACGACGTGGTGGCCAAGATGCGGCGCATCGCCGGCACCCGCCGGGTGGGGCACGCGGGCACGCTCGACCCGATGGCGACGGGCGTGCTGGTGATCGGTGTGGAGAAGGCGACCAGGCTGCTCGGTCACCTGATGCTGACCGAGAAGGAATACCGCGCCACGATCCGGCTCGGCGTGAGCACCAACACCGACGACGCCGAGGGCGAGGTCACCGCCACCACGTCGGCCGCCGGGGTGGGCGACGGCGAGATCCGCAAGGGCGTCGAAGCGCTCACCGGCGCCATCATGCAGGTTCCGCCGCAGGTCAGCGCCATCAAGGTGAACGGCCAGCGGGCCTACAAGAAGGCGCGGGCGGGCGAGGAGGTCGAGCTGGCGGCCAGGCCCGTCACGGTGAGCTCGTTCGAGGTGCTCGACATCCGGCCGGCCGGTGACGTCATTGACGTCGACGCCGTCGTGGTCTGTTCGAGCGGCACCTACATCCGCTCGCTGGCCCGCGACCTCGGCGCCGCGCTCGGCGGGGTCGGCGGGCACCTGACGGCGCTGCGCCGCACCCGGGTGGGGCCGTACGACCTGTCGCTCGCCAAGACCATCGAGCAGCTCACCGAGGAGTGCGTGGTGCTGCCCATCGGCGAGGCCGTCGCCGTGGCCTTCCCGCGCCGCGACGTCACCGCCGAGGAGGCCCGCGTCGTCGCCCACGGCGGGCGGCTGCCGGCCGCCGGGCTCGGCCCTGGCCCGATCGGCGTGTTCGGGCCTGAAGGTGAGCTGCTGGCGCTGGTGGAGGAGCAGGGCCGCACCGCGCGGCCCCTGGCGGTCTTCGCCGGCTGACCCGCGTCAGCCCGGCTTGCGGGCCACGATGATGTCGCGGACGATCGCCTGGTCCACCCAGTGCTCGAAGTCGGGGTAGTCCATCACCTCGAGGCCCGCCCCGGTCAGGATGCGGGCCAGCTCGTCGCTCTTGCCGCCGTAGGTGTTCCAGGCGATGCCCATCGCCCCTCCGGGCCGCAGCAGCTCGGCCCAGACCGGCACCGCCCGGCCCAGCAGCTCCAGCGGGCTGCGCGACAGGCCCGCGCCGCCCTTGCTGCCGTGCTGCACGCCGTAGGGGGCGTCGGTGGCCAGCACGTCGAACGAGCGCGGCTTGAAGAACTCGCGGCTCTTGAGCGTGTCGGCGTTGACCACGGTCAGGCGCTGCACGTCGCCGGCCTTGAACGCCTCCTTCGACAGCCCGAAGGCGACGTTGAGCCGCCGCCCGACGAGAGCACGGTCGCGGCGCACCGGCACGGTCTCGGCGGTGTGCTTGAGCCGCTTGTTGCGCAGCCACGTCTTGATGAAGCCGGCGTAGGCCTCGAAGTCCTTGCCGTCGACGTCGAGGCCGTAGGCGTCGTAGCCGTACATGAGGGCCTGGTTGAGCGTGGTGCCGCGGCCGCACATCGGGTCGAACACCGCGAGCCCGTCGCCCAGCCCCTTGTCGCTCGCCAGCGCCGTGACGTTGAGCAGCAGCTTGGTGAAGTGCTCGTTGGTCTTGCCGGCGTATTTCTGGATGGTGAGCAGGTCGCTGCTGAGCCGGTCGCGCGGCCGCATGGCGAGCGGCCTGAGCAGGTCACCCTCGACGCCGAAGACGGCGTAGACGGACGACAGGTCGGACAGCAGCCGGACGTCGCCGTCGGACAGCGGCCCGGCGGTGTCGAACGTCACGTAGGGGACGCCGCCGATGCGGGTCTCCTCGCTGGCCAGCACCTCGCCCTCAAGGGCGCGCGCGCTGAAGACGGCCAGCTCGTTGCGGGTGAGGCGGACGGAGCTCTCTCCGTAGACCCGGTTGAAGGCAGGCAGGATCAGGAGCGCGTAGCGAGGCATGATGCCCGATGATAGCCGCCTCGATTGGAGGGAATGCCGCGCCGCGTGGCACGCTTGTACGGGTTGTTCCGGGGACGAGTGAATGGGGCCTGGCGTGCAGGGTTCGGAAAGGTCTGTGGTGACCGTCGGCGTGTACGACGGGGTCCACCTCGGGCACCAGCGGGTGGTCGGGCGGGCCGTCGCCGTCGCCGGGGAGCGGGGCCTGCGCAGCGTGGCGGTCACGTTCGAGCCGCATCCCGACGAGGTGGTCCGCCCCGGCTCGCACCCTCATCGGCTGACCAGCGCGCGGCGGCGGGCCGAGCTGCTGGCCGGGCTGGGCGTGGACACCATCGACACCGTGGAGTTCTCCTTCGGGCTGTCGCAGTGGACGCCGGCCGAGTTCGCCCAGAAGGTGCTCGCCGAGCGGCTGCGGGCGGCGGTCGTGGTGGTGGGCGCCGACTTCACGTTCGGCCAGGACGCCGCCGGTGACGTCGAGACCCTGCGCACGCTGGGCGACAAATACGACTTCGAGGTCGAGTCCGTGCCCCGGCTCGACGACATCTCCTCGACCTCCATCCGCGAGCGGCTCACCGCCGGCGACGTGGCGGGCGCGGCGGCCGAGCTGGGCCGCCCCCACCGGGTCGAAGGCGTCGTCGTACGCGGCTACCAGCGCGGCCGCCAGCTCGGCTTCCCCACGGCCAACGTCGAGACCCCGCAGTACACCGCGATCCCGGCCGACGGCGTCTACGCGGGCTGGCTGCAGTGCGTCCCGGTGGCCAACCTGCCCGCGCTCTACGACGGCGAGCGCTGGCCCGCGGCCATCTCGGTCGGCACCAACCCGACGTTCGAGGGGGTGCCGCGCACGGTGGAGGCGTACGCGCTGGACCGCGACGACCTCGAGCTGTACGGCGCGCACGTCGCGGTGGAGTTCGCCGCCCGGCTGCGCGGAAACACCCGCTTCGACTCGATCGAGGCGCTCATCACCCAGATCCACGCCGACGTGGAGGACACGCGACGCCTGACGAGCTAGCCGGTCTCGGCTCGGACACGACCGCCCCGTGCACCGGACACGGGGTGGTAACCTTGCATGTCGGCTCTATACCGGCGGCGCTGCGCGCTGCCCATGACGGCCTTCACGCGGCGACTGTAGGCACGCACGGTCGTTCGCGCTTCCATCTCATTCGCGCGTGTCCGTAGATCGAAGGAGAGCCGTGTCCCTCGACACCGCTGCCAAGAAGTCCATCATCGACGAGTACGCGACGACCGAGGGTGACACCGGGTCGCCCGAGGTGCAGATCGCGCTGCTCAGCAAGCGCATCAGCGAGCTGACCGAGCACCTCAAGACGCACAAGCACGACCACCACAGCCGTCGTGGTCTGCTGCTGCTCGTGGGTCGCCGGCGCCGCCTGCTGAAGTACCTGCAGAAGGTCGACATCCAGCGCTACCGTTCGCTCATCGAGCGGCTCGGTCTGCGCCGATAACATGACGAGGGAGCGGCCTGCGCGCCGCTCCCTCCTCATATGGGGTAGGACCCATCGCAGGGCGCGTGGCGGCGTGAAAACCGCCCCGCGCCTGGCGTACAACTGAAGATCCGAGACACACAGCCCCCGCGTCCGCTCAGCACCATGCGACCCGCGACGCCTGCGGGCCGGTCCTCGGTAGTGGCTTCCGGTAAGAACGCACTTGACCGGGCGCTTCGATCGAAGACCGGCGCTGCACCTAACGAGGGTGCCGGTGAGAAAAGGGCGCGGGTGACCGACCACAAGGAGGTCCCCCGTGGAGGGTGTCCACACTGCTGAAGCCGTCATAGACAACGGCTCATTCGGCACGCGTACGATCCGGTTCGAGACCGGTCGGCTCGCGCGCCAGGCGGCGGGTTCCGCCGTCGCCTATCTCGACAGCGACACGATGGTGCTCTCGGCGACGACCGCGTCCAAGACGGCGAAGGAGCAGTTCGACTTCTTCCCGCTGACGGTCGACGTCGAAGAGCGCATGTACGCCGCGGGCCGCATCCCCGGCTCGTTCTTCCGCCGCGAGGGCCGTCCCTCCGAGGACGCGATCCTCACCTGCCGGCTGATCGACCGGCCGCTGCGCCCGTCGTTCGTCAAGGGCCTGCGCAACGAGGTCCAGGTCGTCGCCACCGTCATGGCGCTCAACCCCGACCACCTCTACGACGTGGTCGCCATCAACGCCGCGTCGCTGTCCACCCAGCTCGCCGGGCTGCCCTTCTCGGGCCCCATCGGCGGTGTCCGGGTGGCGCTGATCGACGGCCAGTGGGTGGCCTTCCCGACCCACCACGAGCTTGAGCGGGCCACGTTCGACATGGTCGTGGCCGGGCGGGTGCTCGACGACGGCGACGTCGCGATCATGATGGTCGAGGCGGAGTCCACGAAGGACACGCTCAAGCTCGTCGCCGACGGCGCGGTCGCCCCGACCGAGGAGACCGTCGCGCAGGGCCTCGAGGCGGCCAAGCCGTTCATCAAGGTGCTGTGCGAGGCGCAGTCCCGCATCGCGCAGGTCGCCGCCAAGGAGACCGCCGAATACCCGATCTTCCTCGACTACCAGGACGACGTCTACACCGCCGTCGAGGCCGCGATCAAGACCGAGCTCGCCGCCGCGCTGACCATCGCCGGCAAGCAGGAGCGCGAGAACGAGCTGGAGAAGGTCAAGGCGCTGGCCGCCGAGAAGCTCCTGCCCGAGTTCGAGGGCCGCGAGAAGGAGATCTCCGCCGCGTTCCGCTCGGTGATGAAGAAGCTCATGCGCGAGCGCGTCATCAAGGAGGGCGTGCGCATCGACGGCCGCGGAACGAAGGACATCCGCGCGCTGTCGGCCGAGGTCCACGTGGTGCCCCGGGTGCACGGCTCGGCGCTGTTCGAGCGTGGCGAGACCCAGATCCTCGGCATCACGACGCTCAACATGCTGCGCATGGAGCAGGTCATCGACACGCTCAACCCCGAGCGGACCAAGCGCTACATGCACAACTACAACTTCCCGCCCTACTCCACCGGTGAGACCGGCCGGGTGGGCTCGCCCAAGCGCCGCGAGATCGGTCACGGCGCGCTGGCCGAGCGGGCGCTGATCCCGGTGCTGCCCACGCGTGAGGAGTTCCCCTACGCGATCAGGCAGGTGTCGGAGGCGCTCGGCTCCAACGGCTCGACCTCGATGGGCTCGGTCTGCGCCTCCACCATGGCGCTGCTCGACGCCGGTGTGCCGCTCAAGGAGATGGTCGCCGGCATCGCGATGGGCCTGATCGGCGAGGGCGACACCTACGTCACGCTGACCGACATCCTGGGCGCCGAAGACGCCATGGGCGACATGGACTTCAAGGTCGCCGGCACCAAGGACGTCATCACCGCCCTGCAGCTCGACACCAAGCTCGACGGCATCCCCGCGAGCGTCCTCGCCGGCGCGCTCAAGCAGGCCAAGGGCGCCCGCCTGGCGATCCTCGACGTGATGCAGGAGGCGATCGACTCCCCGGCGGAGATGAACCCGACCGCGCCGCGCATCATCACCATCAAGGTCCCGGTCGACAAGATCGGCGAGGTCATCGGCCCCAAGGGCAAGATGATCAACCAGATCCAGGACGACACCGGCGCCGAGATCACCATCGAGGACGACGGCACGATCTACATCGGCGCCACCGACGGGCCGTCCGCCGAGGCCGCCCGTTCGGCGATCAACGCCATCGCCAACCCGCACATGCCCGAGGTGGGCGAGCGCTACCTGGGCACGGTCGTCAAGATCGCCGCCTTCGGCGCGTTCATCTCGCTCATGCCGGGCAAGGACGGCCTGCTCCACGTCTCCCAGATCCGCAAGCTGCACGGCGGCAAGCGCATCGAGAACGTCGAGGACGTCATGGCCGTCGGCGAGAAGATCCAGGTCGAGATCGCCGAGATCGACGGCCGCGGCAAGCTCTCGCTGGTGCCGGTCGAGGTCATCGAGAAGGAGGCCGCCGAGAAGGAGGCCAAGGCCGCTGACGGCGGTGCTCCCGAGCAGTCCGAGGCGCCCGCCGCCCCGGCCGCCGACGACAAGTCAGAGCGCCCGCGCCGCACCCGCACCCGCGTGCGCAGCTCCCGCAGCTCCTCCGAGGGAGACGACCGGAACTCGTGACCACGACCACGCTGCACCCCGGCAAGGACGGAGCCGGGGTGGTAAGGCGCACCGTCCTCCCGGGTGGGCTGCGCGTGGTGACCGAGACCATGCCGACCGTGCGGAGCGTCGCGGTCGGCATGTGGGTCGGCATCGGCTCGCGCGACGAGGCTCCCGAGCACATGGGGGCCACCCACTTCCTTGAGCACCTGCTGTTCAAGGGCACTCCGACGCGCGACGCCATGGAGATCTCCGCCTCCATCGAGGGCATCGGCGGTGAGATCAACGCCTTCACCGCCAAGGAGTACACCTGCTACTACGCGCGGGTCCTCGACGAGGACCTGCCGGTCGCGGTCGACGTGCTCGCCGACGTGGTGACCAGCTCGCTGGTGACCGAGGACGACGTCGAGTCCGAGCGTGGCGTGATCCTCGAAGAGATCGCCATGCACGACGACGACCCCTCCGACGTGGTGCACGAGCAGTTCGCCGCCACCCTCTACGGCGACTCGCCGATCGGCCGGCCCATCCTGGGCACGGTCGACTCCATCAACGCGCTCGGGCGCGAGCGCATCGCCGAGTACTACCACCGCTTCTACCTGCCGCGCCGCACCGTCGTGTCGGTGGCGGGCAACGTCAGGCACGAAGAGGTCGTCGAGCTGGTCGCCAGGGCCTACGAGCGGGCGGGGGCGCTGAGCGGCCCCGCCGAGTTCGAGCCGCCGCGCACCAGCGGCCCCGGCGCCGCGACGCGGTCCGGCGTCGCGGTCCTCGACCGGCCCACCGAGCAGGCCAACCTGGTGCTCGGCACGACCGGCCTGTCCCGCACCGACGACCGCAGGTTCGCGCTCGGCGTGCTCAACGCGGCGCTCGGCGGCGGCATGTCGTCGCGGCTCTTCCAGGAGATCAGGGAGAAGCGCGGCCTGGCCTACTCCGCCTACAGCTACACCTCGGCCTACGCCGACACCGGCCAGTTCGGCATCTACGTGGGCTGCCTGCCCTCGAAGATCGACGACGTGCTGAAGATCTGCCGCGACGAGGTGTCCAGGGTGGTGGCCGAAGGGCTCACCGCCGACGAGATCATGCGCGGCAAGGGCCAGATGCGCGGCGGGCTCGTGCTCGGCCTGGAGGACACCGGCTCGCGCATGTCCCGCATCGGCAAGAACGAGCTGGTCTACGACGAGCTCATGTCGGTGGACGAGGTGCTCGCGCGCATCGAGTCCGTCACCCCCGACGAGATCACCGAGGTCGCCGCCGACGTGCTCAACCGGCCGCTCACGCTGGCCGTCATCGGCCCGTACGGCGACAAGGACTTCAGCGACGCGATCCGCTGAGACGCGCGCCGCCGCCCCCCGGTCCGGCATCGGCGGGGCGGCGGCACGATAGGCTCGCCCTGTGATCAGGGTAGGTGTGCTGGGCGCCCAGGGACGTGTGGGCGTCGAGGTGTGCAAGGCGGTCGAGGCGGCAGCCGACATGGAGCTGGTGGCCGCGCTCGACAAGGACGACTCCATCGAAGGGCTCGCCGGCGCCGAGGTGGTGGTCGACTTCACCCATCCCGACGTGGTGATGGGCAACCTCGAATGGGCGATCGGCCACGGCGTCCACCCGGTGGTGGGCACCACCGGCTTCGATGAGGGGCGGCTCGAGACCGTGCGGGGCTGGCTGGCCGCCAACCCCGGCACCAACTGCCTCATCGCCCCCAACTTCGGCATCGCGGCCGTGCTCATGATGCACTTCGCGCAGCAGGCCGCCCGCTACTTCGAGTCGGCCGAGATCGTCGAGCTGCACCACCCCAACAAGGCCGACGCGCCGTCCGGCACGGCCAGGCGCACCGCTGAGCTGATCTCCGAGGCGCGTTCCAAGGCCGGGCTCGGGTCGATGCCCGACGCCACCAGCACCGCGCTCGACGGCGCCCGCGGGGCCGACGTCGGCGGCGTCCACGTCCACGCCGTGCGCCTGTCGGGGCTCATCGCCCACCAGGAGGTGCTGCTCGGCGGCGACGGCGAGACGCTGACGATCCGCCACGACACCATGAGCCGGGCCGCGTTCACCCCCGGCGTGCTGCTCGGCGTGCGGCGGGTGCGCGAGCTGCCCGGCCTCACGGTGGGCCTGGAGCGGCTGCTCGACCTCTAGCCAGGTGCACACGACGTGCCCACGCCTCGCACACGCGGACGTGGGCACGTCGTGAGGAGAGGGTCCCGGCTCCGCACAGCCGGGCCTACGATCTTCAACCCTAATATGAGCGGCGAGCTACGCTCCGAACATGAGATCGTGTCGCCATGGTGCGATGGGCCGAGGCGGATGAGCTGGCCGGATTGGTGCCGATCGAGCTGGCCGCCGACCGGCTGTTCGAGCAGGTGGGCATCGTGTTCCCGCCGGGCACGACGATGATCGAAGAGGTCGCCGACCCGCACGCGGTGCTGGTCGAGGGGGCCCCGCCCGACGGGTTCGCGCTCATCGGCGAGGTCGACGGGTGCGTGCATCTCGACCAGCTCGCCGTACGTCCCGAGCGTATGCGCCAGGGCGTCGGCGGGCGGCTCGTCGCGGCGGTGATCGACCACGCGCGGGCCTGCGGGGCGCCCGGCGTGACGCTGACGACGTTCAGGGACGTGCCGTGGAACGGCCCCTGGTACGCCCGCCACGGCTTCTCCGTGCTGCCCGAGAGCGCGTGGGGGCCCGAGCTGCGGGCGCTGGTCGCGCACGAGCGGGAGCTGGGCATCGAGCTCGCGCCACGCGTCGTGATGCGGTGCTTGGTGTGATGCGGTGCTTGGTGTGATGCGGTGCTTGGTGTGAGGCGGTGCTTGGTGTGAGGCGCCGCGCCGTCTGGTCAGCCTGATGTCTTCTGTGGGGGTTCTTCGAAGCGGGAGCGGCGGGCCGGCTCGCCACTCACCTTCTCCACGATCGCGGCGGCGATCTGGTGCACCTTGACGTTGCGGTCCTGCGAGATCTGCCGTAACAGCTCGAACGCCTGCCGCGCGGTGCACCGGCGCTGCGCCATGACGATGCCGAGCGCCTGGTCGATCACCCCGCGCGTGGTCAGCGCCTCCTTGAGCTGCCCCGCCACCTCCCGCATGCGGGCCACGTCGAGCGCCGCACGGAACAGCACCCCCACGTGCGCCGCCGTCACCCGCATCGCCGTCCACGTCTCGTCGGCGAACCCGCCGGGACGGCTCGCGTAGAGCGTCAGCACGCCGAGCAGCACACCCGCCGACTCCAGCGGCTCGCAGTGCACCCCGCGCACCTGCCCGGCCGCCGCCGAGAAGCGCGGCCAGCGCGACTCGGCCCGCAGATCGTCGGACGTCACGGGACCGCCGTCCCTGATCACGTCGAGCACCGGCCCCTGCCCCGTGGCCCGCTGCAGGCCGTCGAGCAGCTCGGCGACACCGTCGGAGCAGGCCACCGTGGGGATCTCGCCGTCGCGGCACAGCACGATGCTCAGCATGGGCGAGTCGGGCATCGCCCGCCCCGCGATGGCGACGCACTCGGCGAGTGCCTGCTCGAACTCCGCGATGTCGGTGGGCACGCCGGCCCGTTCGGCCATGATCCCTCGCACTCGTCGGCGGTGCTCGGTGACCTAAGGCTAGCTCACGAGAGGTAGGCGTCCACCTCGGCGAGGTAGGCGTCCTTGAGGTGGCGGGGCAGCCAGGTGATCTCGAACGCGTTGCGCTGCAGCCCGGCCAGCTCCTCACGGGTGAGCTGGAGCGCCTCGTGCAGGGCCAGGAGGTTCTCCGTCACGTACGCAGCGAAATACGCCGGATCGTCGGAGTTGATCGTCACGCGCACCCCGAGGTCCATCAGCTTGCGGATGCCCTCGGCCTTCATCGAGTCCGTCACGTAGCCGTTGGAGACCGGGCAGCACGTCAGCCCCATGCCCCTGGCCAGCACCTTCTCGACCAGCCGCTGGTCCTCCAGGATGTTGACGCCGTGGTCGATGCGGTCGACCCCGATGTCCTCGATCGCCTGCCTGATGTGCTCGGCCGCGTCGTCCTGGTCGACGTCGCAGTGCATGGTCAGCAGGTAGCCCTCCTGCCTGGCTCGCTCATAGACGGCCGCGAACTTGCGCGGCGGGTTGCCCTTCTCGTCGGAGTCGAGGCCCACGCCGGCGATCCACTCCTTGTACGGCAGCGACTCCAGCAGCGTCGCCATCGCGTACTCGGCCTGGAAGTCGCGCAGGAAGCACATGATGAGCTGGGCCCGCAGCCCGAGCTGCGCGTACGCGTCGAGCAGCGCCCTGCGCAGCCCCCTGATCACCACGTCGAACGGCACACCGCGCGAGGTGTGCGCCTGCGGGTCGAAGAAGATCTCCGCGTAGCGGACGTTCTGGCTCGCCGCCTTGCGCAGGTAGGCCATGGCCAGGTCGTAGAAGTCGGGCTCGGTGCGCAGCACCCGCATGCCCTCGTAGTAGATCGTCAGGAACGACGGCAGGCTGTCGAAGGTGTAGGCCGCCCGCATCTCCTCGACCGACGCGTACGGCAGCTCCAGGCCGTTACGCCTGGCCAGCTCGAACTTCAGCTCGGGCTCCAGCGTGCCCTCGATGTGCAGGTGCAGTTCGCACTTCGGCAGACCGGCGATGAAATCCTTCACCGTCCCACCCTAGAAGACGCCTCAGAAGACGAGGGCCAGCCCCACCGCGAAGAGGGCCCCGTACGCCATCTGCAGCTTGCCCGTCTGCTGCAGCACGGTGATGAGCGCGGGGCCCACCGCTTTGCCCATCACCGCCCTGACCGGCAGCACCGCCAGCGGCGCGCTCAGCAGCACCAGCGCCGCCCACGGCGTGAACGGCACCATCGTCAGCGCCACGAAGTAGGGGATGACCTGGCAGGCGACGTAGAGGGCACGGGTGCGTTCGGCGCCCAGCCGTACGGCGAGCGTGCGCTTGCCCGACTCGCCGTCGGTGTCGACGTCGCGCAGGTTGTTGACCACCAGCATCGAGCACGACAGCAGGCCCACCGGGATCGACGCGATCAGCGCCGCCCAGCTCAGCTGCTCCGTCTGCACGTACGCCGTGCCGACCACCGGCACGATGCCGAAGAACACGAACACGGCCAGCTCGCCGAGGCCGCGGTAGCCGTACGGGCGCTTGCCTCCGGTGTAGAACCAGGCGGCCGCGATCGCCACCGCGCCCACCAGCAGCACCCACCACGCCTGCGTCACCAGCACCAGCGCGAGCCCCAGCACGGCTGCCACGGCGAAAGAGCCGAGCGCCGCCGCCAGCACCTGCCTGGGCGGCGCCACCCGCGAGCCGACCAGCCGCATCGGGCCGACGCGCTGGTCGTCGGTGCCGCGGATGCCGTCGCTGTAGTCGTTGGCGTAGTTGACGCCGATCTGCAGGGCCAGCGCCACGAGCAGCGCCAGGACGGCCCGCCACCACACGAAGCCGCCCTCGCCGATCGCCACGCCGGTGCCCACCATGACGGGCACGATGGCGTTGGGCAGTGTGCGGGGACGGGCGCCGGCGATCCACTGGCCGGGGGTTGCCATCTTTGTCCTCAAACCTCTAGCTGATGTCGGTCCTGAGCCTGACCATCCTGATCGGGCGGCCCATGTCGAGGACGCGCTCTGCCATGTCCTCGCCCCAACCGGCCGACTCCAGGAAGCCGAGTACAGCGTAATTGTCGGCGAACACCCAGGTGACGATCTGCCGGAAGCCGTCTTCGCGCAGGTAGTCGACGGTGGCGTTGAGCAGGCGGCTGCCGTGACCCCGGCGTACGAAGTCGGGATCGACCAGCAGGGTCAGCATCTCGGCCGTCACGCTGGGATCGAGGTCGGGATCCTCGGCCGGCGCATGGGAGGCCAGACCCACCACGCGCTCACCACCACGAGGAGTGACCAGAGCGGCGCTGCCCCCCGCGCCGAGGGCGGGGAAGCCCTCGGTGTCGAGGATGGTCTCCACCGCGACCAGCACCCGGTGCATGGGGCTGGGCGGGGCGACGATCGCCTCGTCCCACTGGCGCAGCCACATCTTCTCCGCCGCCGCGCCGGTCATCTGCTCGAGTGGACCTTCCGGGAGGAAATCCCGATAGCCGTAGCGCCAGGCGCGGATCTGAGTATTCGCAACCTGGAGCACATCCTCGCGCCGGGCCGCCCGGACGCCTACGTCTGCCATCTCGGCCCGCTCCTTCGCCTGCCGTTCATGCCACAAGGCACGAGTTACACCGTATCGGTGTTTGACCCTTGAGGACGACGCGAACCCCGCTTCCTCGCCCGGTAAGCGCGTGTCTTGGTGCGGTTGCCGCAAACCCGCATGGAACACCACGAGCGGGAACGGTTCTTCGACGAGTCGATGAACGCCCACTGACAGGTTCCCTCCGCGCACACCTTGAGCCGGTCCCACGACGCCGTCACGGCCGCCGCGGCGATCCGCGCCAGCCCGCCCAGAACACCGCCCGCCACCGGCGCCAGCCCGGGACCCTCCTCCGGAGTCACCACCACCCGCAGGGGGAGCCCCGGCAGGTCGGCCGCCTCGCGCCTGAGCGCCGCCCGCAGGCCCTCACGCAACTCGTGCGCGGTCCGCAGGTCGTCGTCGGTCGCTCGGTCGTGGGGGCCGGCCAGGTCGCGCTCGCGCAGCCACAGGGCCAGCTCCGCCGGTGAGGACAGCTCGTCCGTCTGGGTTTCGACGTCGAAGGTGTTCACGAAGTCGCGTACGAGCTCCGTGGAGAACGGCATGCCGTCACTCTACTGCGCGCGCCCGCCCCCATGATCACCAGGTCTGGCGCGGCGTCCTTGCCATGCGTGACGCAGCAGTCGCAGGATGGGAGAGGAGGTGTCACAACCATGGCCGACCTCACGATCCCGGAAGGCGGCTTCTGGCCGGCGCCGGACATCCCGCAGCCCAACATCTACCCGATGGAGTGGCGGGTCGAGACCGAGAAGCTCGCCGCCATCTACGAGAAGTCCAAGCGCGTCGTCTGGAACCCCGCCGACCTGCCCTGGGACGCCCTCGACCCCGCCGCCTTCACCCGCGAGCAGCGGCTGGGCATCATGTACTGGTTCGCCGTGCTCGCCAACTTCGACGCCTCAGGGCCCGCCGTCTTCGCCCGCGCCACCATCCAGGCGTTCGAGAAGCACGAGGAGGACCCGGTCAGGAAGTGTTTCTTCTCGATCACCCGCGACGAGATGAACCACGAGGAGTGCTGCCAGCGCACCATCGCCCGCCTGTGGCCCGGCGGTCCCCTCGACTGGACGCCGTCCGACGACCTCGAAGCCGCCGCCCACAACAACATCGGCTGGCTCTACCACAACGGCGGCCGCTACTGGAACGGCTACACCGCCGCCGTCGGCCGATATTCGCTGCCGGTGCTGTTCACCAGCTTCATGATGGGCGAGATGGCCGCCTCGACGCTCTTCCGCGGCATGGCCTCCGGCACCCGGCACCCCGTCTTCGGCGAGATGTTCCAGCGCATCGGGCGCGATGAGTCCCGCCATCTCCAGATCTGCATGACCATCCTGGAGAACGAGTGGCCCGGCCTCACCGACGACACCCGGGGCCTGATCACCCGGCAGCTCAGAGCCGGGTTCGTCTTCCTCAGCATGATCCTCTGGGAGCCGCCCGAGGGGTTCTGGGAGCTGCCGCCGTACTTCCTGGCCAACCACCGCGTCCTCATCGACCACGCCAGGCAGGCGGGGCTGGGGGTGCTGTCGTACGAGGAGCAGGCCGAGAACTGGCGCCTGGCCATGGCCCGCGTCCGCGCCATCGTCGAACGCTGGGGCATCGCCTTTCCCGCCATCCCCGAACTCGACCTCGAAGGGGTGCAGGTGGACGTCGTCGATCCTGAGGACATCATCCCCGTCTTCTAGCATCGAGGTCATGTGGCCACGGATGGACGGACTGCGGGTCCTTGAGCTTGGTACGCCCGGCGAACTTCGTACCCGGTTGACCGACCTCGTGCTGTCCGGTCACAAGACCGCGACCGCCGGGCTCCTGACCCTCGACTACGAGGCTGAGGGGGAGGAGGTCGAGCACGTCGGTGAACGGCTCGCCCTCGTCGGCGATTCGGGGGAGCGCGTGGGGGAGATCGAGATCACCCGGGTCGAGGTGGTGCCGTTCGCTGAGGTGAGCTGGGAGTTCGCGAACGCCGAAGGCGAAGGCTACGCGTCCGTGGCTGAGTGGGGGGAGTCGCATGTGGGGTTCTGGCGCGCGTACGGCGTGGAGGTCACCGGCTCGACCCCCGTGGTCTGCCTCTGGTTCCGCCTACTCTGACCAGCCCTCCAGTCCTCACCGAACACACCCTGAAGGCCCTTAGAGCTCACCCCCACCCCCACCCCCATCAATCCCCTCACCACACCCCGCCCTGCGGCACACCGCCTCTCCCCGCCGTCTCGCCCTGCCACGCCGGCGTCCCGCTCCGTCGCCCGGCCCTGAGGCCCGCGCTACCGCTGGTCCCGGCGGATGCCCGCTCCGGCTCGGCTCTGCCCGCGCTTCCTCCCTCCGACCCGCCGCCCCGGGCCACCGCCCCGCGCTGCTGTTCAGCGCTTTTGCACGGCCCTACAGGGTGTTGCCTCTCCTCACCCGCCTCGCGTGATGCACAGTGCTGCGCTTGGCTCAGGCCCCGTGCTGTGCTTGGCTCAGGCCCATGCCTCGCCTGGCGCTGACACTAGGCGCCGCCCTACTCAGGTCAGCCGAGATTGGCGCCGCAACAGCCCGGCTCACCTGCCACATCACCAGCCCTTGACGCGGTGCTCCGGTGGTCGCGTCCCTGACCGTCACTGGCCGGTCGTGGTCGACGGCCATTGCTCCTCCGGGGAGACGTAAGTCCCACGGTGCGGAACGCTGTATACCCACCCCTCGTCGCGCAGCAGCGCAATAGCCCGCCGCACGGTCTCACGAGCGGCCTCGTACGACCGCACCAACGTGACTTCGCTGGGAATCTGCTGCCTGGCGGCCAGATCACCGGCCTTGATGCGCTCCCGAATCTCCCCGGCTATATGCCGATAAAGCGGCTTATCCCGCCCCACAGGCCGAAGTTCACCCGGCACGCTGACAAACGTCCCCTGACCTTGCCGAGTATGGACCAGTCCTTGATTACGCAGCACGCGAATGGCCCGGCGTGCAGTCGTACGCGCGACGTTGAACTCCCGCTGGATCCCCGCCTCGCTGATAACCACATCTCCAGGCGACAGTTCGGCGATGATGCGCGACCTGATGACCTCGCTGATCTGGAGATAAAGATACCTGTCGCCCTCGCGATTCAGCACACCCCAAGAATATCCAACGGCGAGGCAGCGGGAAGCCCAATCAAGAACCAGGACGTATGGGCCATTTCTCAGGGGTAGTCACGTAGCTGCCCCGATATGGCACAGTGACCACCCAGCCATATTCTCGCAGATACGCCACAGCCTGCCGTACGGTGACCTTCGCCACCCCATATCGCCGCATCAATGCCCGCTCCCCGGGAATGGCCCGGTTAGGCGCAATATCTCCACGCTCGATGCGCTCGACAATATCCGCAGAAATTCTCTGATAGATCGGCATATGTACGAACGTCCGAGGCGTCCCAGGCCGCCCGACGAACGTCCCTTCCCCACTGACCGTGAACACCAGTCCCCGCGCCCGCAACTCCCGCGCGACCCGCCGGGCGGTGGTCTGGGCGATGAGGTAGTCCTTCTGGAGCGCGGCCTCGCTGGGCACAGGCTCGCCGGCCTTGAGCTCGCCACGCTCGATCCGATCGCGAAGCAGGTCGGCAACCTGCACGTAGAGGGGAACACGACCCCCGCGATCCAGCACGCCGGGGATTCTACAATCGTCCTCAATCGGAACTTCCGTCCACCAAGGGCCGAAGCGGACGCCGCCCGTCGCTAAAGCGACGCCCCCTGCTTCGGCTAGTGGTTCGGTCGCCCGCGCCTCTGCCTCAGTCGGCGGTTTGGCTGCCTGTACCTCTGCCTCAGTCGGCGGTTCGGCTGCCCGCGCCTTTGCCTCGGTTGGCGGATCACCTGCGTGCGCCCGTGTCGGTCGGCGGTTCGGCAGCCGGGCACCCTTGCCCTGGTCCGCGATGCGTCTCCCCGCAACCCACGGAAGACGGGCGGTTGCGGCGCACCTGCCCGACGCCCAACGACAGCCGTCCAGATGCTGACGTCCGAGGGGCCGATGCTGCCGAGGTAGCAATCGCACAGTAGCGCGGCCACCGCACAAACCCCTGCGTAAGCAACGATTCACGGTGAGGGAGAATGACGGTGGCCGCGATCACTAGTGTGACTGTCGAATCGCACCGGCGCAGGAGATCCGCGAACCTGAAAGCAAAACATGTGGCGAGCGCCAAACCACGTAGCACGTACCGGAAGAATTACCACCGACAACACTGACAAGGCATTCGCGACATATTCGAGCCGGCAGCCGGCCTGCGGAGTGGGACGTATACCCACCAGCCAGGCACATGCGTACACATCATGATTACGCACAGACCGTGCGGAAAAATAAAGAAATGGTGACGGCCATCGCGATCCCCCGAAGACGCAGTTCGAAGGACATCGGAGCGCGATGGCCGCGAACAACAGTCTGCCCTCTGATCGCCTCCCGGTGAAGAGCTTTCCGACCGGTGGCTCCGACTTTCTGTTGCGAACCTTGTGGAGAGGGCCGATGGACGCAGCGTCACCGGACGGGGTCGCCACCCGCCCGGTGACAAGGGTGCAGTGGGTGCCTGGTACGCGCCATGGCCCAGCACTGTGCACCGGAGACCGCTGACTATGACACGCCCACAGCAGCCGTCGCCCACGCACCCCGCGTGTCCGCGCATGATCCCGGGCAACGCGCCTGCCCAGACCTCACTCATGAGGAACGGGCTTCACCCGGGATCACACGCAGGACCATGGACATGGCCCCGTGCGACTTCAAGGGGGCATGACGCCATGTCCACGGCGAGTATCGGCCGGCTGACGTCCATAACGGCCTACCCGCGCGATTAGATTCTCATGGTCATCCCTTGGAAAACTGCCGTTCGACGCTATATGCGGGATCATGCAGTTTGCGGAAACCTGCCTCCATCGTCCGATGGGAAATTGATTTATAGCGGAATGCGCCTCCAAGCCCCGCCTGAGATGATCACGTGGTCGAGAAGTCGCAATCCGACCGTGTCTGCCGCTTCGAGCAGCTGGGCCGTGGCCTCCAAATCTTCCGGACTCGGGTCGAGTGACCCGCCCGGATGGTTGTGAGCGAGCCCGAACACCGCGCCGCCCGCCGTCAGAACCTCCCTGATCACTTCGCGTATGGGCATGACCGTGTGATCGCTGCCGCCCTCGGTCAGCACCGCCCGCTTGAGCACCCGCCCACCGGTGTCGCACGCCACCATGACGAGCCGCTCCTGGGTGCGGTCGTGGAGCAGTGGCGCGCAGGCGTGGGCGAGGTCGGACGTGCTGGTGATGCGTTCGCGCTCAGGCCACGCCTCCGCTCGGCGTACGAGATGAAAGGCCGCCGTCACCCGCGCCGCCTTGGCAGGCCCGATCCCGGGCAACGTGATTAACCGGTGCGGATCCGAACGGCTGAGCCCATCGAGATCCCCACAGTGCTCGATCACCTGGCTGGCCAGGTCGAGCGCGCTGGCTCCCCGAAACCCGGAGCCGAGCAGCACGGCCAGCAACTCACGATCGGCCAGCGCGGCGGCCCCACTGGCCATGAGCCGTTCGCGCGGCCGATCACCCTTGGACAGGTCTTTGACTCGCATCGACAACCTCCGCCCCCGTTCTATCAACGCCCACCGACAATCCCTGACCTGCGCAAACGCCCCAATCCCGACCATCAGCAGCTTCCCACCTCACCCACCTAAACTCCGTCCTCCAGGCCGCCGTGGACACCCCCTGCCTGGGGCGCATCCCACTGATCGGGCCCTTCAAGGGACCCATGATCCAAAGGACTCGGCGTCGCTTGAGAACCCGCAGCAGAGAGTCGTGGTCCGCATAAACGGGGACGCGCACGAGGGCGCGCGGCCCAAGGGCTTGGGGCCTGAGGGCAGGGAGACCGGGCGGTCGGCGTGCGAGGACGTCCGGGGTGCGAGGACACCGGAGGGTGGGGGCGCGCGAACGTGAGGGAGATGTGAGAAGACGCGGGGACCGAGCGCCTTCCGACGGCGGGCGCACATCGCACCCCGCGCGCCGTGCCCCGCGCGCCGTGCCCCGCGCGCCGTGCCCCGCGCGCCGTGCCCCGCGCGCCGTGCCCCGCGCGCCGTGCCCCGCGCGCTTTGCCGCTGCCGTAATCCGCGCTGCGCAGGTGGTCGGTCTCGGTCGGCGTCAATGTCTCGGTCATGGTCTTCACCGTGGACCGCAACAAGTCGGGGTCCCCGGTCCCGATTTGCTGCGCCAGCCGGAGATCAGGCGGCACACTGTTGTCGCGGCCATCACGTGGTTCCCTTCGATCTTTAATTGCGCCTTCGGAGGATCACGCGATGGCCGTCACCATTTCCCGGCGCCGCCCCTGTGAGCACGTCAAACTCGCGCACTCCTCCCGTGGGCGTAACCTCCTCGCGCTGCGCCGCGCACCCTTGCGCTGTGCACTTTTGCGCCGTGCATCCTCGCGTGCACTCGGCGCTCTGCTCGCCTGCTTCCGCGTGCGGTGGTGTCCGTCCCGGGCGGTGCGTGCCTGGGCGCGCGGGGTTGTGTCCGCCCGCCCGCGCCGAGGTCCAGATGCTCAAAGCTGAACCACAGGTACTTCCTCGTTACAGAGTTGGCGGCAGGCCCCGCCTCGGTGATCCCGCGCCATCGCGCATCTCGGGTCATGTATCCCATGACCGCCTCCGCGTCCATCGGTCCCGAGTCGGCCGCGCCGCCGCTCGAACTCGGACATTCGCCAGGAGGGATGGCCCGCGCTCCGGCTCAGAGGGCAGCAGCGAAGAAGTGGGCGTTGCCGGGAAGATGCGTGTCCTGGCTAGAGACACGTAACGGAGGGCTGGGCTCTGCATGAAGGCGCCCAGCTGGCCAGGGCGGCTCGAAGCGGGGAGCCGCATGGCCGCCAAGTTGCCTGAATAAGTGCAGCCGGCGGCGGAGCATGCCAAGCGAGGCGCACGCTCGAGAAAGGTCAGCAAGGGCCTTTGCGTGCGTGTGGAGGGTCGTGGCCATGCGAGGTCATTGCCCGGCCAGGTACAGGTGCGACGGGGGTATTCGGCCCGACGGGCGACGAAGCGTCTCTCGGTGTCGCCTGAGGCAGGACCTTGGAGCCGCTGCGCGCAGTGTGTCCTGGTGTGTTCCCGAACAGGGGCCGGAGGGTTGCGCGGCAGGGTGTTCAAGAAGCCGCGTGGGTGGCGGCATGGGGAGTATCGCGTGGATGAGTACCGAGGTGGGGAGCTCCGGGCGAGAGAGAAGGTGCTCGCCCGGAGCTCACCGTTCTAGACGGGCATGCTGTACATGACCCGGAATCGGTCGCCCGGGATGACGATGTCGCTCGTCTCCACCGGCCGGTCGCCCGCCCAATGCGTACGCTCCACGTGCAGCACGTGCACGCCGGCCGCCAGGTCGAGAACGTCGCTCTCCACCGGCCGCGGGATGCGGGTGTGCACGCTTTCGACGATCTCCGTGATCTTTATGCCGTGCGCGTACATCCGTGTGACGAATCCCCGCCGGTCCTCGTCGCTGTAGGAGGCGAACTCCCGCATCTCGTACGACGTGGCGAGTTGGAGGGGCCGGCCGTCGCCGCGGAAGACATAGCGGGTCCTGGTCAGCGTCGCCGTCTCGGGCAACCGGAGCCGCCGGGCGATGTCGGGGCCGGCTTCGGTGAGCTCGCTGTGCCAGTCCCACGTCACGCGTCTGCCCTGTGACTGCAGGTCGGCCGCGAAGGGGGCTGGATGATCGAGGAAACGCCATCGATGCAGCGCGGTCAGGTCGGGACGTTCTCGGACGTAATGTCCCGAGCCCACGCGGCCGATGATGAGGCCCTCGCCCGCGAGTACGCGCAACGCATGACGGGCGGCGGTCTCGCCGACCTGATATTTGCGGGTCAGCTGCGCCCGCGAAGGAATGGGCGCGCCGGGGGGAAGGGTGCCGTCGGTGATCTGTCGCCGGATGTCTTCGACGACACGCAGGTAGACCGGATCTGAGGTGGCCACTAGTCCATCCCTGGGGGTTCGTGTGAGGCGTTGCCCCATGTTGCCGTATTCGGCAGGTAACCGACCGTCATCGAAGGACGCTGGAGCCCCAACTTTGCGATGGCGGAAAATTATCGGAGAAACCCTGTAACGCCGGTGTAAGGGCGGCCGATTCTCCGATAGAGGTCGTCGATGTGTGTACCCCCGAGCACATATCGGCGACCTCTTCCATGTCGGCCTTGCCTGACCGCCGCCTACCTTAGTGACGTACGGCCAGGTGAGACCACCTTTTCTTGGTTCGAAGCCAAGGTCTTCTTGACCCTCCGCTCAGCCCCGCCGCAACGGCCGTCCGTCATGTCGAGGCCTGTCCCAGTACGTCCGCGCCGCCTTGTCCCCCTCCGTACGCGAGGGGATGCGTATGCCTAAGTGATCACTCCCTTGAGGGGTCATGCCCATGAAGATTGCTTTGCGTGGCGCTGCACCGGCTCGGGATGCGGAGTCCCGAGTAGCGAGCTACGCGCCGGTTTCAGCTGGAGCGCACCCTTAAGGGCGTGGCTTCGTGGCGATGCGGGCTGATTCGACCCTTTCGCGAGGGGAGGGCGCACATGTGATGGGGATCGTGGGGTGTGCCGCGGTGGCGTAGGTGGTCTGGGCGCCGGGTAGCCTGCGATGAGGGAGCGCGGCCGGCCACCGCGATGCGTCGTGACGGTCGGCTGGGTCATCCGGTGTCGTGCGCTGAGGCGTACAGATGCTGGCGAAAGGGGGCAAAACACGGCTCCGGGCAGGCGAAGCGGGGTGGCGACGTCCAATGGATTTCTGAATCCGGGTAGCGTTCGCACTATGGCATCGCCAACTGGAACCACCGACGCGCCCTTCGGCCGTATGCTGACCGCGATGGTCACGCCGTTCACCCCCGACGGTGAGGTCGATTACGCGGCTGTGCGACGTCTTGCCACCTATCTGGTGGACGAGCAGCGAAACGACGGTTTGATCGTCAACGGGACGACCGGTGAGTCGCCCACCACCTCCGACGAGGAGAAGCAGCGCATCGTCAGCGCTGTGCTGGACGCGGTCGGCGACCGCGCGACCGTGGTCGCGGGGGCGGGTACCAACGACACCCGCCACAGCGTCGAGCTCGCCAAGCAGGCGGCCCGCGCCGGCGCCCACGGCCTGCTCGTGGTGACGCCGTATTACAACAAGCCGCCGCAAGAGGGGCTTTACCAGCACTTCACCGCCGTCGCCGACGCGACCGACCTGCCGGTGATGCTGTACGACATTCCGGGACGCAGTGGCGTACCGATCAAGCTTGAGACTTTGCTGCGCCTGGCGCAGCACCCGCGCATCGTGGCCGTGAAGGACGCCAAGGGCGACCTGTTCGCCGCCAGCCAGGTGATGATCTCGACCGACCTCAAATTCTACTCCGGCGACGACCTGCTCAACCTGGCCTGGCTCTCCCTCGGGGCGGCCGGCTTCGTGAGCGTCGTCGGTCACGTGGTCGGGGCCGAGTTGGCCCGCATGATCGAGCTGCACAAGAGCGGCGACGTCGCGCAGGCCCTGGCCGTGCACAACCAGGTGACTCCCGTCGTGGACGGGATCATGCTGCGCGCGGGCGGCGCGATCATGGCAAAGGCGGCACTGAGCCTGGTGGGGATGCCGGCCGGTCCGGTACGGCTGCCGCTCGTGGACGCCACGGAGAAGCAAATCGCCGAGCTGCGTGCTTGCCTGGTGGCCGGCGGGGTGAAGTTGACAGATACCTAGGAACGGGGAGGAACCGGGAGTTTTGAGAACAAGATCTGACCATGGGGGCCGGGCATGAGCCATCCGCATCCTGAGCTTGGCCCCCCGCCGGCGCTGCCTGAGGGCGGCCTGCGCATCGTCGCGCTCGGCGGGTTGGGGGAGATCGGCAGGAACATGGCCGTCTTCGAGTATGAGGGTCGCCTGCTGATCGTCGACTGCGGGGTGTTGTTCCCCGAGCCCGACCAGCCGGGTGTCGACCTCATCCTGCCCGACTTCGAATACATCAGGGACCGGCTCGACGACGTCGAAGCCGTGGTGCTGACGCACGCCCACGAGGACCACATCGGGGCGGTACCGTACCTGCTGCGCGAGCGGCGCGACATTCCGCTCATCGGGTCCAAGCTCACCCTCGCGCTGATCGAGGCCAAGCTGACCGAGCACCGCATCCAGCCCGTCAAACGCGAGGTCGTCGAGGGTGAGCGGCACGTGTTCGGGCCCTTCGACTGCGAATTCCTCGCGGTCAACCACTCCATCCCCGACGCTCTGGCCGTCGCCATCAGGACTCCCGCCGGCATCGTGCTGCACACCGGCGACTTCCGCATGGACCAGTTGCCGAGCGACGGCCGCCTCACCGACCTCGGCGGCTTCGCCAGGCTCGGCTCCGAGGGCGTCGACCTGCTGATGTCGGACTCCACCAACGCCGAGGTGCCGGGGTTCGTCACCAGCGAACGGGAGATCGCGCCCGTCATCGACGAGGTGATCCGCACCTCCGAGCAGCGCGTCATCGTCGCCAGCTTCGCCTCCCACGTGCACCGCATCCAGCAGGTCATGGATGCCGCCGCCAAGCACGGCCGCAAGGTGGCGCTGGTCGGACGGTCGATGGTGCGGAACATGGGCGTGGCCCGCGACCTCGGCTACCTCAAGGTGCCGCCGGAGCTGATCGTCGACTCCCGCGACATCGAGGAATGGCCGCCCCAGGACGTGGTGCTGATCTGCACCGGCTCCCAGGGCGAGCCGATGGCGGCGCTGTCGCGGATGGCCAACCGCGATCACCCGATCCGCATCGCCGCGGGTGACACGGTGCTGCTGGCCTCGTCGCTGGTGCCCGGCAACGAAACCGCGGTCAACAAGGTCATCAACGGCCTGACCAGGTGGGGCGCCCGCGTCGTGCACAAGGGCAACGCCAAGGTGCACGTCTCCGGCCACGCGGCCGCAGGCGAGCTGCTGTACGTGCTCAACCTGACGCGTCCCTCCAACTTCATGCCCGTGCACGGCGAGTGGCGTCACCTGCGGGCGCACGCCAAGCTGGCCGAGCTCACCGGCGTGCCCAAGGACCACATCGTGATCGCCGAGGACGGCGTCGTGGTGGACCTGGTCGACGGGCGGGCGCGGATCGCGGGCGCCGTCCACGCCGGATACGTCTACGTCGACGGCTCGTCCGTGGGTGAGATCACCGACACGTCCCTGAAGGATCGCAGGATCCTCGGCGACGAGGGATTCATCTCCGTGGTCGTCGTGGTCGACTCCAACACCGGCAAGCTCACCGCGGGGCCGGAGATCCACGCGCGTGGGTCGGGCATCGATCCGGCGCAGTTCGACGAGTTCATCCCGCAGATCCAGCGGGCCCTGGAGGAGAAGGCCGCGGACGGCGTGATCGACACGCAGGAGATCCGCCGGGTCGTGCGGCGTACGGTGGGTCGCTGGGTGAGCGACACCTACCGCCGTCGGCCGATGATCATCCCGGTGGTGCTCGAGGTGTGAGCCTCCGGACGGTACGGCAGGTGTCTTCGCCTGCCGTACCCGCCCGGTGGCCGGCGGCCTGCGCGCCGGCTTGTGGTTGCGCATGTCAGACGTCCCTTCGGCGTATCAGTACGGTGGCGGCGAGAAGCGGGACGGCCGCGTAGCCGATCATGACGGCTGCTGCTCCCAGCGGGGACAGCAACGAGCCGTAGACCGAGGAGGCGTTGGTGTCGCCGATGAGCTGGCGGGGCAACGCGCCGATCATCAGTGACCCGAGGGTCTCGCTCCAGGGCTCGGGGAGATTGCCGATGATGATCGGCAACACGTAGACGAGACCTGCGACGACGGCGATCGCGGCCGCCGGTGAGCGCAGGAGCGCCCCCAGCCCGAGGCCGAGCAGCGCGAACACGGGCACCGTCAAGGTGAGCGCGATCAGGAGCGGCAGCCGGTCGCCGATGGCGGTGGCGTAGGCGCCGGCGAATCGGTCGCCGATCGCACTCCTGACCGCCGCGTACGTGCCGAAGACGGCTACGGCTCCGATGACGAGGGACAGGACCGTGACGGTCGCCGCCTTGGCTGCCAGCAGGGGCCGGCGGCGGGGCACGATTGCGAAACTCGTTCTGATCAGGCCCGTCGTGTACTCGGACGTCATGGCCAGCACGCCGAGGACACCCATCGCCAGCTGAGGGACGATCACGAACACCTCTTCCAGGTACGCGATCCTGGCGATGGCCTGCCGCCCGGGTGAGGCGGCGTCGTACGTGCCCGCGGCCGTAACGGCGAGCGCGAGGCCCAGGAGGATGGTGCTGAGGGCCAGGCCGACGGTCAGGTAGGTCGAGCGGACCGACCGCATTTTCACATATTCAGAGGTCAGAACGCTCATTTCGCATCCACTCCGTCGTCAAGGTGAGGCAGGGTCTGCCGGGTTGTCAGGGAACAAGGAGCGCGTCGGTCGTTAGGGGCAGGGCGTCTGCGGGTCCTTGCGCGCAGGTATGCGTGGGGCCGACATGCGCGGGCGTATGTCGGGTCGTCACGTGTGGGCGTGCGTTGGGTCGTCACGTGCGGGGGTGTGTCGGGTCGTCACGTGCAGGTTCGCGTCGAGTTGTCGCGCGTGCGGGTGTGCGTTGAGTCGTATGGTCACAGGGCCGGGTTTGCGCCGGGCATTAGAGGGTTAGGCGAGGGCGGGTTGTCACGGTCGAGGTGAGGCCTGGCGGTGACACGAGCGGTTGTTCGGTGGGGCCGCCGGTCATGCGTCTCTCCATTTGAGAGCGGAGTAGCCGACGGCGAGGGCGATGGTCGGGTACGCGACCAGTAAGGCCAGCGCGGCCCAGGGCGGCAGGAAGCCGTCTCCTAACTGCGAGGACACGCGCTGACCGCCGATCTGGGGCGCGAGGTTCGGCAGGAGGATCGAGGCCATGCGCGCGTTCCACGGAGGTGGCAAGTAGGTGACCACTCCCGGCACGACGAACAGCAGCGCGACCAGCGACGCGATGGCGCCCGCCGTGGAGCGGATGGCGGCGCCGAGGCCGAGCCCCACCAGCGCCAGCGCGGTCACTGACAGGCCAGAGGCGAGCACAGTGGTCCAGCTCTCGGCGAACGAAACTTCGTTGAAGCCGAGATGGCGGCCGTTCGCGATCAGTCGGCTCATGACGAAGGTGACCAGGAGCACTGCGTTGGCCGTCACCAACGTCGCCAGCCCCACCACTGCGGCCTTGGCCAGGAGTAAGGCACCGCGCTTGGGGACCGTGACGAGACTGGTGCGAATCAGGCCGGTGGCGTACTCGGAAGCGATCGCCAGCACGCCCAGCACGGCCAGGCTGATCTGCAGGAGAGGCAGGATGCCCTGCTCGGGCGCGGCTGCGCTCAGCGTGCCGCGAACGTCGGCCAGGTCGCGCACGTAGAGCGTCCAGCCGATGCCCAGGACCACCATGAGGGCTGCCGTGCCGAGCGCGTAGTAGGTCGAGCGGAGCTTCAGCCACTCCGAGGCGAGGACCGGCTTCATCGGGTAGCTCCGTATTGCACGCTGCCGGCCGTCAGGGCGAGGTAGGCGTCTTCGAGCGAGGGGTAGCGCGCCGTCAGCTCGGCGACCGTGGCCTGCTCGATGAGTCTGCCCCGGCCCACGATGACGATGCGCTCGGCGGTGAGGGCCATCTCGCTCATGAGGTGGCTGGAGAGCAGGATCGTGCGGCCCTCGGCGGCCAGCGCGCGCATGAGGTCGCGGATCCAGCGCACGCCGTCGGGGTCGAGACCGTTGACCGGCTCGTCGAACATCAGCACCCCGGGATCGCCGAGCAGCGCGGCGGCGATGCCGAGGCGCTGTTTCATGCCCAGGGAGAAGCCGCCCACGCGTTTGCGAGCCACGTCCGCGAGGCCGACCTGCTCGAGCACCTCGGAGACGCGCTTGGGGCCGATGTCGTTGGTGAGGGCAAGGCTGAGCAGGTGGTTGTAGGCGCTGCGGCCGCCGTGGACCGCGCCCGCGTCGAGGAGCGCGCCGACCTCGCGCATCGGTCTGCGCAGCGACGTATATCGGCGGCCCTTGACCAGGGCCTGGCCGGAGGTCGGCGCGTCGAGCCCGAGGATCAGGCGCATCGTGGTCGACTTGCCCGCGCCGTTGGGGCCGAGGAAGCCGGTGACGTGACCGGGCTCGACCGTGAAGGACAGGTCGTCGACGGCGAGGGTGGAGCCGTAGCGCTTCGTCAGGTGCTGAAGTTCGATCACGGCGTAAAGAATGCTGGGCGGCGGCAGGCCGGCGCGTCGGACCACGGTACGAACTTCAAGGTCAGACCCTGGGTTGACGTGCCACGCCGCCGCAGCGGCTACGGTTCAACGCGTGAACGACACGCATCCCTTCTTCGCCAGGCACCTCAGCCGGCGCCAGCTGGTCGCGCTCGACCTGGTCGCGGGGCTCTGTCTGGCGTTCCTGCTCTTCACGGTCATGGTCAACGCCGTCACGATGCCGCCATGGATGCGGCTGGCCCTTCCGCTCGGACTGGGGCTGCCGATCGCCGTGCGCAGGGTGTGGCCCATGCCCGTCTTCTGCCTCACGCTGGTGCTCGCCCTCTATGCAGCGCTGGTCGGCACGGTGGGACATGCCTATCTGGCGCCCGCGTACGCGCTGTACATCGTCGCCCTGTCCGACAGGCTCGGCGCGGTGGTGCCGACGTCGGCCATCGCGGCGGTGAGCCTGGTCACCGTCCTGGGGCTGACGGTGGCCGGCACGTCGCGAGTCGGTGCGCCCGACTGGATGGTCCACCTCGACCAGCCGCTGCTGGGCATCGGGGCGCTGGGCGGGGCGTGGACGATCGGCAGGGCGGTGCAGGAGCGCAGGTCGTACGCGGCGCGTGAGGCCGAGCGGCTGGCGGCGCAGGCCGTCACGGAGGAGCGGTTAAGGCTCGCTCGTGAGCTGCATGACGTGGTCACGCACAGTGTGGGACTGATCGCCATCAAGGCAGGGGTCGCCAATCACGTTCTCGCGTCCAGGCCGCAGGAGGCACACGATGCCTTGCGCGTGATCGAGACGGCCAGCCGGAGCGCGCTCGTGGAGATGCGTCACCTGCTCGGCGTGCTGAGATCGTCGGACGCTCCCGACCGCACGCCCGCGCCCGGACCGGCCGGCATCGAGCGGCTGGTGGAGCAGGCGCGGCTGGCCGGGGTGGACGTGGACCTCGACCTCCACTTCGCACCGGATGCTGCTGCCGGTGGTTCGGCGGCTAGCGGCCCGGCGACCGCCGACGCTGGCACCAGCGGTTCTGGGGGCTGCGGATCTGCGGTTCGTGGTTCGGTGGTCGACGGTTCTGGGGTCGGCGGTTCTGCGGTCGGCGGCCCGGTAGCTGGTGGTTTGTTGGCTTCGTCGGGTGCTGGCTCCGCAGCCGGTGGTTCGCCGGCGGTTAACTCGGTGGTCGACGGTCATGGGGTCGGCGGTCGTGCGCTCGGAGGTCGTGCGGTCGGCGGCTCTGCAGCTGGTGGTTCTGCGGACGGCGGGTCGTGGGCCGGTGATTCTCCGGCGGGCAGCTCGATGGTGGGCGGTCATGCGGTCGGCGGTCGCGGGGTCAATGGCCGTGCGGTCGGTGGTTCTGCAACTGGTGGTTCTGCAGCTGGTGGTTCTGCGGATGGTGGGTCGTCGGCTGGTCGTGTCGGGGATTGGGCGCGGCTGCCTGAGGGTGTGGGGCTGTCGGTCTACCGCATCGTGCAGGAGGCGCTCACGAACGTGGTCAAGCACGCCGCACCTGCTCGGTGCCGGGTGTCCGTGGTGGCGGATGAGAAGGAGGTGCGGATCGAGGTGCTTGATGATGGCCCGAGGAAACGCACCTTGCCGTCCGATGGCTCGGGGCATGGCCTGATCGGCATGCGGGAGCGGGTCAGTATGTACGGCGGTACGTTCGAGGCGGGGAGCCGACGTGGGCGGGGGTTCCGGGTTTTCGCGACATTGCCTTATGGGGAGGGTTTGTGATTCGCGTGGTCGTCGCCGATGATCAGGCGCTTATTCGGGGGAGTTTCACCGTACTGGTCGATTCTGAGCCTGACCTTACGGTGGTGGGTGAAGCGGCGACTGGAGCGGAAGCCGTTGCCGTCGCGCTGGAGCAGCAGCCTGATGTGGTGTTGATGGATGTACGGATGCCGGAAATGGACGGCATTGAAGCCACGCGCCGTATCAAAGACGTTTCCCGAGTGCTCGTCGTGACCATGTTCGACCTTGACGCTTATGTGTATGACGCGCTCCGAGCGGGGGCCAGTGGATTCCTCCTGAAGGACACGCCGCCTGCGGACTTGCTCTCCGCCGTCCGCGTGGTCGCCCGGGGAGAAGCGCTGCTGGCGCCTGCGGTGACGCGGCGGTTGATCGAGGAGTTCACGCGGGCTCCTGTTCTGCCGAGGGTGAAAGGGCTGAACGGCGTCACCGAGCGGGAAAAGGAAGTGTTAATGTTGATCGCGAGAGGCTTGTCGAATAATGAGATAGCCGCCCATCTGCAAGTGAGTCTGGCGACAGTGAAGACACACATCACCCGGTTGCTGGCCAAGTTGGAGGCCCGGGATCGGGCGCAGCTCGTTATCGCGGCATATGAAAGCGGACTGGTTGCGGCCTCCGGGTGATGTGTGATCAGGGTGTTGATGATGATAGCCTTGGTTTTCGATCAGGTCTCAGTTTGATGCATTCATGAAGCTTGTGCTTGCCAGGACAAGTGTGCTCCGCCGAACGGGCCCTGCCTTTTCGCGACTGCGTCGAGAAGCCAGCGTGCTGATTCTTCCGCTTGTTTGATCAATTCGGTGGGATAGTTCAAGAGAAGCTGATGCTCGGCGAATTCGTCTTCGTCGTCGAGAATGAGACGTCCGTTCCTCAGCCTGATGACGTCCAGGTCGAGGTCGAGCATGGTGACCTCGTCGTCTCTCCACTCCGGCACCGTGGTGACGTCGATGTAGAGGTCGCTCTTGTGGGGCGGGATGTGAAATGAGGCAGTCCACCAGGCGTTTCGGGGGAACAGCATGGTGACCGGGGTCTCCCAGGTGACAGGCGGTTCATCGCCTTTACGAGCTAACGTCCCGCCGGGCACGTCCACCCAGACGCCGTGCTCGTCCTCACCGAGCACGCGGCCGGGGTGGTTCCAGTGCAGTGCGCCGCCGTATTTCCTGAAGACGATTCGCACATCGTTCATGCAGTGGTATGTATCCGGAGCCAGCGCGGCTCACACGGAATCTTAAGTGTTAGGGCCGTAGCAGCACGACGGGGTTCAAAGGAACGCGACGGTGTCAGGGCTGGCCAATCCTTTGGACGGGCGGCGCTGTATCGACCCCAAACGGTGTGCGAGGAGGTGGGGCGGGGATGGCGGACCTTTGCTCGGCAGAAGTTGTGGGATGCAGGAAAGTATGCGAGGAGGCGGGGCTGCTCCTCGCCGAGGTGGTGCGCTGGCGGAAGGTTGCAAAGTCCGAATCGTGGTTCGAGGGTGATGCTGGGAACAATGCGGCGGTACGGGGTCGGCCCAGGTGCGAGAACGCGGTGGTGAGGGTGCGCCGGTTAGCGGTGAGGGTGGGGTTGCATCTCGCGGGACCGGCATCCCGGAAGGGGGCCATCTCGCGTGAGGCTGTACGGGGGACTGGCATCCGCATGAGGCTGTATCGCGGGGACCGGCATTCGCGTGGGGTGGCACCTCGCGTGGGGCTGCATCCCGCATGGGGGTGTTCCCCCCTTTGAGGCGAGGTTTGAGGTGCGGCGGCGAGACGCAGCGGTGAGGGTGGTGTTCGGGGCGGTGAGAGGCAGCGGTGAGGGTGGTGTTCGGGGCGGTGAGAGGCAGCGGTGAGGGTGGTGTTCGGGGCGGCGAGGGCTGTGGGTGGGGCGGTGCTTAGGTCGGGGTGGTGAGGGCGTGAGGGTGTGAGCTGGGGCGCGAAGGGTGGGGCTGGGAGGCCGGAGCGATTGGGGAACGTGCGGCCGGCCTCCCTTCCCACCCAGCACAGACGTGGTGGCTAGGGCAGGAGGGTGAGGGCCCGCGCTAGGGCTGACAGGCGTTGGGGAGAGGCCAGGCCGGCGTGGTAGAGGTGGTATTCCGTGGCTCCTGCCTTGCTGTACGTCCTCAGTTGGTCGGCCAATACCTCTGGGTCGGCGGGGCGTGGGGGGAGGGCCAATACGTAGGCGCCTACTCGTTGGGGCTCGTTCGTCAGAGTCTTGAGGCGGGTCAGGCGGGTGGCGTCCGTGGAGGGGTCGCCCCAGCAGTTGGCCACCAGGACGTCCGCGTTCGGTTCGCCTGCGGGGAGAGGGGCGAAGGCGCCTGTCGACCAGGGGTCGGGGTTGGCGTGGAGGGTGATGGGGACGCTGGGGGCGGACTTCTTCGCCACTGCGATCAGGCGTTGGCGGAGGGTGGTGGTCAGGGTGGTGCGGGCTTCGCGTACCTCGTCTGCCAGGTCGCCTAGGGCTTGTTCGGCTGAGAGCGGAGGGGTGGCGGTGCGAGCTGTGCTTGCTGATTTCTGCGTGGCGGTGGCTTCGGGGTGGTGGCTGAATGTTGTGGTGCGGTCTATTGCGGAGCGGACCACTGCCCTTGTCTGGTCGGGGTATCGAGTGGCGCAGTTTTTGCAGAAACACAGGGAGAGGAGGTCGATGTCCGCCGGGGTCCAGTCGGCGCCGGAGGTCTTTTCGTGGACGGTTTGGTGGCCGAAGCCCATGGGGCCGCAGGCCTCCAGGATCAGGCCGTCCGGTTCTCCTAGTGTCAGGGTTTCTCTGACCAGGGCCTCGCAGTATTCGATGACGTCCTCGTGCGATGGGCACAGGGCGTACGGGTATGCGTCGCCGAAGGCGTTGCGGACGACCAGGTCGGGGTTGGCCGCGCCGAGGTGGGAGTTATGGGTGAGGACCGTCCAGGCGTGCACCTGGAGGCCGACTGCCTTGAGGGCGTCCCTGGCCTGGAGGTAGGCGTCTGCCGGGGTCCAGGTGGGGACGGCGGGTACCAGGCGGGACCAGGAGGCTGGGCGGATCGGGAGGTAGAAGGCCGGGTACGGCACGTCCAGGACGCGGTGGGCCGGATGGTACGGCGTGGCCGCTCGTGTCGAGTGGTAGCTGGCCGCCAGTGCGACCGCCTCGACGCCCAGGTCGGCCAGACGGCTGGGGGCCGACGGGTCACCGACCACGTCCCAGGGGTACAGGTAGGCGACGTTCACCACAGGGTCTCCTTGCTGGATGTGTCTTCGTTAGGGATGGGGGATAGGTCGATGGATTTGTCGGTGGGAGTCATAGGAAGGGGCTAGGGGTGCTTCTTCCCAGCCGGAACGGAGGAACGGTGGGGTCCAGTCCGGTCCTTGCCGGGAGTGATCTGTGGGTGACGGTTCTCGCAGATAAGAGTCGGTGAGGTCCGTTCGTGCGCATTTGAGTCGGTGGTTCGTTCCGCGCGAATGGGAGTCGGTCCGATCCGTCCCTCGGAATTGGAGTCCGTAGGTGATGGTCCATGGGGCACGGTTCGTGGGGCACGGTTCGTGGGGCGCACGGTTCGTGGGGCGCACGGTTCGTGGGGCACGGTTCGTGGGGCACGGTTCGTGGATGAGGGTGCATCCCGATCTGATCGCAGGCCAGCCAGGGCGCGCCCTCCTTTGTGGGGGCGGAGGTGGAAAGCGCT
Source organism: Nonomuraea sp. NPDC049419 (assembly GCF_040676995.1). Classification (NCBI taxonomy): domain Bacteria; kingdom Bacillati; phylum Actinomycetota; class Actinomycetes; order Streptosporangiales; family Streptosporangiaceae; genus Nonomuraea; species Nonomuraea sp. NPDC049419. The sequence continues at coordinate 48,835 of NZ_JBFAQB010000013.1, read as the reverse complement.
TCGGCCCTGGTCTGAGGTGGGAGAAGGAGCTTTCGGCCTGGGACCGAAGGTGGGTGAGGGGGTTTCGCTCTCTGGTTGAGGGCAGCTGAGAAGGCTTCTGTCCTCAACCTGAGGGGTTTCTGCCCCCAGCTTGGGGTGGGCGAGAGGGCCTCTGCGCCCAGCCTGAGGCTGAGGGGTGGGGAAGACGGTTTCCGCCCCCAGCCTCAGGGTGGGTGTAAGGGCTTGCGGCTTCAACTTGAGGTGGGTGGGAGGGCCTTCGGGCCTGGCGTGAGGCAGGTGAGGGAGCTTGCTCTGTTCGACCAGAGGTGGGCGGAGAAGTCTTGCGGCTCTGGCGTGAGGCAGGTGGGGGAGCCCGTTGCACCCGACCGGGTGGGGCAGCAGGAGGCTTCCGTCGCTGCCTGGAGGTGGGCACTGAAGACTTCCGTCTCCGGCCAGACGTGGGCGCGGAGGGCTTTTGTCTCCGGTCAGAGGCAGGCGTGGAGGGCTTCCGTCGCTGGCCGGAGGTGGGTGGAGCGGGCTTCTGTCTTTGAGGAGAAGCGGGGTGAAGAGGGGCGTGTTGGGCAAGGGCGGGTTACCAGCGGGGGCGGGTGGCGGTGAAGGACGGGGTGAAGCGTTGCATGTACGACGTGTCGTCCCGTGCCGTGATTCCGCACTTCTTGTACTGCTCGTTCATCGTCGCCAGCGCGTCGCGGTCGAGTTCTACGCCGAGGCCCGGAGCGGTGGGGACGGGGACGGCGCCGTTCTCGAAGCGGAGGGCGCCGGGCTTGACCACGTCCTGGCCGTCCTGCCAGGGCGTGTGCGTGTCGCAGGCGAACGTCAGGTTCGGGGTGGCGGCGGCCAGGTGGGTCATGGCGGCCAGGCTGATCCCGAGGTGGGAGTTGGAGTGCATCGACATCGACAGGCCGAAGGCGTCGCACATCGCGGCCACGTGCGACGAGCGTACGAGGCCGCCCCAATAGTGGTGATCGAGGAGGAGCACGCCGATCGAGCGGGCGGTCATGGCGGGCGGGAAGTGTTCGGGGGTGACCACGCACATGTTGGTGGCGAGGGGCATGGGGACGGCGGCGGCGACCTCGCCCATGCCCTCGATGCCCGGCGTCGGGTCCTCCAGGTACTGGAGCGTGCCCTCGAGTTCGCGGCCCACGCGGATCGAGGTCGCCACCGACCAGGCGGCGTTCGGGTCGAGGCGGAGGGGCACGCCGGGGAACGCGTCGTGCAGGGCGCGGATCGCGGAGATCTCCTGGTCGGGCGGGTAGACGCCGCCCTTGAGCTTGATGGACTCGAAGCCGTACTCGTCGATGAGCAGTTTCGCCTGCTGCACGATGCCCGCTTCGTCCAGGGCGGCGCCGAAGCGGTCCGGCTCCTCGCCGGGGTGGCCGGCCCACTTGTAGAAGAGGTACGCACTGTACGGGACGGCGTCCCTGACCTTGCCGCCCAGCAGGTCACTGACCGGCACGCCGGCCGCCTTGCCGCGGATGTCGAGGCAGGCCACCTCGAAGGGGGAGAAGACGCGGTCGATGCTTTTCTCCTTGGTGGCGGCGCCGGTCAGGCCATGGAGATCGGTCACCGTGCCGCCGACGGTCGCGGCGATCCTCGCGTACATCTCGTTGAGCGCGTGGACGTCGAGACCGACCAGAGCGTCGGCGCAGTCGCGTACCTTGGCGAGATGGTGCAGGTCACCGTAGGTCTCGCCCAACCCGGTCAGACCTTCGTCGGTGACGACCTCGACAATGGTGCGCAGGGCCCACGGCTCGTGGACTCCGGCGGCGTTGAGAAGAGGCGGATCCCTGAAGGCGACGGGAGTTACGTGGACCTGCCTGATGATCATGCGCTCGCCGTCCATGTATGTGAACAATGGCCAGATTTGTGGACAAGTTGCCGCAACTGTAAGAATCAGGTGGAAGAAGTGTCAAGCATCCGAAGGGCCTTTCGATGATCTACGGACACGACCCCAGGACCGGCGAAACCGTGGGCGCCGCCCTGCCCGAGACCGACAGCGCCGGTGTCGACAGGATCGTTTCCGCGGCGGCCGCTGCCGGAGCGGCGTGGCGGGCGACGCCGGCGGCCGAGCGGGCCGTCGTGCTGGAAGCCGTCGCCGACGCGCTCTCCGCCCATGTGGACGAGCTGTGGCAGCTCGCCGACCAGGAGACCGCGCTCGGCGAGGGACGCCTGCGCGGCGAGGTCGCGCGTGCCGCGGGGCAGTTCAGGCTGTTCGCCGAGGTCATCAGGGACGGCGGCTACCTTGAAGCGATCATCGACCACGCCGACGCCTCGCTGACGCCGCCCAGGCCCGACGTACGCCGGATGAAGCACGCGCTGCCGGGTGTGGTGGCGGTGTTCGCGGCCAGCAACTTCCCGTTCGCGTTCTCGGTGGCCGGCGGCGACACCGCCTCGGCGCTGGCGGCCGGGTGCCCCGTGGTGGTCAAGGCGCATCCCGGGCACCCCAACACGTCCGAGCGGGTTGCCAAGATCATCAGCGAGGCGCTGCCGAACCCCGACCTGCTCGGCCTGGTCCAGGGCATGCAGGCCGGTGCCGACCTCGTCCGGCATCCCGCGGTCGTCGCGGCCGGGTTCACCGGGTCGGTGGCCGGCGGCAAGGCCATCCAGAAGCTGATCGACGAGCGGGAGACGCCCATCCCGTTCTACGGCGAGCTCGGTAGCGTCAACCCCGTGGTCGCGCTGCCGTCGGCGCCGGTCAAGGAGGTGGCGGCGGGGTTCGCCGCATCGCTGACGCTCGGGGTCGGGCAGTTCTGCACCAACCCCGGCCTGCTGTTCGTGCCCGAGGGGGACGAGCTGCGCAAGGCGATCGTGGAGGCCGTCGAGGGTACGGCCGGCGGTCCCATGCTGGCCGAGCGCATCCGTGACGGTTACCTCGGCGGCGTCGAGCGGCTGGGTGAGCTGCAGCTGCTGGCCGAGGGCAAGCCGGGTGAGGGCAGCTGGGCGGTCACGCCGAAGGTGTTCACCGCCGACCTCGACACGTTCGCGGCCAAGCTGCCGGAGATCGGGGAGGAGTGCTTCGGGCCCGCCTCCATCGTGGTCACCTACCGCGACGTGGCCGACCTGCGGCCGGTGCTTGAGCGGCTCGAAGGTTCGCTGACCGCCAGCGTGCACGGGGTGGCGCCGGAGGAGGCGTCCGAGGTCGTCGAGGTGCTGGGCAGGAAGGCCGGGCGGCTCATCTGGAACGGCTGGCCGACCGGGGTCGCCGTGTGCTGGGCCATGCACCACGGCGGGCCTTGGCCGTCCGCCACCACGACCTCCACGTCGGTCGGGGCCACCGCGATCGAGCGGTGGGTGGCGCCGACGGCGTACCAGGACTGGCCTGAGGCGCTGCTGCCTGAGGAGCTCAAGGACGCGAACCCGCTGTCCATCCCGCGCCGGGTGGACGGCCGCCTCCAGGTGTGAGCCTTCGGACGAGGTGAGCCGGCGGGAGGGCTCGCCGGTCGGGCGATGAGGTGATTCCACCTCGCCCGGTCCGGCGGGCCCTTCGTCGTTCCGGGCGTGAGAGGGAAGAAAGTCAGGGACGCGAGGGGGCGAGCTCCGATGCGCGATCGGGTGCCAGGGGGAGCGGCTTCAACGGTTGGTCGTGCGGGGGAGGCCGGCTCCAGAGCGATCGGGGCGCGGCCGAGGGCGGGGACGGGTCAGAAGCCGGTCAGGGAGAGGCCGGTGGTGAGGATTCGTTCGAGCTTTTCCAGGTGCTCTCGGTCGGGGTCCACCAAGGGGGCTCGGACGCCGCCCACCTCCAGCCCCCGCATCCGTACGCCCGCCTTGACCAGGGAGACGGCGTAGCCGGGGGCGAGGTCCCTGAGCTGGACGAGGGGGAGATAGAAGTCGGTCAGGAGGCGTTGGACCAGGACCTCGTCGCCGCCGGTGACGGCCTTGTGGAAGGCGAGGGCGATCTCGGGGGCGAAGGCGAAGACGGCGCTGGAGTACAGGGTGACGCCGAGGCCGCGGTAGGCGGGCACGGTGAGCTCGGCGGTGGGGAGGCCGTTGAAGAAGGTGAAGGGCTCCGAGGTGGCCTGGCGGACGGTCAGGATGATGCGTTGCAGCAGGTCGAAGTCGCCGAGCCCGTCCTTGAAGCCGATCACCTGGGGCACGTCGGCGGCGAGCGTGGCGACGGCGGACGGGGTGAAGCGGGCGGTGCCGCGCTGGTAGACGATGACGGGCAGGTCGGTGACGGAGGCGACGTCGCGGACGTACTGGATGAGGCCGGAGGTGGGGCCGGTGACCAGGTAGGGCGGCATGAGCAGCAGGCCGTCGGCGCCCTGGGAGGCGGCCGCCCGGGCGAGCGCGCGGGCGGTGGGGAGCGGGCCGCCGGCCCCGGCGAAGACGGGGACGCGGCCGGCGGTGGCGGTGACGGCGGTGGAGACGACCCGGGTGTACTCGGCGGGGTCGAGGGCGTTGAACTCGCCGGTGCCGCACGCGGCGAACACTCCTCCGGCTCCGGCGGCGACCCCGGCGGCCACGTGGCGGGCGAGGACGGGTTCGGCGAGGCCGCCGTCCTGGCCGAAGGGGGTCACGGGGAAGAAGAGAACGCCGTCTAACCGCATCAACGGTCCTTCCTGGGGACTAGCGGATGCCCTCCCTGCGCAGGGTGGCAGCCAGCTTGCGGGTGTGTTTGATGATCGATTCGGTGATGCGCTCGACCTCGGCGGGCGGCAGCCCGGCGGGCATCGAGCAGCTGATCGCGTCGGTGGCCGGGATGCGGTAGTCGACCGCGACGGCCACGCAGGCCACGCCGGGCGTGCCCTGCTCGCGTTCGTAGGACCAGCCGCGGGTGCGGACCTGGTCGAGTTCGCCGGTGAGCTTGGTCAGGTCGGTGATGGTGTGCTCGGTGAGCGCGACGAGCGGGGTCGGGAGCAGGGCGACCACCTCGTCGTCGGTGAGCTGGGCGAGCAGCACCTGGCCGAGCGCGGTGACGTGGGCGGGCAGCCGCCGCCCGACGCGGGGGATGACGTGGTCGGCCTCGCGGGACTCGCGGGTGGCGAGGTAGAGGACGTGGGCGCCGTCACGCCGGGCGAAGTGCACGGTCTGCCCGATCTCGTCACGCAGGTCCTCCAGGCAGTCCTGGGCGAACGGCAGCGCCGGGTCCTTGTCGAGGTAGGCCGTGCCGGTGAGCAGCGCGTGGGGGCCGATCCCGAAGGCGGACCTGGCCGAGTCGGTCTCGACCCAGTTGAGCTCGACGAGCGTGCGCATGAGCGCGTGCAGGCTGCTGCGCGGGAACCCGGTGCGCTGCTGCAGCTCGGAGAGCGTCAGGTGGTCGTGCGACTCGGCGAGCGTCTCCAGGATGCGTACGGTCCGCTCCGCGGACTTGACCAGCGGGGGCTGCTCCATGCTCATCCCATCTCGTATCCTTCGGCGGCTTCGGACATCCAGGATATTGGATAGCGTCCAGATACATGGACGCCTAACCCTTGACCGCGCCGCTCGTCAGACCGCGCATGAACTGCCGCTGGAAGGCGAGGAAGGCGATGATCGACGGCAGCAGCGCCAGCAGCGAGGCCGCCAGCAGCACGCCGATCCCGACCTCCTCGTCGGAGCGGAGCGAGCGTAGCGCGATGGGCAGGGTCCACATGTCCGACTCGGGGGCCACGATCAGCGGGAGCAGGTACTGGTCCCAGATCATGGTGAAGCCGAAGACGCCGATCACGCCGAGCGCCGGGCGGCACAGCGGCACGATGATGGTCGCGAAGATGCGCAGCTCGCCGGCCCCGTCGATGCGCGCGGCCTCCTCCAGCTCCACCGGCACCTCCTTCATGAACTCGGTCATGACGAGGATGGAGAAGCCCCAGGCGCCGACGGGCAGGATCATGCCCGCGTACGTGCCGATGAGGTTGACGTTCAGCAGCGGCATGTCGGCGAGGACGAGGGAGAGCGGGATCGCGATGATCTCCTCGGGGAGCATCATCGTGGTGAGCATGAGCAGCATCACGAACGTCATGCCGCGGAACTTCTTGCGGGCCAGCGCGTACGCCGCGAAGACGCTCACCAGCACCTGCAGCAGCAGCCCGAAGCCGACGACGATGAAGGAGTTCAGCAGGTAGAGGTAGACGTTCTTGTCCTTGGCCTGGATGAAGTTCTCCAGCGTGAACTCGTCCGGCCACAGGGAGAAGGAGGTCGGGTCGAGCGTCTTGCTGAACGAGCTCATCAGCAGCCCGACCAGCGGCCCGGTGAAGACGATCACCATCGTGGCGTAGATGAGGACCTTGCCGGCGCGGGCGACCGGGCCCCGCCGCGCCTCCAGGCCCAGCGCGCTGTCGAACTTCATGTCGCCTGCCTCCTGCGCAGCATCTGCACGATCACGGTGAGCGCCAGCGTGGCGAGGAACAGCACGATCCCGCCCGCCGAGGCGACGCCCAGCTCGTTCTTCTGGAAGCCGAGCTTGTAGATCAACGTCATGAGCACTTCGGACGAGCCGTTCGGGCCGCCGTTGGTGAGCACGTAGACCTCGACGAAGACCCGCAGCCCGCGGATGGCGGCCAGGGTGAACAGGATCCAGAACACCGGCCGCAGCGCCGGCAGCGTGATGTGGCGCAGCCGCCGCCAGGTGGAGGCGCCGTCCACGGCGGCCGCCTCGTACAGCGCGCGGTCCACCCCGACCAGCCCGGCCAGGAAGATCATCATGTCGTACGGCGTCCCGCGCCAGATGCTCATCAGCATGATCGACCAGAGCGAGGAGTTCTCGCTGGCCAGCCACGGCTGCGGGTCGATGCCCGCCCAGCCGATGATGACGTTGAGCATCCCGCTGTCGGCCGGGTGGAACATGATGCGCCACACCTCGGCCACGGCCGCCATCGTGGTGACGACCGGCAGGAAGGCCGCGGTCCTGACGAACCACAGATAGCGAGCGGGCCCCTCGATGAGCAGCGCCAGGCCGAGACCGAGCACGATCGAGCCGACCGTGGTGCCGAGGGCGAGCACGACGCTGTGCCAGATGGCCGAGGCGAACTCGTCGTCGCTGACGATGGTCTGGTAGTTCTGCAGGCCGACCCACTCGTCACCGAGGAAGGTCTGCACCTTGAACAGGCTCTTCCACAGCCCCACGAACATGGGGATGAACTTGAAGTACAGGAAGAGCAGCAGCGCGGGCGCCAGGAACAGCCAGGCGATCAGCGGCCCCCGCCACCGCACCGCTCGGGGTGGGTGGCCGGGGGACGCGGTCCGGCCGCGCGCCGGGGTGAGTGTCGAGGTCATGAGGCTTTCTGGCTCTGCAGTTCCTGGGTGAGCTTGTTGTTGAGCTCATCCATGGCCGTCTTGACGTCGGCTGAGCAGTCGGCCCACACGGCGTTGATGGAGTCGGCCGAGGTCTGGCGGATCGGCGCCCAGTTGGGCACCGGCGGGGCGTAGACCGCGTGCTCGTAGGACTCCTGGAACACCTTCCAGCGCGGGTCCTGCCGCTCGGCGGCCATGTCCACGGTGGTGTTGACCGGCAGGCGGACGATGGCGCCGTTGGCGTCCTTGTTCATGCCGATGCGCTGGCCCTCGGGGGAGATGGCGAACTCGGCGAACTTCTTCTGCCCCTCCTGGTTCTCGGAGCCGGCCATCATGTAGACGTTCTCGCCCTCGCCGAGGGTGCCGGGGCCGCCCGACGGGCCCTTGGGCACGGGGAGCACCTCGATCTTGTCGGTGCCGATGCTGTTGACGAACCGGGCCAGCACGTACGGGCCGACCAGGTAGATCCCGCCCTGCCCCTTCTCGAACACCTCGTGGGTGACGGTCGTGTCGTTGCTGACGGCGCCGGGGTTGACCGTCTTGGTCTTGCAGAACTGGTCCTGCAGGAACTGGACGGCCTCCACGGTCTTGGGGTCGTTGACGGTGGCGGTGTACTTGCCGTTGCCCGCGGAGGCGAGGAAGTCGCCGCCGTTGGCGTAGATGAGGGAGGAGGCGTACCAGGAGGCGTAGCCGCGTTTGGTGCCGGCGGGGGCGACGAAGCCGGCGGTGTCCTTCTCGCCGTTGCCGTCGGGGTCCTGCTCGGTGAACGCGACGGCGAGTTTGGAGAGGTCCTCCCACGTGGCGGGCGGTTCCATGCCGACCTTCTCGCGCCAGTCCTTACGGACGATCAATGCGAACGACTGGGCGGAGAATGGCGCCGCGTAATACTTGCCGTCGCCGCCGGCGGCGGCCTTCCACGCGGTTTCCGCGAGCTGGTCGGCGCCCGCCAGAGTGGCTTTGTCGACGGGCTGGAGCCAGCCCTGTGACACCATGGTGCCGAGTTGCGCGGTGTCGTTGATGACGATGTCGGGCAGTTGTCGCTGTGCCGCCTGCTGGTTCAGTTTGGTCTCGAAGTCGTCGAAAAGCGCGACGACTTTCGTCGGAACCCCGCTGGCCTTGGTAAATGCGTCGGCCAGCTTCTTGGCGGTCTTGGCGGAGTCGGAATCGGGCGCCTGCCTGATCCAGATCTCCAAAGTGTTGTCCGAACCTGACGATCCCCCGGAACCGCAGCCTGTCAGTCCTACGGCGAGGGTCGCGGCGAGCGCGACCCCCAGCAAACGACGTGACATCAGACCGCCTCCTGTTCACATACGTGGACATGAGTCGTGGACTTGAATGTGTGCCTGTGAACGTAACTAGTGACGCGGCTCACGGTCAACATTCAAGGATGTGAATTTCGGCCAGAATCGTGTACATCATGGATGCATGCGCATTCTCATGACGGGAGCCGCGGGAAAGGTCGGGACGTTGCTCCGGCCCCGGCTCGCCCGCGAAGGCCGCACGCTGCGGCTTTCCGACATTCAGCCGATCGAGCCGGGGCCCGGCGAGGAATGGGTGACGGCCGACCTCGCCGACCCCGACGCCGTGGCGGAGGCCATGAAGGGCGTCGACGCCGTGCTGCACCTCGGCGGCCAGAGCAGGGAGCACCCCTGGGGCGACATCCTGCGGGCCAACATCGAGGGGACGCAGGTGCTGATGGAGGCGGCGTACAAGGAGGGGGTCGAGCACCTCGTCCTCATGGGCAGCCACCATGCCGCCGGCTACCACACCCGCCCGGCCGACGGCGCCGACCTGCCCGACTATGCCTTCCCCCGCCCCGACACCTTCTACGGCGTGAGCAAGGTCGTCATGGAGGCGCTCGGCAGCCTCTACCACGACCGCTTCGGCATGAACGTCACCGTCATCCGCCTCGGCACCTGCAACGAGGGCCCCGTGGACACCCGCGGCCTGGCGACCTGGATCTCCGCCGACGACCTGACCAGGCTCGTCGAGGCGGGCCTGACCGCCGACGGCTACCACGTCGTCTGGGGCGTCTCCGACAGCCCGCGCCGCTGGTGGTCGCTGGAGGAGGCCAAGGCGATCGGGTACGTCTCGCACGACTCCTCCGAGCCGTTCGCCGCCGCGCTCATCGCGGAGCAGGGCGAGCCCGACCTGAACGAGCCCCTGCACAACCGCGCCGGCGGTATCTTCACGCTGAACGAACTCGGCGGGAAGTGGTGAACCCGGCCGGGTGAGCCGCCGCGCGCTGTAGCAACCGGTTGCAGAAACCTTGACGCCGTTATCCGGGACGGCCAGGGTTTACTGTGGCAACCGTTTGCAAGGGAGGACCGCGATGGCGGCGACGATCAAGGACGTGGCCCGTGCCTGCGGCGTTCACGTGTCGACTGTGTCGCGCACCTTCTCCGCGCCGCACCTGGTCAACCCCGCCACCAGGAGCCGCGTGCTGGCCGCGGCCGACGACCTCGGCTACCGGCCCAACCGGGCGGCCAGGGCGCTCACCACCGGGCGCACGTACAACATGGGCCTCATCGTGGCCGACATCGCCAACCCGTTCTTCCCGCCGCTCATCAAGGCCGCCCAGTCGCAGGCCAGAGGCCGCGACTACCACGTGTTCGTCGCCGACACCGACGAGGACCCGCGCGTGGAGGAGGAGCTGATCAGGACGTTCACCAAACAGGTGGACGGCGTCCTGCTGTGCAGCCCCCGCCTGTCGAACAAGATGATCGAGCGCCTGGCCGAGGACGTGCCGTTCGTGGTGGTCAACCGGCGCATCAAGGGCATGCCGTCCGTGCTCATGAACGTCGCCCAGGGCGCCAAGCTCGCGCTGGAGCACCTGGCCGGGCTCGGCCACCGCAGGATCGCGCTCGTCTCGGGCCCGATCGGCTCGTGGACCAGCAACGAGATGCAGGGTGTGGCCGCCGAGACTCCAGGGCTCGACCTGATCTTCTTCGGCCCCAACCAGCCGACCGAGGCCGGCGGGCTGTCGGTGGCCCCCGAGGTGGCCGCCTGCGGCGCCACCGCCGTGCTCGCCTACAACGACCTCGTGGCCCTCGGGCTCATCGAGGGGCTGTCGGCGATGGAGATAGGGGTACCAGACCAGATAAGTGTGATCGGGTTCGACGACATCCTGCCGGGACGGCTCAACCGGCCCAAGCTGACCACGGTCGCCATGCCGGCCGTGCAGGCGGGCAGAATGGCGGTCGATCTGCTGCTGCAGTCGGGGGGCGAGGGCGCGACGGTGACCCTCGACACCGCCCTCATAGTCCGCGAGTCCACGGGAAGGGCACAGAAATGATCTTCGGAACGCTGCCGTCTGGCCGGCAGGTCGAGCAGATAGAGCTGTCGTCGGGGCGGCTGCGCGCCGAGGTGCTCACGTACGGCGCCATCGTGCGCAGGCTGGAGGTGTCGGGGGTCAACGTCGTGCTCGGCCTCGACACGCTCGACGACTACCGCACCCGCAGCCGCTACTTCGGCGCCGTCGTCGGCCGCTACGGCAACCGCATCGCAGGCGCCCGCTTCACCCTCGACGGGGTCGAGTTCACCCTCCCCGCCAACAACGGGCCCAACTGCCTGCACGGCGGCACCGAAGGCTTCGACGCCAAGGTGTGGACGGTCGCCGAGCGCAGTGACTCGTCGGTGACGCTGACGCTCGTCAGCCCCGACGGAGACCAGGGCTTCCCCGGCACGCTGAGCGCGTCGGTGACGTACACGCTGGAGGACGACGCGCTGCGCATCGACTACGCCGCCGAGACCGACGCGCCGACCGTGGTCAACCTGACCAACCACTCCTACTTCAACCTCAAGGGCGAAGGCGACGTGCTCGACCACGTGGTCCGCATGGAGTCGGAGCACTACCTGCCGGTCGACGACGACAAGATCCCCACGGGCGAATTGGCGCCGGTCAAGGGCACGGTGTTCGACTTCACCGAGCCGCACGCCGTCGGCGAGCGCTTCGAGGGCGCCTACGACCACTGCTTCGTGCTCGACGGCGGGGTCACGGTGACGGGCGGCGAGCTGACCATGGAGGTCACCACCACCGAGCCGGGCGTGCAGTTCTACGCGGGCGGCATGCTCGACGGGGACGCCACGCCGTACGGGCCGTTCGCCGGGCTGTGCCTGGAGACCCAGCACTTCCCCGACTCGCCGAACCAGCAGCAGTTCCCCTCCACGGTGCTGCGGCCGGGCGAGCGCCGCACCTCCACCACCGCCTACCGGTTCCGCTGACTCACCTGACGCCTTGACGCAGGGCGGCGGAGGCCTTGATGACCAGCAGGGCCACGTCGTCCTGCGACGGCTCGGGCGCGAACGTCTCGACCGCGTGCCGCACCCGCTCGGCCACCGCGTGCGCGCTCAGCCCCGTGCAGCCCGACAGCAGCGCGGCCAGGCCGTCGTCGTCGTCGAGCAGCCGGTCGCCGTTGCGCCGCTCGGTCACCCCGTCGGTCACGCACAGCAGCACCTCCTCGGGCGCCAGCTCGAACGTCTCCACGTGGAAGCGGGCGTTCGCCTCGATGCCGAGCAGCAGTTGCGGGGTCGCCATCGCGCGTACCTCGCCGCCGGGGCACAGCCGCAGGGGCGGCGGGTGGCCGGCCGAGGCGATCGTGCACAGCGCGCCGCCCTGGGGGAGCGGGGTCAGCTCGCCGCACAGCAGGCTGAGGAACCTGCCCTCGTCGCCCTCCTCCAGCAGCGCGTGGTTGAGCCGGTCGAGGATGTCGGAGACCGTGTAGTGCTCCTTGGCGAGCAGGCGTACGGCGTGCCTGGCCAGGCCGGTCACCGCGGCCGCCTCAGGGCCGCTGCCGCACACGTCGCCCAGCGCGAAGCACCAGTGGTCGGCCACCGTGAACAGGTCGTAGAAGTCGCCGCCGACGTCGGCGCCCTCCTCGGCCGGCTCGTAGACGACCGCGGACTCAAGGCCCGGCATGGGCGCCACCCGCATGGGCAGCAGGCTGCGCTGCAGCACGCGGGAGGTGGTGGCCTGGCGGGCGTACAGCATGGCGGTGTGCAGGTTGAGCGAGACCAGCCGGCACAGATCCGCCAGCAGGTCGGCCAGCTCAAGGGGCAGCGTCGGCTCGGTGCGGCCGATCACCAGGGCGCCGTACGACCTGCCCTGGGTCAGCAGCGGGAAGGCGAGCACGTTCTCCGGGCCGATCGGCCAGTCGACCTGGTCGAGCGCCGAGCGGGGGATGGCGGGCAGCGACTTGCGCAGGTCGGCGTTGTTGCGCTCGTCGCTGTGCCAGACGTGCGCGAGCCTGGTCATGCCGGTCAGGTCGGTGAGATAGACGGCCGCCCACGTCGCGATCTTGGGCACCACGAGCTGCGCGGTCAGCGCCGCGATCAGCTCTTCGTCGTGCACGCCCGCCAGCAGCTCGCCCGCCTCGGCGAGGAACGACAGCCGCCCCCTGTGCGCGCGGTCCTGCTCGGCCAGCCGCCCCCGCTGCACGGGGACGGCCACCTGGCCGGCGATGTGCTGCAGGCTGATCGTCAGCTCATGGTCGAAGTGGCCAGGCCTGGCCGCGGTGACCACGAGGTAGCCGATCACCGCGCCGCCGACCAGCAGCGGCGCGCACGCCATCGACCTGGCCCGCAGCTGGTCCGCCAGCTCGACGTCGCCGGCCAGCAGGTCCTCGATCATCACCGGCGTCCTGCGCTCGGGCCCGAACACGCCCGCGGCCAGCACCCCGACCAGCCCCGCCGTCGCGCCCGCGCCCGCCGCCACCCCGAACCGGTTGCCGCCCTCCGCCGACAGCAGCACGTATGCCGCGTCGCCCCCACTGGAGACCTGGACGATCTGCGCGATCGTGTCCAGCAGCTCCGTGAACGGCATGTCGTGGTCGAGCAGCTCCTTGATCCGCCGGCCCGCCTCCCTGCGCATCGGCGCCGACGGCGGCGTCAGCACGCCCCGGTGCTCGGCGGGCACCACCATCCAGATCGACCTGCGCTCACCCGCGTGCCCCCTGCTGCGCAGCTGGGAGACGTAGACGGGGACGAGCCCGCCGTCGCGGTGACGCATGCGCGCCTCGCCCCGCCACCGGCACAGCGCCAGCGTGTCGATCAGCGACAGCGCGTAGGGGCCTTGGCCCTGCCAGGCCACCAGGTCTTTGAGGGAGCGGCCGACGACCTGCTCGGCCTGCCAGCCGAGCAGCTTCTCCGCCTCGGTGTTCCACGACTCCACGACGCCGTCGAGGTCGGCCACCAGCACGCCCACGTGCAGCGTCTCCAGCGGCACGACCGGGAGCATGCCGAGCCGGCCCGGCGGCTCGTGCGGCTCGAAACCCTCGCCGATCTCCATGCGCACCCAGACCCGTTTGGCGTGCTTGGTGTAGGTGACGCCCCACGCGTCGGCCAGCATCCCGGCCAGCGCCAGGCCGCGGCCCGAGGTCGCGTCGCCGGAGGGCGGTTTCCCGGCGGGCGGGATCGTGCGGGCGGGATGGTGGTCGTCGACCTCGATCTCGAGTTTGGCCGGGGTCGCGTCGACGTCCAGCCGGCAGGTCAGCTCGACGCCGGTGCCCGCGTGCAGCACGGCGTTCGTGACGAGCTCGCTGGTCAGCAGGACGGCGTCCTCGGCGAGGTGGCTCAGGCGCCACTCGCCGAGCACCTGACGGACGAACTTGCGTGCGTGCGCCGGTGCTTGCGGAGTGCCGTCGAAGGCCGTACTCGACACTCTGGTCGTGTCCACTCTGCGTCCTAGAACATCACTCGATGTGGCAGTTCGGTCACTCTCAGAGTGGCAGACCGATGCCGCTGATACCTCCAGTTGTGAAGAAGGCCGCCGTGCTCATGCCCGGCATGGACGGCTTTCGAGGCGGTCTCGACCGTGCGGGGACGCGAGTGAGCGGGCGTCCGCGTCACCGTTCGGGTGGTCACATGTCAGGACACCGGCGAGCCTACGCGCGTACCGAGGTGTCTCCGTCGTACCTTTGGCATCATGGCCACCCGTACGCCGAAAAGCGCATCGAAGGGGCCGGCGAAGCGGTCGACCTCGTCTCGCTCGACCCCCGCCAAGCGCGGGACGACGCAGGCGGGACGGTCCAGGACGAAGGCATCCGCGTCCGGCCGTAAATCCCCGGTGACCCACCCCGACCCGATCACATGGGTACTCACCATGATCGGGAAGCTGATCGTGGGGCTGTGGATGCTGTTCGCCAACGGCATCGGCGGCGCCGCGCGGGCGGTGGGCAAGAACGCCCGCGAGCTCGACCCGGCGCACCGGCGCGACGGCGTGGGGCTCACGGTGCTGGCGGGCGCGATCGTGCTCGCGGCGATGACCTGGCGCGACTCGGACGGCGCGGTGTCGGGGGCGGTCAACGCGGCCGTACGCGGCGTGTTCGGCTCGCTGGCCTGGGTGCTGCCGCTGCTGCTCGGCCTGCTGGCCTGGCGTTACCTGCGCCACCCCGACCACTCCGCCGACACCGGCCGCATGGTGATCGGCTGGGCCGCGCTGCTGGTCGGCGTGCTCGGCGTCATCCACGTCTCCAACGGCACCCCCTACCCGGCCGGTCAGGGCCAGGGCATGGACAAGGTGGCGCAGGCCGGCGGCATGGTCGGGTTCCTGGTCTCGGCGCCGCCGATGAGCATCCTGCCGGCGTGGGTGACGATCCCGCTGCTGCTGCTCCTGTCCGGGTTCGGGGTGCTGGTGATCACCGCCACGCCCGTCCACCGCATCCCCGAGCGGCTGGCCGAGCTCAAGCACCTGCTGTTCGAGCGGCACGCGGAGCCGGCGACGCCGAAGTCGTCGGCCAAGAAGCGGGTCAAGACGAAGAAGGGCGACGACGGCGAGGGCGGCGACATCATCAAGCCGTACGACACGCCGGTGCTCGCCGAGAAGGACAAGCGGACCGACCACTCGCCGGAGATCGTGCCCGGGCTGACCGACGAGGAGGAGGCGCCCGTTCCCGAGGCTGAGAGGCGTCCTGAGCCGCCGCAGCCCACCCCCGCGCCCCGCAAGGTCGAGCAGCTGGTGCTGTCGCCGCAGGCGGGCCCCTACAGCCTGCCCGACCTGGCCCACCTCAAGCCGGGCACCGCGCCCAAGCCGCAGACCAAGGCCAACACGACCGTGGTCAACGCGCTGACCAGCGTGCTGGAGCAGTTCAGCATCGACGCGCAGGTCATCGGGTTCACTCGGGGGCCGACGGTGACGCGCTATGAGATCGAGCTGGGGCCCGCGGTCAAGGTGGAGAAGGTCACGGCGCTCACGAAGAACATCGCGTACGCCGTCAAGTCCGCCGATGTCCGGATTTTGTCGCCTATCCCCGGCAAGTCGGCCATCGGGGTCGAGATCCCGAACGCCGACAAGGACCTCGTGGCGCTCGGCGACGTGCTGCGCTCGCAGGTCGCGCAGGCCGACCACCACCCCATGATCGTCGGCCTGGGCAAGGACGTCGAGGGCCGTACCATCGTGGCGAACCTCGCCAAGATGCCCCACCTGCTCATCGCCGGCGCCACCGGCGCCGGTAAGTCCGTCTGCGTCAACGGCCTGATCACCAGCATCCTCATGCGCGCCACCCCCGACGAGGTGCGCATGGTGCTCGTCGACCCCAAGCGCGTCGAGCTCAGCGTGTACGAGGGCATCCCCCACCTCATCACCCCCATCATCACCAACCCGAAGAAGGCCGCCGAGGCCCTCGAATGGGTCGTGGGCGAGATGGACCGGCGCTACGACGACCTGGCGGCCTCGGGCTTCCGGCACGTGGACGAGTTCAACAAGGCCGTGCGGGCGGGCAAGCTGCAGCCGCCGCCCGGCAGCGAGCGCGTCTACCAGCCGTACCCGTACCTGCTGGTCATCGTGGACGAGCTGGCCGACCTCATGATGGTGGCGCCGCGCGACGTCGAGGACTCGATCGTGCGCATCACCCAGCTCGCCCGCGCGGCCGGCATCCACCTCGTCATCGCCACCCAGCGGCCCTCGGTCGACGTGGTCACCGGCCTCATCAAGGCCAACGTGCCGTCGCGGCTGGCGTTCGCGGTCTCCTCGCTGACCGACTCGCGGGTCATCCTCGACCAGCCGGGCGCCGACAAGCTGGTCGGCCAGGGCGACGCGCTCTTCCTGCCGATGGGCGCGAGCAAGCCGATCCGCATCCAGAACGCGTTCGTCTCGGAGAAGGAGATCTCCGAGATCGTCGGGCACTGCAAGGAGCAGATGCAGGTCGAATACCGCGACGACGTGGCGGCGGCGCCGGTCAAGAAGGAGATCGACGAGGACATCGGCGACGACCTCGACCTGCTCATCCAGGCGGCCGAGCTGATCGTGACCACCCAGTTCGGCTCGACCTCGATGCTGCAGCGCAAGCTGCGGGTCGGCTTCGCCAAGGCGGGACGCCTGATGGACCTGCTGGAGAGCCGCGACGTGGTCGGCCCGAGCGAGGGCTCGAAGGCCCGCGAGGTGCTCGTGAAGCCCGACGACCTCCCGGGTTTGCTGGCGAGTCTGCGTGGCGAATGACCCCAATGCGTGCTTGCCTGGCGATAACTGATTGAATATCTCCTACCACGAAGAGTAGTCGGTGTGGTGGGGGGCGTTCGCTGTGCAGGAGCAGAGCATCGGGGCCATGCTGGCGGCAGCCAGGCAGTCGGCAGGGCTGACGGTCGCGCAGGTCGCTGCGGCGACCAGGATTCGCGAGGCGATCATCCATTGCATGGAGCGGGACGAATACGGCGACTGCGGAGGTGCCTTCTACGCCAGAGGGCACATCAGGGCGGTCGCCAAGGCTGTGGGGCTCGACCCCGAGGCCACCGTCCATCTCTATGACCAGCAGCACGGCGGGGCTCCGCAGCCCGTGCCGGCGTCGTCGGTCTTCCAGGCCGACCGCAAGATCAACCTGCCGGAGCGGCGGGGGCCCAACTGGACGATGGCCCTGGGGGTGGCGCTGGCCATCGTGGTGGTCTTCGGCATGATGCGGGTGCTGGGAGGTGGCGGCGACCAGGTCCGTACGGGCGACGTGCGCGCCGCGTCGGCCCGGCCCAGCGTCCCGCCGAACACGCCCATCACCGAGGCGCCCAAGCCGGCCCCGCCGGTGGTGGCGGCCAAGAACATGGTCACGGTCCGTATCAAGGCCAAGCGGTCGTCGTACGTCAACGTGCACGACGCCAAGGGGCGCAAGCTCTTCGCCGGCACGCTCAAGGCGGGCAAGACCTCGACCTGGCGCGCGCCCGACAAGGTCAACGTGCTGCTGGCCGACGCCGGAGCCGTGACGCTGCACGTCAACGGCAAGCGGGTGAAGGGCCTCGGCGGAAGGGGAGACGTGGTGCGGCGCTCGTTCGGGCCGCAGAAACCGCAGTCGCGATAGGCAGGTGAGGGGCCGCGATGCGGCCGGCGGGGGAGCCCGTGCATCGGGTGGTGGCCAACTCCCGATACCGTAGTGTTCACCATGTCATCCCGCCGAACCGCATCGCTGATCACTCTGGGCTGCGCACGCAACGAGGTCGACTCCGAGGAGCTGGCCGCGCGACTCGAGGCTGCCGGCTGGCAGCTCGACGACGACGATCCCGAGGTCGTCGTCGTCAACACGTGTGGCTTCATCGACTCAGCCAAGAAAGACTCGATCGACACGCTCCTGGCCGCCGCGGACTCCGGCGCCAAGGTGGTCGCCGCGGGCTGCATGGCCGAGCGCTACGGCAACGAGCTGGCCGACGCACTGCCCGAGGCGAGCGCCGTCATCTCGTTCGACGACTACGCCGAGATCGGCGGCAGGCTCGACGACGTCGTCGCCGGCCGCCCGCTGAAGCCGCACACCCCGCGCGACCGCCGCACGCTGCTGCCCATCACGCCGGTCGAGCGGGCCGCCGCCGCGCCCGCGACCGCCATCCCCGGTCACGGCGACCTGCCGACGGGCCTCGCGCCCGCCAGCGGGCCGCGCGTGCTGCGCAAGCGGCTCGACGAGAGCCCGGTGGCCTCGCTCAAGCTCGCCTCCGGCTGCGACCGGCGCTGCACGTTCTGCGCCATCCCCGCCTTCCGCGGCTCCTACGTCTCCCGCAGGCCCGACGAGCTGCTCGCCGAGGCCGACTGGCTGGCCCACCGGGGCGTGCGCGAGCTCGTCCTGGTCAGCGAGAACTCCACGTCCTACGGCAAGGACCTCGGCGACCTCAGGTCGCTGGAGAAGCTGCTGCCGCAGCTCGCCGCCGTCGAGGGCGTCGAGCGGGTGCGGGTCAGCTACCTCCAGCCGGCCGAGCTGCGTCCCGGCCTGATCGACGTGATCGCCGGCACCGACGGCGTCGCCCCCTACTTCGACCTGTCCTTCCAGCACGCCAGCGGCACCGTGCTGCGCCGGATGCGCCGCTTCGGCGACCCCGAGCGCTTCCTGGGCCTGCTGGAGGGCATCCGCGAGCGCGCCCCTGAGGCGGGCGTGCGCTCCAACTTCATCGTGGGCTTCCCCGGCGAGACCGAGGAGGAGTTCGCCGACCTGGTCACCTTCCTCGAGGCCGCCAGGCTCGACGTGATCGGCGTGTTCGGTTATTCCGACGAAGACGGCACCGAGGCGGCCAACCTGCCGGGCAAGCTGCCCCAGGAGGTCGTCGACGAGCGCGTGCGCGTGCTCACCGAACTGGCCGAGGAGCTGACCGCCCAGCGCGCGGAGGAGCGCATCGGCACCGAGCTCGACGTGCTGATCGAGGACGACCTGGGCGACGGCGGCTACGAGGGCAGGGCCGCACACCAGGGGCCCGAGGTCGACGGCTCGGTCACGGTCCAGGGCATCGGCCTGGTCAAGGGGCAGATCGTGCGCGCGGTCGCGGTCGACGCCGAGGGCGTCGATCTCATCGCGCGCATCAAGGCCGGTCCATGAAACGGGACGAGCGCCGGGTCGTCAGCCCGTGGAACATCGCCAACGTCCTCACGGTCCTCCGGTTGGCGCTCGTCCCTTTCTTCGTCGTCTGTCTCTTCGTGCCCGGCACGGGCTGGCGGGTGGCCGCGCTGGGCGTCTTCGCGGTGGCCTCGATCACCGATCACCTCGACGGGGAGCTGGCCAGGCGCTACGGCCTGATCACCGACTTCGGCAAGATCGCCGACCCGATCGCCGACAAGGCGCTCACCGGGGCCGCGCTGGTCTGCCTGTCGATCCTGCAGGAGCTGCCCTGGTGGGTCACGATCGTGATCCTCGGCAGAGAGCTGGGCATCACCGCGCTCAGGTTCGTGCTGCTGCGCCACGCGGTCATCCCGGCCAGCTACGGCGGCAAGGTCAAGACCGTGCTGCAGATCGCGGCCATCGTCCTCTACCTGCTGCCGTTCGTGCCAGGTCCCCTACGGTGGGCGGTGATGGGCGCGGCGGTCGTGGTCACCGTGGGCACGGGCGTCGACTACGTCGTCCGCGCCATCCGGTTGCGCAAGGTGGCGAGGCGAGCACGCGAGGGGCAGTGATCCATGGCAGACGTGGCCGAGATGCTCGACCTGCTGGTCGGCGCGGACGCGACGGTGGCGGTGGCCGAGTCGCTGACCGGGGGGCTCATCGGGGCGGCGATCACCTCGGTGCCCGGGGCGTCGAAGGCGTTCCGCGGCGGGGTGATCTCCTACGCCACCGATCTCAAGCACGAGCTGCTGGGGGTGCCGGCGGAGCTGCTGCGGCGCGAGGGCGCGGTGCACCCCGAGGTGGCCGCGGGCATGGCGGCGGGGGTGGCGCGGCTGTGCGGGGCCACGTACGGGCTGGCCGTGACGGGGGTGGCCGGGCCCGAGCCGCAGGACGGCAGGCCCGTGGGCACGGTCCACATCGGCGTCGCCGGGCCGGGAGGCCGGAAATGGGCGCGGGAATTGAGACTTCAGGGGTCGCGCGAACGTATCAGGGTAGAGACGGTGGACGAGGCAGTCGATCTCCTGTCAGGTGTGCTGAAGGCGAACATAGGGGAACATTCCGGGTGATTACCGTGTTACGTCCCGAGCGAACATGCGATGTGCGGTCTGACGCGGTGTCGGTGGATACGGGTACGGTGGAGCTGTGAGTGAGGTCCGTGAGCCAACTGCAAGCACCGAGCGCCCGGCAGGCGGGCCTGATGAGTCGCGCAACGAGCCACGAGCGGCGGTTCAGGGCCGGCGAAGCCCCATGATGACGGCGAGGAGTATGTACGAAGCTAAGAAGACCGATGTGCGGCACGAACCGATCGCGCGGGGCGTGGTGAAGTCATCCGCGCCGGGGAGGGAGCGACAGATGATTCTGCTGCGTCAGCTGCTCGGCGACGTGCTGAGGCGGTTGCGGGTCCGGCAAGGGCGCACGCTACGCGAGGTGTCCACGCTGGCCCGGGTTTCGCTCGGCTACTTGTCCGAGGTGGAGCGCGGCCAGAAGGAGGCCTCGTCCGAGCTGCTCGCGTCCATCTGCGGCGCGCTCGGCGTGCCGCTTTCGCAGGTGTTGCGTGAGGTGTCCGACCAGTTCGCGCTGGCGGAGCTGCAGGCCACTCCTGTGCTGGCCGACGTGCCCGAGCACGAGCGCCTGGCCCTTTCCGAGCCGGTGGGCGGGGCGATCTCCGACTCCGTGTTCCCTGAGGTCAAGGACATGGTGGCTGCCTAGCCAGGCTGGCAGCCCGCACACCACAGGATCAGCCGTTCCTGTGGCTGCGTCCCCATTCCCCCACGGCTGATGCGGGTGCCGCATCGGCGACAGGGTCTCCCGGCCCTGCCGTAGACCCAGGTCGCGTTCGCCGGGCGGCGATCACCTGTGGTCACCGTGCCCGCATGCCCCTTGTTCGCCTCCAGCAGCCGCTGGGCGAGCGACACGACCCCTTCGAGATCCTCGATCTCCCCGACCGTCTTCCACGGCCAGATTCCGCGCAGGAAAAGGGTCTCGGCGCGATAGATCGTGCCGATCCCCGCCAGGTTGCGCTGATCGAGCAGCGCCTCCCCGATGGTCCTGCCGGGTGCCGCTCGCAGCCTTCGCACGGCCTCTTCCAGGTCCCAGTCCGGGCCGAGCAGGTCAGGCCCCAGATGCCCGACCAGCTGCGCCTCGTCGGCCGTCCTGACGAGATCGACCATCCCCAGCCGCACCCCGACCGCCTGCCACTCCTCATTGGCCAGGATCAGCCGCACCTGGTCGCCCGGTCTGGTGCGGCGGCCGGCCGGCATGACCAGCCAGCTCCCCTCCATGCGCAGGTGGGTGTGCACCGTGAGGTCGCCTTCGACGCGGGTGAGCAGGTGCTTGCCGCGTGAGCGCGTGGTGATGACCGCGCGTCCCGACAGGTCGGCGGTGGCGTGCCGGGGGACGCGGAAGTCGGAGCGCACCAGCACGCGGCCGTCGAGGGCGCCCCGCAGGCGGGCGGCCGTGCGGTAGACGGCGTCTCCTTCTGGCACGCCTCCCAGTGTAGGAATCCGCGTGCGACACCCCTGCGCCCGCCTCCCGCACCGCTGTCTGGGGCGCCCTTCACGGTCGTGTGACGCCCTTGCGGTCGCCTCCCGTTACCGCTGTCTGGGTCGCCTTCCACGGTCGTGTGGCGCCCCTGCGGTCGCCTCCCGCACCGCTGTCTGGGGCGCCTTCCACGGCCGTGTGGCGCCCCTGCGGCCGCCCCCCACCTCCCCCCGGCGTCGGCCGGGTACTGTCCGTGATGATTCGCCGCAGATGGCTGCTTTCCGTGGTCTTGCTGGTCATAATGACGATCTGGACTTGGCCTTGACGGAAGGCTTGGGCGGCGCATGCCGGAGATCACGGATTTACGTGCGGGAGAACCCAGCGAGGTCGCGGGCTACCGGTTGACCGGGCGGCTGGCCTCTCACGCCTTCCTGGGGCGGTCGGAGGCCGGTGAGGCGGTGGTGGTCCGGCTCCTGCCACCTGAAGTCGAGCCCCAGTCGTTCCAGGCCGCCATGGAGCCGCTGCGCGGGATCTCCGCGGTCGGCACGGCGCAGGTGCTGGACACCGGCGTGGCGGACGGGCGGGCGTACCTCGTGACCGAGTTCGTGGACGGGCCCGCGCTCGAAGAGGCCGGCGGGACGTTCGACGGGGTGGGGCTCTACCGGCTGGCGGCCGGGACCATCACCGCGCTCGTCGCCGTCCATCAGGCGGGGCTGGTGCACGGCGACATCCGGCCGGGCAACGTGCTGCTCGGCCCCGACGGGCCGCGCGTGGTCGACGCCGGCCTGGAGCAGGCGCTGGCGGCGGCGTCCGTGTCCACCAGGAAGGTGGCGGTGCCCGCCTACACCGCGCCGGAACGCTTGCGCGGCGGCGACGCAGGGCCGGCCGCCGACGTGTTCTCGTGGGCGGCGACCATGGTGTTCGCCGTCAGCGGCGCCTCGCCCTTCGAGGGCGGCTCGATGAGCGCCACGGTCGAGCGCATCACGGACCGGCCGCCCGTGCTGCCCGGCCTGGGAGAGTTGCACGACCTCATCGTGCGCTGCCTCGACAAGGACCCCGATGCCCGGCCGGCGGCCAGCGACGTGCTGCTGCGGTTGGTCGGTCAGACGTCGTTACTGGCGGCCCCGCCGGACGACCTCGTGGCGAAGAAGGCGTCGGGCCGGGGACTGCGAGGTCTGGCCGTGCCGGTGGCGGCCTTCGTGGTGGGGGCGCTGCTGTCGGGTACGGGGGTCTACGTCCTCACCGGCGACAGGACCGCCACCGTACGGCAGGTGGCCGCAACCCCTACGGCGACGCCCACGGTGACGCCCACGGTGGCGATTTCGCAGACGGCGGCGCCGCGCGACGAGGTCGAGGAGAAGGCGGCCACCGACCTGGAGATCAAGGACATCGACGGCGTCCTGCACGAGCATCCGGGCGACGCGATGCGGCTGGTGTCGTACCTGGGGGCCTCGGGCGACTTCACCAGCTACGTCCGCGACAAGAGCGGCGCCTTCAAGGCCGTCGGCAAGTACGAGCAGCCGCTGCTGTCGCCCGCCGGTGACTGGGTGGCGCTGAACCCGCTCATCAAGTTCCAGGGCACCGACACCGACCAGGTCACGTTCACCAGCCTGACGACGGGCGAGTCCTTCGTGGTCAGCACGGTGAAGAAGCCGCTGAACACGATGCGGCCGTTCTGGTCCCGCGACGGCTCCAAGCTGCTGCTCTCCGTCTACGACACGGAGAAGAAGCCGGAGCTGGTCGTCGGCTTCGTGGTCATCGACGTCGCGGCGCGCAAGGCCGTGCACGTCAAGACCGAGTACGCCGACGACGCGACCCTCGTGCACACTTTTGCCCCCGACGGGACCGTGGTGCGCACCTACTGGGACGGTCGGCAGAAGGGCATCGCGTTCTACGACCTGTCCGGACAGGTGAGTAAGACGATGCACTGGGTGGGCCATCCCAAGGGCGGCGAGTGGTTCTCCCCCTCGGGAGCCCGGCTCGCCACGATCTGCCCCAGCGAGAAGGAGTACTGCGTCTGGGACGTCCGTACGGGCGCCCGGCAGGCGACGGTGCCGTTCACCAAGGGCGAGGGCGCCTTCCTCGGCTGGTTCAACGAGAAGCACCTGCTGGTGCAGGACCCGGGCAAGAAGAAGGGCACCATGCAGATCAAGATCATCGATTTGCTCGGAAAGACCACACGCGTGCTGGCCGACCTGGCGACGGACAAGCCGCACATGCTCCAGTTCGCGTACCAGCCGGGCTCGTGAACCCGCTGCTCGCCGGCGACCCCGCCGAGGTGGACGGCCACCGCGTCGTCGGGCGGCTGGGGCAGGGCGGCCAGGGCGTCGTCTACCTCGGCGAGGCGCCCGCGGGGACGCCGGTCGCGATCAAGATGCTCGGCCCGGGGCTCGACGACCCCGAGGCGCGCGACCGCTTCCGGCAGGAGATCGGGTACGCGCGCCGGGTCAAGGCGTTCTGCACCGCGCAGGTGCTGGCCAGCGGGGAGTTCGCGGGCACGCCGTACGTGGTCAGCGAGTACGTCGACGGGCCCGCGCTGGCCGACGTGCTCGTCCGCCGGGGGCCGCTGCGCGGGGCCGAGCTGCGCCGCCTGGCGATCGGCACGCTGACCGCGCTGGCCGCCATCCACCAGGCCGGCGTGGTGCACCGCGACTTCAAGCCGGGCAACGTGCTGCTCAGCAGGCACGGGCCACGGGTGATCGACTTCGGCATCTCCAGGGCGCTGGAGGAGATCGAGGCCGACGGGCAGCACATCGTGGGGACGCCGCCGTACATGGCTCCCGAGCAGTTCGGCGGGGCGCCGGTCGGGCCGGCCGCCGACATGTTCGCCTGGGCAGGGACGATGGTGGCCGCCGCCACCGGACGCCCGGCGTTCGGGACGGGCGAGCTGCCCGCGCTGATCGCCCGCATCCTGACCGCCGAGCCCGATCTCGGGAACCTGGACGGCGAGTTGCGCGAGCTGGCCGCGCGCTGCCTGGACAAGGACCCGGACGCGCGGCCCACCGCGACGCAGGCGCTGCTCACCCTGCTCGGGCATCCGGGCGAGGCGCCGCACGACACCGTCGAGCAGCGGCTGCTCGCCCAGGGCCGGCAGTCGGCCGCACCGCCTCGCCCGCGCCGGTGGCCGCTGGGCGTCGCGGCGGCCGGCACGGCCCTGGCCGTCAGCGTCGCCGTGCTGCTGCTACGTCCCGCGCCAGAGGCCGCGCCGCGCCCGCCCGCCGTCGCCTCCGCGCCGCTGCCCACGCCGAGCCCCGGGACGATGGCTCCCGAGCCGGTCACGGAGACGAAGGTGCCCGCCACCGGGATCGTGCTGCACGAGAACCCCGCCGATCCTCTCTGGGTCTCGTCCTACCGCAGCATGTCCTCCTCGGTGGTCACCGGCCACGTCCGTGATCCCGCGACCGGCGCCTTCGCCTTCTTCGGCAACCTGGAGGAGCCGATCGTCTCGCCCGGCGGCCGTTTCGTGGCCTCGCTGACGTACACGCGGCTGCTGAGCGACGGCTTCGAGACCATCACGATCCGCGACCGCGCCACCCGCCAGGAGCGCAAGCCGCGGACCGTGGACAAGCCCCGCACGCTCATGGACCCGGTGTGGGCCGAGGATGGGCGGCGGCTGCTCGCGACTGTCGTCGACTACGACTACGGCGGCGACAAGGAGACCCGGACCGTGGGGTTCGCGGTCGTGGACGCGGTCACGGGGGGTGTCATGGTCACGGAGGCGCCGGGCCCGTTCCGCTCCAGGTACGCCTGGGGCTCGGACTTCGCCAGCGTGCTCCAGCGGGCGGGTGACGGGTCCGTGCGCGTGCTGAGCCTGAACGGGACGGTGCTGCGGAGCTTCGAGGACGTGGGCGAGCTGGAGGCCGGAGGAGCCGTCAGGAGCGCGCTCGGCACGGTCTTCCCCACCGCCTGCCCGGGGACGTCGAGGGACATCTGTTTCTGGGACGAGCGGACCGGGGCCAGGAAGGGCACGGCCCGGCTGCCGGCCGGCGCCGTCTTCCACGGCTGGTTGGACGGGGACCACCTGCTGGCCACCGTGCGCGAGGGAAGGCGGGCCCGCGTCGTCATGGCGGACGCCGCCGGGAAGCCCGTCCGCACCCTGATCAGCGCGACCCGTGAGGAACTGGACGACGCCGTCTTCTGGTTCTCCAGGAAGTGAAGGTCTCTTGCGGCGATCTGGCGTTGAGTGGTCGTCTTCTCACTTTTGGTGACGGTGCGGGAGCCGCTCGGGCACACTGGAACGCAGGCCGAGCCCGATGAGGTGAGCTCCATGCACGCCAGCCGCCGGCGAGGGAACCTGCCCGGCGAGACCACGCCGCTGGTCGGCCGCCTCACGGAGGTGGCCGCCGTCGAGAAGCTGCTCGGCAGGTCGCGGCTGGTGACCTTGACGGGGGCGGGTGGCGCCGGCAAGACCAGGGTCGCGCTGCGGGCCGCCGCCGAGCTCCGGGACACCGGTGGGGCCTGGCTGGTGCCGGTGCCCCAGGAGGCGGGGGCGCTGCCGTACGCGATCGCCTCTGCCCTGTTCCCTGCCGCGAGTGCGGGGACGGCGATCGAGGGGCTGGCTCGTCGCCTCGCCAAGCGGGAGGCGCTGCTGGTGCTGGACGGGTGCGATCACCTGATGGGAGCGTGTGCGGCGGTGGTCACGGCGTTGGTGGCCGCCGCGCCGGGGCTGCGGGTGCTGGCCACCTGCCGACGGCCGCTGCGCTGCCGTGGCGAGCGGGTGCTGCCGGTGCCGCCGCTCCCTCTTGAGGACGCCGGGGCGTTGTTCGCCGAGCGGGCCGTCGCGGCGGTGCCCGGGTGCGCGGTCAATGGGCTGGACGAGCAGGCCGTGCTGCGGGTGTGCCGGCGGCTCGAAGGGCTGCCGCTCGCCGTCGAGCTGGCCGCCGCACGGCTGCGCGAGCTGCCGGTCGAGGTGCTGGCCCGGCGTCTCGACGACCATTTCTCCGCGAGCGATCACCACGCGTACGGCGGCTCTTCTGGCGGGCGGCAGGTGCTGGAGCAGCCAGGGGAACACACGCTGCGCGTCACCGTCTCCTGGACCCACCGGCTCTGCACCACCGCCGAACGGCTGCTGTGGGCGCGGGCCTCGGTCTTCACCGGGAGCTTCGACGCGGTCGCGGCCAAGGAGGTGTGCGGGGACGACCGGCTGCCGACCTGGCAGCTGCCGCAACTCCTGGAGTCGCTGGCCGACCGGGCGATCCTGGTGCGGGAGCCGGGGGAGCGCTATCGCATGCCCGAGCCGCTCCACGCGTTCGGCGCGGAGCGGCTGAAGGACCTCGGCCAGGACGAGCGCCTCCGCCGCCGCCGCGAGGCACTCACCCCCACCGGCGGCGCGGCAGGCTGAGGGGGCGTGGGCCGGTGGGGAGGGTCAGTCCCAGGCGGCGGGGTCGGCGGCCAGCTGGCGGATGCGTTCGGGGAGGGCGCCGGAAGCCACCTGCTCCAGCGTGACCTCCTCCAGGATCGACCGCTCGGTCGCCCGCAGCGCGATCCACACCTGCTGCAGCGACTCGGCGGGCCCGCGGTAGCCGACGTGCTCGGGGCGCTCGCCCCGCACGTTGGCCAGCGGGCCGTCGACCGCGCGGATCACGTCGGCCAGCGAGATCTCGGCCGCCGGGCGGGCCAGGACGTAGCCGCCCTCGGGGCCGCGCTGGCCGCGGACGAGCCCGGCCCTGCGCATCTGCAGCAGGATGTTTTCCAGGTATTTGGGCGGCATGTCCTGCTCCTTGGCGAGCTCGCCCACAGTGGTCGGGCCTGCACCGGCGGCGGCCAGTTCAGCGGCGGCACGGAGGGCGTAGTCGACACGAGCGGATAGGCGCATGTTCTCGATTATCCCTCCTGGTCAAGACTGGTTAGGCGCAAGGTCGTCAGATCGGGTGGGAAACTGCGATCATCGGCCATACCTGGCCACGTGTCACCTGCGACGGCGGGTGAAAGGCGGAGCGCTAAACTTCCAACAACCTTTTCGATAACGGCCCTTCGAGTGCGACGGCGGGATTCAGCGTGGAGCGACGCCCTGGTGTGCCCAGACTGCTCAGGGAGATCAATGACCGGGCCGCGCTGGACCTGTTGCTGGCGACCGGTCCGATGACGCGTGGCCAGATCGGCGAGCTGACCGGGCTGTCGAAGGTGACGGCGTCCCAGACGCTGGCGCGGCTGGAGGAGCGCGGGCTGGTCGAGGTGGTCGGCACCCAGGCGGGCGGGCGGGGGCCCAACGCGGCGCTCTACTCCGTGATCCCCTCCAGCGCGTACGTCGCCGGCCTCGAAGTCGGGCCCGAGCTGATCTCCGCGGCCGTCGCCGACATCCACGGCCGCACGATCTCCGAGGTCGTGGTCGAGCCAGGCGCCGACGACGACCCGGTCTCCGTCGTGCACGACGCCATCGTCAAGGCGTGCAGGGGGGCCAAGGTCAGCCTGTCGAAGCTGCGCGGCGTGGTGATCGGCACCCCAGGCGTGGTCGATCCGCGCAG
This sequence comes from Nonomuraea sp. NPDC049419, assembly GCF_040676995.1. Classification (NCBI taxonomy): domain Bacteria; kingdom Bacillati; phylum Actinomycetota; class Actinomycetes; order Streptosporangiales; family Streptosporangiaceae; genus Nonomuraea; species Nonomuraea sp. NPDC049419. The sequence goes on along the minus strand of NZ_JBFAQB010000013.1, from coordinate 20,910 downwards.
CGGCGACGTGCGCTTCTCCTTCGACCTGCCCGGCTGGCACGAGGGCATCCACGAGGCGCTGGCGGGCGACCTGCGGCGCAAGGTCACCATCGAGAACGACGTCAACCTCGCCGCCATCGCCGAGCGGGCCGACGGCGCGGCCAAGGGGCTCGACGACTTCGTGCTGCTGTGGGCGTCCCGGGGGCTGGGGCTGGCCATCATGCTCGGCGGGCGGCTGCACCGCGGGCGGTCCGGCAGCGCGGGCGAGATCGGCTACCTGCCGGTGCCAGGAGTGCCGCTGCCCGAGGACATCCGCACCGAGCCGGGGCGGCTGCCCTCGCTGGCGGGCGGCCTGCAGTCGCTGGTCAGCGCGGAGGCGGTGACCGAGCTGGCGCGCAGCTACGGGTTCGCGGTGGGCAGCGCCACCGAGTGCGTCAAGGTCGCGGTGGCGGCGGGGGCCGAGGGCGAGCCGCTGCTCGACGAGATCGCCCACCGGCTGGCGCTGGGGGTGGCGGCGGTGTGCGTGATCCTCGACCCCGGGCTCGTGGTGCTGTCCGGGGAGGTGGGGCACGCCGGTGGGGAGGCGCTGACGTCCCGGGTGGAGGAGGCGGTCGCCCGCATCTCCCCCGTACGTCCCCAGGTGGTGACGACCACGGTCACGGACGACAATCCGGTACGCCGCGGCGCGGTCCTGGCCGCCCTCGACGAGGCCCGCGAAGAACTCCTGGCCCCCTGACCCCGCCCCCCGCGTGGAGCTGTGGGGCGGGTGGAGCGGTCGCCTCGCGCCGGCGGGTTCCGGCGCGGGCGGGGTGGTTCCCTGTGTCCCCACCGCACCCAGGTTCCAGCAGGCCGCGGTCAGGCGGTGAGGAGTTCTACGGCGGCTTGGGCGTTGGCGCGGGCGGCGCCGTACGTGGCGATGTAGGCGGCGGTGTCGGGCTGCCAGACCGGCAGGCCCATCTCGATCACGGTCGTGTCCGGGCGGGCGGCCACCAGGGCGGAGACCAGTTCGCGGCTCTCGTGGTGGCGGTGCGCGTCCTTGACCACGACGACGAGCGAGCGGTCCACCGCCTTGGCGAGCAGGGCGGGCGCGTCGGCGGCGGCCGGCTTGACGCGGACGATCTCCGCCTCGGGCAGCCACGGCCCCACCCCCCACGGCACGTCGCCCACGGCGATGGTGGGCGGCGTGTCCACCTCGATCACCAGCGGCTCGACGAGCGGCTTGGCGCGGCCGGTGAGCCGGACGGCGCGGCGGGCGGCGTGCAGGCCGATGACGTTCTGCTCGGCCGCGATCCGCTCCCCCTCGCCGAACCAGGACCGCAGCGCGGCGACCCGGCCCGCGGCCTCCTCCAGCCGTTCCAGCGGCAGCCGTCCCTCGCGCACGGCGGCGACGACCGCGTCGATGATGCCCTGCACGTCGTCGTACGTCGGCAAGGGCCCGAGGCACAGCAGGTCGGATCCGGCCGCGATGCTCATGACCGCACCGCCCGCCAGGCCGACGCTGCGGGTGATGGCGTGCATGTCGAGCGCGTCGGTGACGACCACGCCGTCGTACCCGAGCTCGCCCCTGAGCAGCCCGGTCAGCGCGGCGCCGGACAGCGTGGCGGGCGTGTCACCCGTCACGACCGGCACCGCGACGTGCGCGGTCATCACCGACTTGGCGCCCGCCCCGATGGCGGCGCGGAAGGGCGCCAGCTCGCGCTCGCGCAGCACGTCCATGCCGACGTCCACGACGGGCACGGCCAGGTGCGAGTCGACGCGGGTGGCGCCGTGGCCGGGGAAGTGCTTGACGCAGGCGGCCACGCGTACGGACTGCAGGCCCTCGACGGCGGCGACGGTGTGCCGGGCGACGAGCCCCGGCTCGGGCCCGAACGACCGGGTGCCGATGACCGGGTTGTCGGCCTCGCTGTTGACGTCGGCGCTGGGCGCCATGTCGAGGTTGATGCCGCAGGCGGCCAGCTCGGAACCGATGGCGCGGTAGACGCGCCGGGTCAGCTCGACGTCGTCCACGGCCCCGAGCGCCGCGTTGCCGGGGTAGGGGCTGCCGACGTGGTACGCCAGCCGCGTCACGTCGCCGCCCTCCTCGTCCAGCGAGATGACGGGCTCGCCGGCGGACCGCAGCGCGGTGGTCAGGTCGAGCACCTGGCCGGGATCGGCCACGTTGAACCCGAAGAGCGTCACCCCGCCCAGGCCGTGCTCCAGCTCGCGCAGCACCCACGGGGGCGCCGTGGTGCCCTGGAAGGCGACGAGCAGCGTGCCGGCCGCGAGGCGGCGCAGCCCCCGATCACTCTGACTCATGGCTCCTCATCAGTTGGCAGGAAGATTGGGCACGGCGAAGGGCCGTGCGGTGACCCCGTGCGGTGTCGTTCAGCCCTTGACGGCGCCGGCCACCAGACCGGAGACCATGCGGCGCTGCACGAGCAGGAAGAAGACGACGACGGGCAGCGTCATCAGGGTCGAGCCGGCCATGATGGCGCCCCAGTCGACGCCCTTCTGGCCGAAGAAGTACTGCAGGGCGACCGGCATCGTGTATCCCTCCGACCCCGACATCAGGTAGAGGGCGAAGACCAGGTCGTTCCACGCGGTGATGAACGAGAAGATGCTGGTGGCCACCAGGCCGGGCGCGACCAGCGGGAAGAGCACCCGCCAGAACGTCGTCATGCGGCCGGCGCCGTCGATCCAGGCCGCCTCCTCCAGCGACTTGGGCACGGCGGCGACGAACGTGCGCAGCATCCACACCCCGAACGGCAGCGTCAGCGCGACCTGGGTGACGATCAGCCCGATGAGCTGGTCGCCGAGCCCGACCCGCTTGACCATCATGTAGAGCGGGATGAGCAGGCCCTCGGCGGGCAGCATCTGCACGACCAGCAGCACCACCAGGAACAGTCCGCGGCCCTTGAAGCGGAAGCGGGCGATGGCCGTGGCCGACAGCAGCGCGAAGGCCGAGCCGATGAGCACGGTGCCGAGCGCCACGATCGCGCTGTTGCGCATGTAGAGCCAGATGGAGTTGTTCGCGACGCCCTCGGTCAGCACCCGCGCGAAGTGGTCGAAGGTGAAGTGCGTCGGGAACGGGACGAACTCCGTGGTGAAGATCTGGTCGTTCTCCTTGAAGCCGGTGGAGACCATCCAGTAGACGGGGAAGACCGCGTACAGGAAGACCAGCACTCCGGCGGTGTTCAGGAGGACTTTGCCGAGCCTCTTGCGGGCGAGGGGGGTCACATCTCCTCCTGCTTCACGATCTGCCGGACGTACACGACGGTGACGATGAGCAGGATGATCGTCAGCACCACCGAGATGGCCGCGCCGGTGCCCAGCTTCTGCGGGGGACGGAACGCCTCGGCGACCGCGTACATGGACAGGTTGAAGCCGTCGCGGTTCGTCGGGCCGTTCATCAGGACGTAGAGCTGGCTGAAGACCTTGAAGTCCCAGATGATCGACAGGATCGTCAGGACCGCGAAGACCGGCTTGAGCAGCGGCAGCGTGATCTTCCTGAACGTGTGCCACGGGCCGGAGCCGTCCACCCTGGCGGCCTCGTACAGCTCGTTGGGGATGCCCTTCAGGCCCGCCAGCACCGAGACGGCGATGAACGGGAAGCCGGCCCACACCACGCAGACGACCAGCGCGATGTAGAGCGGGATGGTGTCGTTGAGCCAGGGGGTGCCGGTCCAGCTCGTCTGGCCGTCGGGCGGCGCGGCGAGCCAGTCGGGCAGCAGGTTGAGCGCCCAGTTGATGATGCCGGACTCGGCGTCGAACAGGGAGCGCCAGATGACGCCCTGCGCGACGGGCGGCACGGCCCAGGCGAACATGCAGCCGATGACCACGAACAGCGACATCCGCTTGCTGAGCCGGTGCAGCAGCACACCGACGGCGGTGCCGACGATGAGCGTCATGCTGACGGCGACGGCCGCGAACGCGACGGTGTTGCGCAGGGCCGACCAGAAGATGTCGTTGCTGAGGACCTTCTCGAAGTTCTCCAACCCCACCCACTCGGCGGGCCTGGTGCCCCTGATCTGCGCGAGGCCGACCTTCTGGAAGGCCATGATGCCGAGCTGGACCATCGGGTAGAGCAGCAGCCCGGCGATGACCAGCAGACCGGGGACGAGCAGGACGTACGGGATGCTCCAGTCCGGCAGGCCCCCGGCGCGCGGAGCCCGGTCGTTCTTCTTCCGGCGGCCCGGGGCGGGGGAGGAGCCCGTGCCCCGGGCGACCGTCGTCGTGTCGGCCATCGTTACTGGTTCAGGATCTCTTCGAGTTCCTTGTTGGCGTCAGCCAGGGCGGTGTTGGCGTCCTTCTTGCCCTCGATGACGTCGCGGGCCGCGTTCTGCAGCACGGCCTTGGTGGCGTCGGCCTCCGACCAGTTGGGGTCGGCGGGGAACGCCTTGGCCTTGGCGAAGGCCTGGGCGAAGGCTCCCTGGGCGGGGTCCTCGTTCAGCGCGGCGAGGGTGTCGGGGTAGACGGGGAGCAGGCCGCCCTCCTTGGCGTAGCGGTCGGCCCAGGTCTTGCTGGTGGCCAGCTTGATGTACTCCTTGCCCAGCTCGGCCTGCTGGGTGCCGCCCCACAGCGCGATGTCGTTGCCGCCGAAGAAGGACGGCGCCACGCCGCCGCTCTTGGCGGGCAGCGGGAAGAAGCCGAGCTTGTCGCCCTTCAGCTTGCCCTTGGAGTCCTCCTCGATGCCGGGCAGGTCCCATCCGGCGGTGAGGTACATGGCGACCTTGTCGTTGGCGAAGCGCTTGCGGATGTCGGTCGTGTTCTGGGTCAGGTTGGCCTTGCCGGACAGGCCGTCCTGGACGAGGCCCGTGTAGGTGGCGAAGCCCGCGGCGAAGCCGGGCTCGGTGAGCTTGCCGACCCACTTGTCGCCCTCCTTGACGGCGTACTCGCCGCCCTCGGACCAGGCGAACGCGGCCAGGAGGTGGTTGGCGTCGGAGCCGCCGTTGAAGGCGAAGCCGTCCACGCCCTCGCCCTTCTCCTTCTGGATCTTCTTGGCGGCGGCGACGAGCTCGTCCCAGGTCTTCGGGATCTCGATCTTGAGGTCCTCGAACCAGTCCTTGCGGTAGAGCACGGCGCGGGCGCCGGCGCCCCACGGGATGGCGTAGATCTCGTTGTCCACGGTCTCGTAGCCGTAGAGGTTCTCGGGGATCTGGGCGCGGTCGCCCTCGCGGGCGATGTCCGTGAGCGGCTCAAGCGCGTCCTGGCTCTGCCACATGGGGACCTGGTCGTTGCCGATCTCGGTCACGTCGGGGCCGGTGCCGGTGGCGGCGGCGGCGAACTTGTCGGCCACCTGGGGCCACGGGATCCACTCGAGCTTGACGTCCGCGCCCGTCTTGGCCTTGAACTCGGCGTTGAGCTCCTCCATGTACTTCGCCGCGGCGGGGTTGCTGTCGCCGAGACGCCACACGCTCAAAGTCTTGCCCGCGAAGGCGGGGCCCGAGGCGGCGGCGCTGGGTGAGGACGTGGTGGGTTCTTCACTTCCGCCGCAGGCGGCCAGGCCCAAAGCCAGCGCGGCCGAGGTGGCCGCGGCGGCTGTGATCTTCGCGATCCTCACAGGGTTCTCCCTTCCCGGGTGCTGGCCAACGGTCCGCACCAGGCTGATCGTCATATGCCGAACGATGGTGTTAAACTAACAAGAAACTTTCTTAAAAGAAACGCTCGTTAGCCGATCGTGACGGAGAGAGGGCACCGATGAGCCGAGACCCGGGAACTCCCCGGCTGCTGCGCCGGCTGAACGACCGCGCGGCACTCGAACTGCTCCTCGGAGACGGCCCGCTCACCCGCGCCGAGCTCGGCGAGCGGACCGGTCTGTCCAAGGTAACGGCAGGTCAGCTTCTCGCTCGACTGGAAGAGCGGGGCCTGGTCGAGGTGGCGGGAGAAAGGGCCGGGGGCAGGGGACCGCACGCCGCCCTGTACGCCGTGGTCCCGTCCAGCGCGTACGTCGCCGGCCTCGAAGTCCTGCCCGACAGCCTCAAGGTCGGTGTGGCGGACATCACAGGCCGCACGGTGATCGAGATCACCCTCGACCCCGCCGACGGGCGCGACCCGGTCAAGGCCGTGCACGCCGCCGTGCGCCGGGCCTGCGACGCGGCCGACATCGACCTGTCGCGGCTGCGGGCTTTCGTCATCGGCAGCCGCGGCGTCGTCGATCCCGGCAGCGGGGACGTGCGCTGGTCGTACGACCTGCCCTCCTGGCACGTCGGCGTGCTGGCCAGCCTGCGCGAGACGCTCGGCGCGTCGGTCACCATCGAGAACGACGTCAACCTCGTCGCGCTCGCCGAGCACCGCTACGGCGCGGCCGTCGGCCACGACGACTTCGTGGTCATCTGGGCGGGCGTCGGCCAGGGCATGGGCGTCATGCTCGGCGGCCGGCTGCACCGGGGCAGCACCGGCGGGGCGGGCGAGATCGGCTGGCTGCCGGTGCCCGGCGAGCCGCTGCCGACCGACGTCGCGGAGCCGCAGTCGGGCTCCTACCAGCGGCTGGTGGGCCACGCCGCGCTGCGCGGCCTCGCCGATGAGCACGGCGTGACCGGCAATACCGTGCCCGACCTGCTGCGCGGCGGCGACGACGGCTTCCTCGACGCGGTCGCGGCGCGCATCGCCGTCGGCGCGGCGGCCGTCAGCGTCGTGCTCGACCCCGGGCTCATCGTGCTCAGCGGCGACGTCGGCAGGGCGGGCGGCGCCCGGCTGGCCGCGAAGGTGCAGGAGGCGGTGGCCGGCCTCTGTCCCACCCCGCCGACCGTCGTCACCACTCGGGTGGCGGGCAACCCGGTGCTGCGCGGCGCGCTCGTGGCGGCGTTGGAGCAGGCCCGGGAGCAGGTCTTCTCCGACACTGTGTGAGAATCACTGCCCATGTGGCAGTCCCCGAACGATGTCGTGCTCATCTCCGATGCCCGTGTGACCTCGATCCCGGTCAAGGAGGTCGGCGAACCGCTGGTCGACGTACGCGGGCGGCTCCGAGTCGACACCCGCCTGGCAGACGACCAGGGCGCCTACGCCCACCTGCGGGCCGGGGTGCTGCGGCGGCTCGAACACGCCGAGAGCCTGCTGCCCGCCGGATACCACCTGCTCGTGGTCGAGGGCTACCGGCCGGTCGCGACCCAGCGCCGCATCTTCGACGGCTACCGGGCCACGCTGACCGGGCTGACGCCCGAGGAGTCGTACGTCGCCGCCAGCCGCTACGTCTCCCCCGTCGAGGTCGCCCCGCACACCGCGGGCGCCGCGGTCGACCTCACCCTGGTCTCGCCCGACGGCACCGAGTACGACATGGGCACCGAGGTCAACGACAACCCCGAGCAGAGCGAGGGCGCCTGCTACACCGCCGCCCCCAACATCTCCGACGACGCCCGCGCCCACCGCAAGCTGCTCGGCGCCGCGCTGGAGGCCGCCGGCCTGGTCAACTACCCCACCGAGTGGTGGCACTGGTCCTACGGCGACCGCTATTGGGCGATGTCCACCAAGAACGACCACGCGCTCTACGGCCCCGTCGAGTTCACACCCTGACAACCCGGGTTTTCCGGGCGGTGAGGTGGGGGCACAACTCCCTACGGAGATGTGGACTCCCAGCGAGGTGTGGGCATGATTCCGCTCATCGGGATCGAAGAGGAATACCTCGTCGTCGATCCCCGCACCCGCCACGTCGCCCCCCGGGCGGCCGAGGTCCTGGCCGCCGCTACGGACGTGCTCGACGTGGTGCAAGAGATCACCCGCTTCCAGGTGGAGGCGCGCACGCCGCCCTCCGCCGACCTGAGCGAACTGGGCCGGCGGCTGCGCGCGGCACGCAAGGAGGTGGCGGGCGCAGCCCGCTCGTGTGGGCTCGCGGTCGTCGCCAGCGGCATCCCGGTGCTCGGCACCGTGATGCCGCCGCCGCTCACTGACGACGACCGCTACCTTCAGGGCCGCGTGCTCTACCGGGCGCTGCAGGACGAGATCAGCATCTGCGCCCTGCACGTGCACGTGGACGTGCCCGATCCGGAGCACGCCGTCTACGTGGGCAACCACCTGCGGCCCTGGCTGCCGACGCTCATCGCCCTCGCCGCCAACTCGCCGTTCTTCGTGGGCCGCGACACCGGCTACGCCTCCTGGCGGGTGATCAGCTGGGGGCGCTGGCCGGTCTCGGGCGCGCCGCCGTACTTCGCCTCCTACGGGGCGTACGAGGGCGCGCTACAGGCCCTGGCGAAATCGGGGGCGCTGCTCGACGCCAAGACCGTCTACTGGGACGCCAGGCCGTCGCCCTTCCTGCCGACCGTGGAGATCAGGGTGGCCGACGTGCCGCTCGACGTGGCCGACAGCCTCACCATGATCGGGCTCATCCGGGCGCTCGTGGTCACCGCGCTCGGCGCGGTCAGGCGGGGTGACCTGGGGCCGCCGGTGCCGGGGGAGGTGCTGCGCGCCGCGTACTGGCGGGCGGCGCGCTACGGGTTGCAGGGCGAGATCCTCGACGTGCGCGACGGCTCGCTCGTCCCCGCGGCGGTGCTGGCCGGGCGGCTGCTTGAGCACGTACGCCCGGCGCTGGCCGACGCCGGTGACCTGCGGTTCGTCCAGGAGGGCCTCGACCGGCTGCTGCGTGCCGGGTCGGGGGCGATGCGGCAGCGCAGGGCGTACGAGCGGGGCAACGACCTGGCGGAGGTGGTGGACGACCTCATCGAGGCCACTGTCGCCTGAACCGGCCGCCTGAGCCCGGTCAGCGCAGGGCCAGCGCGATCGAGACGCCGAGCCCGAACACGACGACCACGCCGCGCAGCACGGCGGGCGGCATGAGCCGGGCCACGCGGGTGCCGAGGAAGCCGCCCGCGAGGCTGGCCGGCGCGATCACCGCCACGGCCTGCCAGCGCACGGGGCCGAACAGCGAGAACGCGACCACCGAGACCGAGCTGATGACCAGCGAGAGCGCGGCGCGTACCGCGTTGACGCGGTGCAGGTTGTCGTGCAGGAACATGCCGAGCACGGTCAGCAGCACCACGCCCATGCCGCCGTTGAAGTAGGCGCCATAGCAGCCGCCGACGAACACCCCCGCGTACACCAGGCGGCTGGTCCCGCCGCCCTCCTCGCCGCCGAGGTGCTTGCGCAGCCACGGCTGGGCCAGCAGCGCGAGGCTGGCGAAGCCCACCAGCCACGGCACCAGTGACTCGAACAGCCGGCCCGGCGTGAGCAGCAGCAGCGCGCTGCCCACGCAGGCCCCCAGCACCGCCGCGACCGACAGGACGGTCGCGCGGTGCTGCTGGCCGCGCAGCTCGGCGCGGTAGCCGAGCACGCCGCCCAGGTACCCGGGCCAGAGCGCGACCGCGTTGGTCACGGTCGCGGTCAGGCCCGGGTAGCCCAGCGCGAGCAGCGCCGGGAAGGACACGAGCGTGCCGCCGCCGGCCAGCGCGTTCACCACGCCGGCCAGCAGGCCCGCCCCCGCCAGGAAGAGCAGGTCGTGGAGGGTCATCGGCCGGCGGCGTAGCCCTGGGCGCCACGCGGGTTGGCGGCGGCCTTGAGCAGGTCGCCGTCACGGGCCACCGCGCTGAGCCGCCCCAGCGACCACGGGCCCTGCGTCTCGACCTCGTGCCCGCGCCGCCGCAGCTCCGCGACGACGGCCGGGTCCACGCGGTCCTCGACGTGCATGACGCCGGGGCGGGAGCCGCGCGGGAAGAACGAGCTGGGGAAGTGCTCGCTGTGGAACATGGGGGCGTCGACGGCCTCCTGGAGGTTCAGCTTGCCGTGCACGACCGCGAGGAAGAAGTTGAGGCTCCACTGGTCCTGCTGGTCGCCGCCCGGGGTGCCGAACGCCAGCCACGGCTTGCCGTCCCTGAGCGCGAACGACGGCGACAGCGTCGTACGCGGCCGCGCGCCGGGCCGCAGCGCGGTGGCCACGCCCTCCTGCAGCCAGAACATCTGCGCCCTGGTGCCCAGGCAGAAGCCGAGCTGCGGGACCGTGGGGGAGCTCTGCAGCCAGCCGCCGCTGGGCGTGGCGGAGACCATGTTGCCGAAACGGTCCACCACGTCCACGTGACACGTGTCACCCTTGACCATGCCGTCCCGCGCCACGGTCGGCTCGCCGACCCCCTGCGGCTTGCGGCCGCCCGACACGCCGGGCGCGGCGCTGAACGTGCCGGGGTCGGGGAAGACCGGCAGCCTGGGCGTGCGCCCGCCGGGGGCGCCCGGCCGCAGCTCCAGGCTGGCCCGCGCGCCGATCAGCGTCCGCCGCTCGGCGTTGTAGGCCGGGCTCAGCAGGTCGGCCATGGGCACGTCGGTGTCGCCGTACCAGGCCTCGCGGTCGGCGAAGGCCAGCTTGGCCGCCTCGGTCACGGTGTGCACGTAGTCGGCGCCGAGGAACTCCATCGACTCCAGGCCGGTGCCGTCCAGCAGGGCGAGCTGCTGCAGGAACACCGGGCCCTGACCCCACGGGCCCGTCTTGGCCACGGTGTGGCCCTGGTAGTCGAAGGTCAGCGGCTCCTCCACCGACGCCCGCCAGCCCGCGAGGTCGTCGCCGGTCAGCAGGCCGCCGTGCACCTCGCCCGAGCTGTCGCGCCAGGCCGTCCTGGCGCTGAACTCGGCGATCGCCTCCGCGACGAAACCCTCGTACCAGGCCTTCCTGGCGGCCTCAAGGCGGCCCTCACGGGTGCTCGCCGCCGCCTCGGCCTCGGCGACCAGCCGCCGGTACGTCGCCGCCAGCACCGGGTTGGCCAGCTTCGTGCCCGGCTCGGGAACGTTCCCGCCGGGCAGCCACGTCGCCGCCGAGGTGGGCCAGTCGTCCCTGAACAGGCCCTCGACCGACGAGATCGTGGCCGAGATGCGCTCCAGCACCGGCACGCCGTGCTCGGCGTAGTGGATGGCCGGCGCCAGCACGTCCGCCAGCTCCCAGGTGCCCCAGCGCTCCAGCATCAGCATCCAGCCGCCGAACGCGCCGGGCACCGTGGCCGCGAGCAGGCCCGTGCCGGGCACGACGTCCAGGCCCAGCTCGGCGAAGCGCTCGATGGTGGCCGCGGCGGGCGCCACACCCTGCCCGCACACGACCGACACCTTCTGCTCCTCCTCGCTCCACAGCAGGATCGGCACCTCGCCGCCGGGGCCGTTCAGGTGCGGCTCGGCGACCTGCAGCACGAACCCGGCGGCCACCGCCGCGTCGAAGGCGTTGCCGCCGCGCTCCAGCACGCCCATGCCGGTGGCCGAGGCCAGCCAGTGCGTGCTGGCGACCATGCCGAAGTCGCCCGACAGCTCGGGCCTGGTGGTGAACAAGACTTTCTCCTTCTCATCGGGGGGCGGCGGCGTCGGGGACGCGGTCCGCCGTTACCAGGTGGCAGGCGGCGGGGTGACCGCTGCCACGTGGGTCGTTCAAGAGGGGCTCGGTGGTGCGGCACTCGTCGTACGCCAGCGGGCACCGCGTGTGGAAGCGGCACCCGGCCGGCGGATCGACCGGGCTCGGCACGTCGCCGCCCAGCACGATCCTGCGCCGCTCCCGCTGCCTGACCGGGTCGGCCACCGGCGCCGCCGACAGCAGGGCCTGCGTGTACGGATGCCGCGGCTGCGCGAAGATCTCGGCCGTCGGTCCCGACTCGACGATCCGGCCCAGGTACATGACCGCGATCCGGTCGGCCAGGAACTCCACCACCGACAGGTCGTGGGTGATGAACAGGCACGAGAAGCCCATGTCCCGCTGCAGGTCGGTGATGAGGTTGAGCACCGACGCCTGCACCGACACGTCCAGCGCCGAGACCGGCTCGTCGGCCACGACCAGCTTCGGCTCAAGGACGAGCGCCCTGGCCAGCCCCACCCGCTGCCGCTGCCCGCCGGACAGCTCGTGCGGGTGGCGCCTGCGCATCTCCTGGCGCAGGCCGACCTTCTCCAGCATGGCCGCCACCTTGGCCGCCACCTCGCGCCGGTCGCCCACCTTGTGCCGCAGCAGCGGCTCGGCCACGATCTGCTCGATCGTGAAGCGCGGGTTGAGGGAGGAGAACGGGTCCTGGAAGACCATGTGGACGTCCCTGCGCAGCGGCCGCATGGCCCGCCGCGACAGGTGGGTGATGTCCCGGCCGGCCAGCTCGATCGAACCGGCGGTCGGCTCGGTCAGCCGCAGCACGCACTTGCCGACCGTGGACTTGCCGCTGCCCGACTCGCCGACCAGGCCGAGCACCTCGCCCTCGCCGATCTCCAGCGACAGGCCGTCCACGGCGCGTACGGGGCCGTAGTGCTTGACCAGGTTGTCGATGCGCAGGATCACCGGTCACCTCCCGGGTGGTAGCAGGCCGCCAGGTGGCCATCGCCCTGGCGGGTGAGCGGCGGCCTGGACAGCCGGCAGTCCGCCTGGGCGCGCGGGCAGCGGTCGTGGAAGGCGCACTCGTCGGGGTCCGACAGCGGCGACGGCACCATGCCGGGGATCTCCGCCAGCCGGCCGTTGACCGCCGCCGACGGCAGGGCCTTCATCAGGCCCAGCGTGTACGGATGGCGCGGGTTGGCGAACAGCTCGGTCACCGGGGCCTGCTCGACGGCGCGGCCCGCGTACATGACGACGGCCCTGTCGGCGATGTCGGCCACCACGCCGAGGTCGTGCGTGATGAGGATGATCGCGGTGCCGAGCCGGTCGCGCAGGTCGCGGAAGACGTCGAGCACGCCGGCCTGGATCGTCACGTCGAGCGCGGTGGTGGGCTCGTCGGCGATGAGCACGCGCGGCGAGCAGGCCACCGCGATCGCGATCATCACGCGCTGCCGCATGCCGCCGGACAGCTGGTGCGGATACTCCTTCATGCGCCGTTTCGGCGCCGGGATGCCGACCAGCTCCAGCAGCTCGACCGCGCGCGCGGCGGCGGCCTGCCGCGACAGCTTCTCGTGCCGCCGCAGCACCTCGCTGATCTGGTAGCCGACCGTGAACGACGGGTTGAGCGAGGTCATCGGCTCCTGGAAGACGACCGAGACCGTCTTGCCGCGCACCCGCCGCATCTCCGGCTCGGGCAGCGTGGTCAGCTCGCGGCCGTCCAGCGTGATCGAGCCCTTCAGCCGGGTCGTCTCGGGCGGCAGCAGCCGCGGCACCGACATCGCGGTGACCGACTTGCCGCAGCCTGACTCGCCGCACAGCGCCAGGATCTCGCCCTCGTCCAGGGTGAGCGAGATGTCCCTGACCGCCTGGACGAGCCCGTCCTCGGTGGCGAAGCCCACGCTCAGGTCGCTGATCTCCAGCAGGCTCATCGGGCGCTCCTCGGGTCCAGTACGTCACGCAGCCCGTCGCCCAGCAGGTTGAAGCCGAGCGTGGCCAGGGCGATCATCAGGCCGGGCCAGATCGCCAGCCAGGGCGCGTCGCTCAGATACTGCTGCGCGGTCGTCAGCATCACGCCCCACGACGGGGTCGGCGGCTGCACGCCCAGTCCGAGGAACGACAGCGTGGCCTCGCCGATGATCGCGGCGGGGATCGCCACCGTGGCCTGCACGATGAGCGGGCTCAGGCAGTTCGGCAGCACGTAGCGGAAGATGATGTGCCCGTCGCCCGCGCCGTCGGCGACGGCCGCGGCCACGTAGTCCATCTCCCTGACCGCCAGCACCTCACCCCGGGTGATCCTGATGACGGCGGGCAGCTGGGAGAAGCCCAGCGCCAGCACCACGCCCTTCAGCGAGGGGCCGATGATGGCGGCCAGGCCCACCGCGAACACCAGGAACGGGAAGGCCAGCGTCACGTCCACCAGCCGCATCACGATCGGGTCCAGCCAGCGCCGGTAGAACCCGGCGACCAGCCCGATCGGGATGCCGACCACCATCGCGAGCAGCGTGGACAGCACGCCCGCCTGCAGCGAGACCTGCGCGCCGTGCGCGATCCTGGCGAACGCGTCGCGGCCCAGGTCGTCGGTGCCCATCGGGTGGGCGCCCGACGGCGGCGCCAGCGTGGCCATGTAGTCCTGCGCCGCCGGGTCGCCCGTCACGAGCGGCCCGAGCAGCGCCAGCAGCACGAACGCGACCACGAGCACGAGCCCGGCCATCGGCATCGGCCTGCGGCGGAAGCGCCGCCACAGCCGCGTCCTGCGCATCACCTCAGTCATGGCCGCCTCCCGACAACCGGATCCGCGGGTTGAGGAAGGCGTAGGCGATGTCGACCAGCAGGTTGACCAGCACGTATCCGACGACCGTGACCAGCACGACCGCCTGGATGACGGGATAGTTCCTGGTCAGCACCGCGTCCACGGTCAGCTTGCCGAAACCCGGGATGACGAAGATCTGCTCGGTCACCACGGCGCCGCTGATCAGCGCGCCGAGCTGCAGGCCGAGCACGGTCACCACGGTCGTCAGGCTGTTGCGCAGCGCGTGCGCGCCGACGACCTTGGTCTCGGGCAGGCCCTTCGAGCGCGCGGTCCTGACGTAGTCGGCCGACAGCGCGCCCAGCATGGCCGAGCGGGTCTGCCGCATCAGGATCGCCGCGAAGCCCGTGCCGAGCACGACGGCGGGCAGGATCATCCGCTGCAGGTTCTGCACGGGGTCCTCGGTGAAGGGGACGTACCCGGAGGCGGGCAGCACCCGCCAGGTCACCGCGAACAGCAGGATGCCGAGCAGGCCCAGCCAGAAGTGCGGCACCGACAGCCCGGCCAGGCCGAAGCCGGTGGCCAGGTAGTCGGCGACCTTGCCGCGCCGTACGGCGGCCACGATGCCCGCGCCCACACCGACGATCACCGCGACCAGCATGGCCAGCGCCGACAGCTCCAGCGTCACCGGCAGCCGCTCCAGGAGGATGTCGGCCACCGGGAGCTGGTCCTGCGTCGAACGCCCCAAGTTGCCGGTCAGCGTCTGGCCGAGGTAGTCGAGGTACTGTGCGGGCAGCGGCTTGTCCAGGCCGAACTCGTGCCTGATCGCCTCGATCGCCGCGGGCGACGCCTCCTGGCCGGCCATGACGGTGGCCGGATCGCCGGGCAGCGCCCGTACGCCCAGGAAGATCAGCACGCTCGACAGGAACAGCACGATCACGGCCGACCCGCAGCGCCGGAGGATGAACCAGAGCATCAGGCGGCGAACCCGGCGGTGACGAAGCGCGGCAGGCCGTCCTTGAAGTACTGGACGCCGGCGACGTTCTTGTTCATGCCGAGGTAGTACAGGTTGTGGTACAGGTACACGACGCCCCGCAGCTCGGCGGCCTTCTTCATGGCGGCGCCGTAGAGCTCGGCGCGCTTGGCCTGGTCGGTCTCGGCCGCGGCCTGCTTGATCGGGTCGTCGATGCCGGGGTCGGACATGCCGGCGTAGTTGTTGCTGCCCTGCGTGGTGATGAGGTTCGTGAGGTTGCCGTCCGGGTCCACCCGGCCCGACCAGCCGCTCAGCAGCACGTCGAACTTGCCCGCCTTGCCCTGCTCCAGCACGCTGACGAACTCGGCCGTCTGCACCTTGACGTCGAAGCCGGCCTCCTTGGTCATCGACTGGATGACCTGCGCCAGGCGCTGGTTGACGGCGTCGTTCGGGGTGGCCATGGTGACCGTGATCGGCGTCGGCACGCCGGACGCCTGCACGAGCTGCTTGGCCTTGGCCAGGTCACGCTTGGGGCAGGCCGGCAGGTCCTTCGCCCGGTACGGGCTGTCGCCGGGCACCGGGTAGCAGTCCACCTCGTGCAGCCCGTTGTAGACGGTCTTGTTGATCGCGTCCCGGTCGAGCGCCAGCTCGAACGCCTCGCGCAGCTGCGGGCTCTTGCCCAGCGGCGTGTCCACGGGGCCGGGCTTCGCGGTCGAGCCCTTGACGTTGCCGATGTTGATCTGGAAGCCGTAGTAGCCCAGGCCGCCGCCGGAGACGACGGTCAGGTTGGGGTCGTCCTGCACGCCCTTGACGGTGTTGGTGGCGAGCTGGTCGGCCACCTGCACGTCGCCGGACTTCAGGTTCGCGGCCCGCACGTTCGGGTCGACGATGATTTTGTATACGAGCTTGTCCAGCTTGACCTTGGCGGCGTCGTAGTAGTCGGGCGACTTCTCCAGCACGATCTGGCTTCCCGAGGTCCTGCTCGCGAACTTGAACGGGCCCACGCACACCGGGTTCGCGCCGAAGTTGTCGCCTTCGGAGTCGAGCGCCTTCGGCGACATGATCATGCCGGCGCGGTCGGCGAGCTGTGCGGTCAGCGGCGTGAACGCCTGGGTCAGCTCAAGCTTGATCGTGGACGGGTCCGCCACCGTCACCTTCGACACCGCGGCCAGGTCGGCCTGCCGGGCGGACTTCTCCCACGTACGGTGCCGGTCCAGCGACTTCTTGACCGCCTCCGCGTCCAGCGGCGTGCCGTCGTTGAACTTCACGCCCTCACGCAGCTTGATCGTCACCTCTTTGCCGTCGTCGGACAGCTCGGGCGGGGCCGCGGCGAGCTGCGGGACGAGGGCGGACGAGGCGTCGATGTCGTAGAGCTTCTCGCACATGCTGGTGAAGACCTCGCGGCCCACGAGCGTGGTGGAGACGCTCGGGTCCAGCGCGTCGGGGTCGGCGTTCAGCGCGATGTTGAGTGTGCCACCGGCCTTGACCGGCCGGTGGTCGGCCGAGGCGGTCGCTATGGAACTAGGTGCCGCGGGGGTGCTGCTCGTTCCGCCTCCACCACAGGCCGTCAGGGCAAGGGGGAGAGTGACGAGCGCCGCGGCGACCTTGGGTGACGGTCGCATGGTGCCTCCGGTTAAACGTTTAGGAGACTGTATACAAGGTCTGACATTTCAGTGGTGTTTCGTTACCCTATGTCGTTACCTGAGTGTTTCCTAATCGTTTGCCGGTTTTGGCTTCCGGCTCGCCGCCGCGAGGAACGACCGCCGCGCCGCCGCCACGTGCGCGACCGCCCTGGCCTGCGCCTCGTCCTCGTCGCCCGCCTCGATCGCCTCGCACAGGCTGAGATGCTCCTGCCACGAGTGCGGGCCGCGTACGGCGGCGGTCTGGCTGAAGACCCACTGCGCCCGCTGAAGCATCGGCGTCATCATCAGCGCCAGGTAGGAGTTGCCCGCCGCCTCGCCCACCGCCAGGTGGAAGGCGGTGTTGAGGTCGGCGACCTCTTCGAGGCGGCCGCTCTCCACCGCCGCCTTGGCCTGCTCCAGCACATGACGCAGCCTCGCCACGGCCTCGGGGGTGTGCTTGCGTGCGGCCAGCCGTGCCGCGAGGCCCTCGATCGCCATGCGGACGTCGAAGAGCTCCTCGCCCTCCTCCGCCGACAGGCGCGCCACGGTGGCGCCCAACCGGGGGACGACCTCGATGAAGCCCTCGGCGGCCAGGACCCTGATGGACTCGCGTACGGGGTTGCGCGAGACGCCGAGCGCGGCGGCCAGCCGGTCCTCGACCAGTCGCTCACCCTGAGCCAGCTCGCCGGAGAGAATGCGGCGGCGAAGCTCCTTGGTGACCTTGTCGCGCAAGGTCCGATGGGCCGCGCCCAGCGTCAAATCAGCCATAGAGGAACTTATCGTATACAACGGACAAGTCTTCTCGGGTCGGCCTCGCCGGCAAGGTCGGCGGCCCCTGCCACGACTGCCTCGACGGCCAGCGGGTCGCCGCGAACAGCGCCAGCAACTGCTCCTTGTCATCGGCCCGCCAGAACAGCTCGTCCGCCAGCATCCGGAAGCTCAGGCTGCCCATCTCCGTCAGGTCCGCCGCGGCGCCCGCCTCACGGTAGACGTCGTGACTGCCGACGGCGTCCAGGTGGCCGCCGTTCGGCAGCGCCTCCATGCCCGCGTTGCGCAGCGCGGCGTCCACGATCGCCAGCGAGAGCTTCACCTGCGTCTGGATGACCGCCGGATCGAGCGAGCCGTCCCACAGCCGGAACCCGACCCGGTCATCGTCCCCGCCTCGGATGCCGGTCATGTCGATCGCGTCGTCCCGGCCGTGCCTGCGCAGAATCTCCTCCACCGAGGCGTCCCGGCCGAGGGGCTCCTCGTTCGGCTCGCGCCGCCACAACCCGTTGTGCTCCTCACGTTCCGGGTTCTGCGCCAGCCGGAAGAGCGTGTCGGCGTGGTGATCGACGTACGTGGCCAGGGCGCGCTGAGCGTCCACCATGCGGCCGATGGGACCGGTGCTCACGTCGACGTGGGCGGCGGTCCGGTACGTCGCGACGCCGCCGAAAGCCCTGATGATCTCGACGGCCTGCTTCAGGTCCGACCACGTCGAGCGCACGTCGTGCATGAGGGGTGAGACCAGCACGCTGTGCGCCGGGGCGCTCCTCAGCAGCTGCCACCCCTGCTCGCCGTCGATCAGCCGGGCCTGGCGCAGGAGAGCGTCGATGGTCGCGAGGGCGTCGTCCCTGATCCTGGCCGGCAGGTCGAACTCGATCTTCACGGCGAACCCGTGCCCGCGGTCACGCGTACCGACGCCCGCGGTGACGTTCTGCATCATGTACGGGATCAGCGTCTCGCCGTCGGCCACCCGCGCCAGCGCCCGCTCGTAAGCGCGCCGATAGGCGGCGAAATCGCCGGTGAACGACACCTCGGGGACGTCCGGCCAGCGCCCCCACGCCCACCAATGATCATTCCAGATGCCGAGTTCGGCCTTCGCCGCTCGCCACTCCTCGGGAGCCGTGTGGGTGCCGCGATTGAAGATGCGATTCACGTTCCGGAAGGCTTCCTCCCAGCGTTGCTCCGCGAACCGCCGCGCGGCGCGCGCCTCCTCGGGCGACACGTTGTGCAGGCCGGGCTCGGCGTCACGCAGGGCCATCGGGCGGCCGTCGCCCGCCACGCCGTACGGGTCGCGCGGGTCCGGGCCCCGCAGCGCCTCCACCACCTGCCAGCGGTTCACCAGGCGGGAGAGATCGAGGCCGTTGCGCCCGGCCTCCGCCGCCCGCCGCACCAGCTCCGGCACCGAGTGCCCGAGCCCGGCGTCGTACGCGAGCCGCCGCAGCGGGTCGAACACCCAGGCCGGCCGATCCGGAGCAGGCCCGGCGAGCTCCGCCAGCCTGCCCAGGACACGCGCCTGGTCGTCACGCACGGCGGGAAGGTGGTGGTCGTCGGCCAGCCGCAGGCCGTCCCACAGGTGGGGATCCCGCGCCCGATGCGTCGCCAGCAGCTCATGGAGCTCCTGCAGGTCTGCCGCCCGCGTCGGATCGGAGCCGTGCTCACGGGCGTCCGCGGCCAGACGGAGCAGCTGTTCGACCGATCCTCCCTGGCCCAGCTGGTGCGCCAGGTCCTCGACCGGCTGGTGATGGGGCGTCCTTGGCGGCACGTCCGGCGCCCCAGCGATGCCGTGCAGCGCACCGAGCATCCGGGCGTCTTCCAGGCCGAGCCCGTCGACGCCCAGCTTCACCGACGCCACCACACCCGTCCACAGCTCCGGCTCCACCTGCCGGAACGCCGCCATCACCGCATGGAACTCGCCCGCGTGGTGCAGCCCGGGAGGCAGGAATCCGGCGGCGTCCGCCGCCCGGACGAGCGGCAGTACCTGGTGATAGCGGTTGAGCCCCTCCTTCCGCATCCAGGGGAACAGGTAGCTGTCGAGCTCCTGGATGCTCAGGTGCGGCGACATCATGTCGACCAGCAGCCCTAGCGTGCGCGCGTCCTCCGGGGTCGTCACGTCCAGCAGCGCCCGGTGCCGGTAGCCGAGCCAGCGAAGATTGTCGCGGGGCATCGCGAGACGGAGCGCTTCGGCCAGCATGGCACTGCCGCGTGCCGCCTCCGGGGCCATGCCCTGGCGCTGGGCGTCCTGGTAGAGCTCCACCACGGCGTCCACGGCGTACCTGTTGGCGAACAGCTCCTCTGCCAGGCTCTCGATCGCGGCCTTCGGATTCTCCCTCTGCAGGCTCGCGTGCATCTGGGTCAGGGTCAGGGCGGTCGCCTCGTCGGCGCGCACCGTGGGCAGCTTGTTGATCAGGGCCCAGCCGGGCAGCAGGAACTCGGGATCCGGCCGGGTGGCGCCTCCCCGCCCGCCGCCCTGTCCGGTGAGCAGCCGCTCAATGCGGTTGGGGCCGTCGGCACGGCTCTCGCCGTCGCCGGGGGTCCAGCGGTGGAACGTCGCCGCGGCCTCGGCGAAGCTGCGCGGCCGCGAAGGCGCCACCACCGGGTGCCCGCCGACCAGCACGGCATCGGGCCCGCCTGACGCCGCCGCGAGTGGCCGCCGCGCCTCCTGCGACGCCCCGCCCGCCTCGGGCGCGTGCTCGGCCGCCTTGGGGCGGGTGTTCTGGTCGTGCGCGGCGTCACGACCGACCGCCTCGCCCGAACGCTCCGGCGACTGGGCACTCACCCGCTCGGGTGGCTGAGCGCCCGCACGCTCCGGAGACTGGCCGGGCCCGCGCTCGGGAACCTCGGCGGTCACGCGGTCAGGGCCGGCGGTCGCCGTCGTCGAACGCTCACCTGCAGCACTGTCCGGCCGACTGTCCGGCTGGCTGCCCGGGCGGGTGTCCGGCGGGTCCTGCCGTGCGCCCTCGCCGGCCCGGCTCGCGTCGCCGGCCCGGCTCGCGTCGCCGGCCCGGCTCGCGTCGGCGGCCCGGCTCGCGTCGGCGGGCCGGCGGCCGTCCTGGCCCTGGAGCCGTCCGTTCTGTGCGGGTGGGTCGGTCTCCGGGGCGGGTGTGCGGGGGGTCTGCGTTCTCGCCTCGGGGGTCTGGTCCTGGGCGGGGAGTCCTGGCACGTCGTGCGGCCGGGCAGGGGCGACGATCACGTCGGCGGGCCGGTCGCCGTTGGCCTGGCGCGCGGGTGGCGGGGGAGGCGCGGTCATGTCCGTACGCGGCGGGGCGACGATCGTCTGCTGGTCGCTGGTCGCGACGGGGGCCCGCTGGGCGTTCGGGTCGGAGGTCTCCTGCCGCGTGCCGGGGGACGTGTCCTGTCCCGCGTTCTGGGCGGAGTCGGGCCTTGTGCCGCGTCCGGTGGCGTCCGGGGTGGTGTCGCGCCCGGTGGGTTGCTCGGCAGGGGTGTCGCGCTGGGCGGTGCCGGCCTGATCGTTCCGGGAGCCGGTCGTGTCCCGCTCGGATGCGTCCTGGTCGGTGGTGACCTGTTCGGCCGGTTCCACGGGGTGGAGGGCCGCGGCGACGGCCGGGACGGTCGCGGGCAGCGCCGAACTGGCGGGCAGGGCGCC